>CAZYNY010000031.1:0-29471 GCA_964648095.1 uncultured Nitrospirota bacterium | reverse complement strand
TTGTAAGAAATAGATTGTGAGCCTTGCTGTGAAAAAAGTCTTATTCATTACCACCCACTTTGCCCCTGATATTCATGTAGGGGCTAAACGAATGACAAAGTTTGCCAAGCACCTGACTGATTACGGCTGGGAACCGGTTATTCTTACCAAGGAGGTGAAAGAGTATCACGGTGTGGATGAAACCCTTCTTGTGGAACTACCGCCTGATTTACCTATCCACCGTGTTTCGGAGTGGAATTTTTCACGATTCTTTCTCTACGATTTTTCATGGCTTCTGCCCGCATTTTTCACGGCACGGCGTTTAATCCGCCATGAGGACATCCGCGTAATCTATTCCAGCGTTCCCAATCATGAAGCAAATATGGTTGCCATGTTGCTCAGGCTGACTATGCCCGTAAAATGGGTTTGCGAATTCAGGGATCCGTGGACCACGGTGCATCAATATTATTCACCTTCGCTAATACAGCGGAAAAGCGACAGGTACATAGAAAGACTGATACTGCGCTGCTCCGATAAAATCATAAGTGTAGGACAGATGTTGAAGGAGGAATTGATAAGCCTCGGGGACGTCTCTCATGACAAGGTAAACGTAATCTATAACGGGTATGATAAAGAAGATTTTATAGACGCACCTGCCGCTTCAAGAAACGGCAGGTGCGTCATCACGTATGCTGGAACGTGGGGACCGGGACGCAGTCCGGAGCATTTTTTGAAAGCTTTAAATATGCTTCTACAGCGCAGTCCGGAGATGAGAGAAAACTTACAGGTAAATTTCATCGGCGAGTTCAAGTACTCTCCGGATATGGAAAAGAAGACACGTCACTACATAGAACATGCCAATTTGAATGATGTTGTCACTATCACACAGTGGCTGCCGTACAGGGAGGCATTGGCGAAGCTGCTTGCAAGCGATGTATTGTTATTAGTAGAGCGTCCTGAAAGTCCCTCAAATAACAATTTCTGGGTTGTCACATCAAAGGTATTCTTATATTTGTATGCGAGAAAGCCGATATTGGCGCTGCTGCCCTCAGGAGGCGAGGCGGCAAAAATAATCAGGGAATCGAACGCGGGAGAAATAGTGTCGCCTACAGACATAGAGGCTATTGCAAACAAGATTAGTGAAATGTTCGGGTTTTTTAAAAAAGGGGAACTGGCATCTAATGTGAGGTTGTCCGATATAGACAAGTATGAGCGGAAAAGGCAGACGGGAGAATTGGCAGACATATTCAATGACCAGATGTCTGGCGCAGACATAAGAAACATATGAAAAATATAGTGCTTGTTAATCCGAGGACGACAGCAGGCAGACTTCCCAACAAAGAGAAGTACGCTGCAAGGGAACCTCTCGGTCTTCTAGCTGTAGGGAGTTTTTTACAGAATTACGGATATAAGATCAACATTATTGATACAAATCTTTACCATGAAGATGAAGTAAAAGAAAAACTTCAACTATTCGTTAACAGAGAAACAATCTTTACAGGTTTCTCTGTTATGACCGCACAAGTGCCACATGCGCTGGAACTAAGCAGATATTTGAAAGGCACCGGGATAACATCACCTGTTATATGGGGTGGAATACATCCGACACTCTTCCCCGAACAGACCTCCTTGGACCTAAATGTAGACCTGACTGTTTTCGGTCCCGGGGAATCTACGGTTCTTGAGATCGCCCGAAAAATTGAGTCTGGAGATCAAGATTTTCAGAAAACAAAGGGTGTCGCATATAACGGTTATGTAAATGAGCAAAGAGAACGCGAGGATATTAATACGTTCCCATATTTTGATTATGATTTGCTCGATCTGGAAAGGTATCTTGGCCCATCTCCCCATTATCTGCTTTCAGAAACTCCGGTTAAGGCATTGAATGTTCTCTCTTCAAGAGGATGTCCGTGGAGGTGCGGTTTTTGTATTAATTACGCTATAAAAAATCGGTGGAGGGCATTAACAGCCTCCCGTTTCCTGGATGAATTAGAATATCAAAAAAATAAATATAATTTAGATGCAGTCCGAATATTAGACGAAGATTTTTTTGTAAGTAAAAAAAGAGTTACAGATTTTATTGAAGGAATTGAAAAGAAAAATATCAAAATTACATGGGGAACAAATGTAAGGGCTAATTATTTTAATGATAATTATATAACTGTAGATTATGCAAAAAAGCTTAAAGACGCTGGGCTTAAATTTCTAACCTTTGGCGCTGAGTCCGGCAGCAACAGGGTTTTAAAACTGCTGCACAAGGACATTACCATTGAACAATTATTACGTTCTGCCAAGACATGTGATGATGCAGGTATTATACCGCTCTATTCATGGATGATCGGCGTGCCGGGTCAATCCAAAGAAGAGATGCGGAGCAATATTTCTTTGATGAATAAAATCAATGAAAAATGCCCTGAGGCCCTGCATACAACAAACTGGATATTCCGACCCCTGCCGGGCGGCGATCTGTATGACACTGTAAAATCTTTGGGGCTTAGAGAACCCGCTTCATTGTCCGAGTGGGTAAGCTTTGGAGTTGATAAAAATGACAATACCGGATCATATTCAATATCCGAATTCTCATGGATCGAAGATTCACAGTTTGTAGACTTTCTTGCGACGTTCACGCCTCTTATAAGAACAATATCCAGAGATAAGGTTAAAGTTAGAATTTTTCTCATAAGCAAAATATTAAAGTTTATTTATAAAACATGGGACTGGTTTGTTTTGGGCAGTTTTTCTAAGAAGATTGGTAATTTTATGCGTATTATTTACGTCAGAAGAAACGCCCCTGCATAATTTTGAGATAAAAAAATGAAAATCAATAACGTCCTGCTAATTAAGCCGATTTATTACGGCTCGCATTATGATAACAGGTGGTTGCCTACAGGGCTTGCTTATGTCTCGGAAGCGTTAGTTAAGGCAAACATCAAAAATAAAATTATTGATATGGGACTTGGATATAGCCTTAATGAGTTAAAAGCGGAGATAGAAAAATTCAGCCCACAGTTAATAGGAATCAGCATGATGTCATTTGGCTATAAACACACTTATGAGATGATCAAATCCATCAAAGAATCATACCCTCGCATACGAATTGTTGTCGGTGGACCGCATCTCTCCACTCTAAGAGAAAAAGTTTTAGAAGACTGTCATGCCATTGATTTTGGGATAACACTTGAGGGAGAAGAGACAATTGTGGAATTGTGCAAGGGTGATAAACCATTGCCTGAAATAAAAGGACTGCTTTATAGAAATAATACAGGAGAAATAATTTATACAGGTGATAGAGATTTTATCAGCAATCTTGACCAAAATGGCTTTCCATGGTATTCAGAAGTTGAATTAGACAAATATCCTCGCGTCATTAATATTGTCACATCAAGGGGATGTCCTTATCACTGCATATATTGTCCTGTCAATCTGGCAATTGGAAAAAAATTCAGGGTAAGGAGTCCTGAGTCTGTAGTTGATGAATTGCGGTATTGCTATGACAAGGGATATAGAGAGTTCGGTATTGCTGATGACAACTTCACACTAATCAGAAAAAGAGTGTGGGATATATGTGATGAAATAGAAAAGCAGGGTTTGAAAGGGCTGAAGATATCATGCGGAAACGGCTTAAGGGCGGACAAAGTAGATAGAGAACTCCTTGCGAAAATGAAAGAGGCAGGATTCCATTACATAGCTTTCGGAGTTGAAGGTGGAAACAACAAAGTGCTTGATACACTTCGTAAAGGAGAAAAAATTGAGACTATTGAACAAGCCATCAAGGACGCATGTGATCTGGGTTATAAGGTCACTCTTTTTTTCCTGCTGGGTTCTCCGGGAGAGACAAAAGCAGATATCGAGGATTCAGTAAGACTGGCAACAAAGTATCCGGTATATGATGCACGGTTTTATAACCTTATACCATTTCCGAATACACAACTCTATGAATGGGTTAAAAATAATAATTATCTCAGGAAAGACCCAGTCCAGTTCATCAGCGAGGCGTCTCATTGGAAAAATGACCCAATCTTTGAAACTCCGGAATTGTCAATAAGCGACAGAAACAAATTGAACAAGTGGGCTAATAACAAAGTGAAGTGGCATACGTTTAAGTTAAAAAGAGATGCCCATTTGAACGAAACTCAGCAATTTTTCCGTAATATAGGATTTCCTGAATTTATCAGCCATAAAATAGCGGAAGTATACTGGACCCCCTTGTTTCGGAAAATATTTATTGAGCCTGTAAAGATAATAGTATCAAAAATAAAAAGTTCACAACAATTTGTTTTCAATAGATAGAATTTTGCTTCTTTGGTTAAATAGTACCAAGTAAATACAATCTAAAGTCTAAATAAAGCTTTAAATCAGTCTGCATCAAATCACTATGAAAATAATTTTATTTGCTTACTACTCCTGTTACCCTGTAATAGGCGGAGGTTCAGAAGTAATACGTAATCTGACACAGGTTCTTAAAGAGAGAGGGCATAATGTCTTTATTATCACAGAGAGGGAAAGCCTTGACATTCCACGTCGAGGTATAATCGAGGGGGCAGAAGTGTTGCGCTTTAAGTTTCCAGTGTGGTCGCGCCATCCGGCGGATGTGATTAAATTCTTGGTATTTCTTCCGCTTACGGTTATTCAGTTGAGAAAAATTCTTAATAAGTTTCAGCCTGATGTGATCAACGTGCATGTCCTCTGCCGATACTCTGTGTATCCACTATTGCTATCCTATCTTGTTAAAGTCCCTTTTATTATAAGTATCCATGGTGCCGATGTGATTGAATACCCAAATTTGTCGCTTTTAGATTTGAAGGTAACGCAAGCTTGGTATAAAAGGGCAAAATTTGTCACTAGTTGCAGTCAATGGCTCTTGGAGAAAGCAAAGAAAATTTTGCCAGAGATTCAAAATAAGTCTTTGACTGTTGAGAACGGTGTGAACCTGCAGGAGTTCGATCAGGCAAAACCATTTGAGCATCCAAGACCTTTCATTTTCTCTTTAGGGCGATTTATAAAACGGAAAGGATTTGACATTCTCATTCGGGCATTTAGACATACAATAGACCAGATAGATGGATTAGACCTTATTATAGCTGGTGATGGACTGGAACGGTCCAGACACGAGCAATTGATTGAAGAGTTAGGGATGCAGAACCGAGTTTATCTTTTAGGTTATACTGAAAGAACCGTAACGGCAAGTCTTTTCCGGGGTTGTGAGTTTTTTGTTATGCCTTCTTTGTGGGAACCATTTGGTATTGTGAATTTAGAGGCTATGGCCGCTAAAAAGGCGATAGTTGCAACAAGAGTTGGAGGTGTATTAGAATTTGTGAGAGATGGCATCAATGGTATTTTTGTACAACCGGGGAACGTTGAAGAACTATCCAGAGCAATTGTACATTTGTATGTCAATCAAGATATGCGGAAAGATATGGGCAGTAGGGGGCGAAAGATAGTTGAGGAACGATATTCCTGGGAACATATTGCAGATAATTTTCTTGAGGTGTATCAAAAGGTTTTATGATGCGAATTAAGTTTTTTGAAAGAAGGGACAATTGTGTTAACACTTTCTGCCCTTGGATTTGTAGTATACTAGAATCTTTGAAACGGTTTGATAAATAATATAGGAAATGCATTATGGCAATGACTAGGAAGTTGATCATTCTTGTTAAAATAAATCTTTCAGCATTCATGGATATTCCCCCTTTGGGCATCTTATATGTTGGCGATGCCTTAAAAAAAGCAGGATACCAAGTTCAAGTTCTGCATATTTCTCCTGAGCAGGTGGAAGAGAGTGTTCAACAGATACTCGATAAAAATCCTTTATATGTTGGATTTTCAGTTTTTACAGGTTCAGCGATGCGTTCTTATGCAGAGATGTCCAGGAAAATAAAACGGCACTCCAACATACCGATTGTTTGGGGCAATGTACATCCTTCTTCACTGCCGGAACAAAGTTTGCGGGAAACTTATATTGATTATGTAGTGATTGGTGAGGGGGAAGAAACAGCCGTAGAACTGGCTCAAGCACTCGAAGATCAACGAGAACTTGGAGAAGTCATGGGAATTGGATATAAACTGAATGGTGAAATTGCCATTACCAAACCCAGGCCATTTATCCAGAATCTGGATGACTATGCCTTAGACTGGTCGCTGGTAGATATTGAACAGTATATATCTTCCTTTGGAAATGTGAACAGAGCAATCAGATTTGTGACATCGAGAGGATGTCCCCATCGGTGCGGGTTTTGCTACAATAGGATGTTCAACAAGCGAAGGTGGCGAAAACACTCAGTTGGTTTTGTCGTGTCACAAATAAACCGCCTCAAAGAAGAACATGGAATTAACGGTATCATGTTTATGGATGATGAGTATTTTGTGAACAAGAAAAGAGCAATATCCATTGTCGAACAGATAGACTTACCATACTATGCATGCTGCAGGATAGAATACATAGATGACGAATTCGCCCGCCAACTTGCCGAAACAAAGTGCAGATATCTCCTAATAGGGCTTGAATCAGGGTCTGACAGAATATTAAAGTTAATTAATAAAGATATCACAGTTTCAGATATCAAGGCTGGTTTGCGAGCTTTATCCAACTATCCTCAAATACAAGTGTCAGGATCTATGATTTTTGGGTTTCCCACTGAAACGCGTAATGAATTCCGCAGTACATTAAAGCTCATTGCTGAACTGCTTGATAACAAGAGCAATATGACTTTCACTACCGGATGGTACATGCCTTATCCAGGAAGCGAATTATACGAATTTGCTATTCAGCATGGCTTTCATCCCCCGAAGCGGACTGAAGACTGGGAGGCACTGGATCGATGGATAGATAATTTTGAACTTACCTGGGTGGATTGGATTTCCACTGCAGAAACAACCGAAGTGAGAAATAACGTAGTTTTTCTGGCTTTCCTATATCGTTTCAATATTCCTTTGCTAAAGAACATAGCAAAGAAACAGATTGTCGCTCGAGATGGGCAGCTTGGAATTACCATGAAGGGATTGAGGTTATTATATGATATGCTTCGGACTGATCATGGTAGAATTTTCAACCTACTTAGAACTTTTGTATTAAAAATAATCTGGAAGTTAAGAGACATTCAGATACAGAGACGAAAGCTTGTAATGAAGGATGGAGCAAAGAACGGATAATGAGAACCTGTTTTTCTGGAAAAGTGTATATTGTATTTTTGACTTGTGATGTAAATAGTTGATCTGCTTCAGGGTGTTTCTTGTTGTACAAAAAATGACTGTATATCAGAATAATATTTTAGCTTTCTTGGTGGTTCAATATTAAAATAACTTCGCGTAAATCTGAATTGCATTATGTACGGGCAAGAACTCAAACATAGCAAACTCAGCAACTGGAAGGGGAGATTAGTATTTGCACTTTTTGGTGAAACCTACCCCGGTCATTTGATAAGATTTTTCGTAAATCGCAGATACCTCAAAAAATATATAACTGGCAGTCAATTAAAGATTCTTGAGATGGGGTCAAACAATGGGGCCTTTGCATTCTGGTTAAGCCGTAACCCTGATAATACTGTAATTGGTTTAGAAATGGACAAAGCTCTTGTTAAAGATTGCTATCAAATCAGCAATAAAATAAATCGTTCAAATCTCTTTTTTGTCTGTGCCGATGCTTCTGATGAAATGTCTTTTAAGAATCATTTTGACGTCATCTTCTCAACCCATGTATTAGAACATATTCTAAATGATCAGGCTGTACTTATAAATATATTTAAAAGCCTGAAGCCGGGTGGAATATTAATTCTTCAGATACCGTACGGCGACCCGCAAAAAAGCCCTTCTAAAGAGGCTGTTGATAACGGACATGTTCGAGATGGTTATACAGAATTGAATATACGGCAAAAGTTGGAATATGCAGGTTTTGAGATCATTTCTGCAACAGGGAGTGTTGGCAGGATAGGCCGTTTTGCTTATAGATTAAGCAGAAGTTTTGCACAGATTCGAATAATTATTAATTTATCAATTCTTTTCTTCCCTGTGACACTTGGGCTATTTTATCTGGAACAGATGGCAGCTATATTGCGAAGAAAGGAACCATCCTTTTTACGTTGGCCTTTAGTTATAGCTAATCGTCCTGAAACTGTATAGTTTACCAATAATTTACTTTAGGATGACCCAAAAGCCCTACAATGTTTTATTTGTCGACTCTGTATCTGACATCGGTGGCGCAGAAATCAGTATGATATTATTTCTGAAATATTTAAACCGGGATTTATTTAATCCAATTGTGATTATACCGGACAAAGGACCGCTCTATAACAAAATTGAAGAACTTGGCATAGAAGTAATAACCATGAACCTTACCAAAATCACCATGCCATTCCCGTTAGGATATATTAAAACAGTTTGGAATCTGACAAGGTTTATAAAAGAAAGAGAAATTGCTCTGATTGCTTGTCATATGGAAAATTGTAACCAATACAGCTTACCAGCTTCAAAAATCAATAGGATTCCTATTGTAGTCCATACAAGAAATCTTATTTTTGATTTTCGTTCTTTCTGGCGGACATTTCTGCATTTCCCAGATGTTCTTATTGCAAATTCAAAGGCAACTGCTGACAGCTATATTCCTTTTATCAGAAAACATCAGAAGGTTAAGGTAGTCTATAATGGCATTGATCTTGAAGAATACTCACCCTCTACAAATTGCAATCAAATAAGAAAAAAGTATGTAATTAATAATGAAAAATTTCTTATAGGAGTAATTGCGAGGATAAGTCGTCCCAAAAGGCAGGATGTTTTTATCAAGGCAATGGCCGAAGTGGTCAAAATTTGTCCAGATATTTTTGCTTTTATAGTAGGGGAAACTAAAATTGACCAGAGCGAAAATTATTTAGAAGAACTCCATCAGATGGTAAAGAAATTCGGGCTTACAGACAAGGTAATTTTCACAGGGTTTGTAAGTGAGATGAAAGAACTATATGCTTCATTAGATCTGTTGGTACTGCCATCACAGGCTGAGCCATTTGGCCGAGTGCTGATCGAGGCGATGGCCATGGAAAAGCCTGTAGTTGCTACGAGAGCAGGGGGGGCTGCTGAGATTGTTGAAAACGGGGTAACAGGATTATTGGTTCCTCCTGATGACATTGATAGTCTTGCTCAAGCAATTATAAGAATGCTTGAAAATAAAGAAGATAGGATACGTATGGGAAAGGCTGGAAGGAAACGCGTTGAAAATATGTTTTCTATTGAAAAAAATATAGAAGAAACTCAAAAGATATACACGGAAGTGCTGAATCACCAATGATGATGTGATAGATAATGAATATATTTAAAAAAATGTTCAGATATTCATTAATTTTGTTACAAAAAATTGGCGCATTCAAAAGTCTTGGCTTTTATATGATGCCAATTCATTAAAAGCTCTCTTCGGTATTCAGAAGTTCGGGCGGTGGAAAATATGCAGGTGGTTCCTTCTGGATCCAACGGATTTCAAAATAATATTATATTTTGTAAATTTAAAAATGCAAAAAACGAACAGAACAAGTGATTTTGGATATGACGTTGTTGTATTTTTCCCGGGGGATTGGGACACACCATTTCGTGGAAAGTATCTCATGGAGGCTCTGGCTGAGAAGGAAAAAAACTCTAAGATACTATGTGTTGAACGACCAGTAGATTTAGTGACGTCACCAATCAAATCCCCTTCCAGATGGATAAAACAAACTATCGGGAGGGGTAAGTTTCGTAAGCTTAAAGACAATCTTTTTGTATATCGTCCAAGGATTTTTTTAAATGAGCATGTGGCTGCAAACATTCCTTTGGCAATAAGGATAAATGTGACCTGGCTTCGAGATCAACTTCAACGTATTATGTATCAATACAGCTTCGACAAAAAGGCAATTATTATCTGGGTTTTTGACCCACTCCATGAAAGTTTTATAGACATGTTTGAGGGGAAACTATCGATTTTTGATTGTTACGATGAGTATACCTCTGTCGAGAGTCTGCCAATCATCAGGACAAAACAGCAAATTCAAATACATGAAAAAAAACTATTACAAAAAGCAAACATAACGTTTGTAGTTTCCGATGTACTGTATAAAAGCAAAAGTACTTATGCAAATAGAATCTTTATCCTTCCAAACGCCGCTGATGTCAGACATTTTCGGCCATTGCTTGGCGATGAACTCAGAGTTCCCAGCGACATTGCGACAGTGCCAAAACCTATCATAGGATATTTGGGGGGATTATCAAATCTAGTTGATATTCCGTTGTTGTGTATGCTGGCGGAGAAACACCCGGAATGGTCTTTTGTTTCCATCGGCTTTAAAACGAACAGATTTCGAGAATTTGTTGCCTTTGAACGCCTTGTATCTATGGGAAATGTTTATGTCCTCGGCTTTCGCCAATACGAACAATTGCCCGACTATATCAACACTTTTGATGTATGTTTGCTTCCGCTCCTTGCTGATCATCCGTTTAATATTTATTGCTCTCCGCTCAAGATGTACGAGTATTTGGCAACAGGAAAACCAATCGTGTCCACAGATATACCACATGTGAGACGGTTCAGTAGCGTCATCAGGATAGGGAAAAATGCAGAAGATATTGAGGCACATATAAAAGAATGCCTGAAAGAGAATATCAATCTTAAAGAACAGCGTATGAAAGTGGCGAGAGAGAATACATGGGAATCAAGAGTGACTGAAATGATGTCCATAATAAAAGATGAAATTGAAAACAGAAATAAAATCAAGGAATAAGCAAAGTTCGGTAAAATCCTGGGATGAGATATGGAATTCTTATGACCGGAAAAGTTACGAGTGCCAGCTTGCCCTGGAAGAAAACAGTGTTCGCTGGCAAAAAATTCAGGAAACCATTATTGAAAAATATGGTTCCTTTAAAGGTTTAAATTGCATTGAAATAGGCGCAGGCTCCGGACATTATTCAATGCTTTTTGCCCGTCGGGGAGCAAAGGTAACGCTATTGGATTATTCAAAAAAGGCTTTGGAGTTTTGTCAGGCTGTTTTTAAGGATAATAGCATCAGTGAAAATCAGGCGCGTTTTATACACATGGATGCCTTGAGAATAGACCCCGCCTTTTTCAATACGTACGATGTTTCCATGTCTTTTGGCGTTGCTGAACATTTTCGTGGATCTAATAGAAAGGAAATCGTTAAAACACACTATAATTTATTAAAGAAAGACGGAATAACATTTATCAGTGTTCCACACGCAAATTGTATTCCCTTCCGCATTTATCATCTCATTATGAAGATTAAAAAGCGGGATGTTATAGAGTGCTATCCATATACCATAAAGGCATTCAGAGAATTAGCCAGCGATTACAATATAGGGAATTATTTTTTTATCGGCAGTTCATTTATTGAAACCTATAACCCTTTTTCATTTTATAAAAGGAAAAAAAACTTATTCCGAGAAACATCAAAAATCAAAAAGGAAAAGCCCCGCCGCCTTGATAAATATCTGGGAAGAGAAATAACCTTTATAGCTCAAAAAGATTAACCCAGAAATTGTACAGGAACAATCAAAATAGGATGGTAATATTTTTTGCCTTTGTAAAAGCTAAGGGAATCACCGAGCATATATACAATATGGCATTGGCTATCAGTAGATATACGGATTTATTGATAGTTTATGACAGGAGAATCGAATTTGATAATCGTTATTTGGACAGTTTCAGAAACAATGATATTGAATGTGTTGACGTTTCAGAACTGAAGCAAACCGTCGTTGCACGTTTTGAGGGAGTACCTCTTTTGTTCCACTGCCATGGGTTTGCACATCTCTGGTTAACTATAAAACTATCGCGTTCTATAGATAAAATAATATTAAGTGTACACTGTTTCAGACATGCTCTATGGTATGCAAAAGGGGTTGCGTTTTTAACTTACTGTTTATTTTCCAAATCGGTTGATATGTGGCATTTTTTGAGTTATAAGAGCAGGGATGAATATTTCTGGTTTAGAAATATCCCATCGAATACATGTGTTTATCCATTAGGGGTAGAAAAATTATTTATGAGCGAAATTGCAGAACTTTGCGTGGTGAAAGATCTGGATGGAGAAGAAATAACCGATCTTCTCAACCGAATCAATATTGTGTATATTGCCCAACTTCAACCGTGGAAGCGCCACGTATTCTTACTACGATCATTACAACATATTCTAAAAGGAAATACTTATTTATATTTACTTGGTGAAGGTCCGCTTCTTAAGAAACTCATGACTTTTGCCAGGAAATTGGGAATTCGGGATCATGTGATTTTTACCGGTAGAGTCGACAGGAAAACAGTGCACTACATATTAAGCCACGCAAACTTATCAGTAACCGTATCCCCTTCGGAAACCTTTGGGTGGTGTCTTCTTGAACCTTTCTGTATGAATGTTCCAATTGTCACTACCAATGTTGGGATCGCAAATTCCATCATTAATGATTTTCGTAATGGATTTATTGTTGATGTCAATTGTGAAGAAGAAGAATTTCGTAATAAGGTTAAATATGCCTTAGAACACATACAAGATGTTGACAATTCTTCAATGAACAATCTTTATAGTTGGCAAACATATGGGAGAATAACTGCCAATTGTTATAGTAGTATTTTTAATGATACTAATATTATTTTGGGGTTATGCCCTAAAGATGATATAAACCTCCCGAAGTGTAATCTAACTAATACTAAATAATAAAGAGAACCAAAAAAGTGATTAGAAGGAAAAATGGGTATTGATGTCTGCCTGATAAGTCCTCCGAGTCGAGCCAATTCTCCCTCAATACCGTTTGGATTGCTTTATGTAAGCAGCTATCTGCAAAAGTATGGGGGTATAAAAAGCGAGATAATAGATTTTAAGACTGCCCTCTTACGCCCACTTTCGGATATAACCAGACATAAGCTGAAAGACATGATTCTGGAAAGGGTTGTCTTGACAAGACCTGCTTTGGCAGGCATTACCTGCCTGGTAACAGAAGTAAAAGAAGTTCTCGGTTTATGCGCAACCATCAAGAAGCTTGCAAAAGATACTGTAACCGTAGTTGGTGGCATACATCCATCAATGTATCCAGATGATCTGCTCTACGATGGAAGCCCTGTGGATTATGTTGTTATGGGTGAAGGAGAGGAAACGTTCACTGAACTGGTCAACGCCATCGGGAAAGGCTATGGCATTCAGGATGTTCATAGCATCGCCTGGTTTAATGGACAAAAAGTATGTAAGACTTTACCCCGCTCCCCAATTAAGGATATAGATACAATTCCTTATCCCCTGTACGACCAGATAGATACCGATTACTATTTTCGCCCAAGTATCAATATCATTAGAAACATGTTTTTGTCTACCGCTCAAATCTTCACCAGCCGTGGGTGTCCCTCCCGATGCACTTTCTGTGTAAATAAAAATCTTAACAGGATTATGGATTATGGGAAACCCTTCAGGCAAAGAAGCGTGAAGAATGTAGTAGATGAGATCGAATACTTAGCCGATAGGTATGCTATAGATGGATTCTATCTGTGTGATGATGCCTTCTGTATCAAAAAACAATTTACTTATGATTTCTGTGCAGAACTGACAGGGAGAAATCTGAAGTTGATTTGGGCCACAGAGACAAGGGTTAATCTTGTTTCACGAGAGATGATTCGGGTTATGAAGGAAGCCGGATGTGTACAACTTGACTTTGGTGTTGAATCCGGTTCTTCAGAAGTCCTCAAGAGGATGAAAAAAGATATTACCCTTGAGCAAGTCAGAAATGCTTTTTGCTGGTGTCACGAACTGGGAATACGGCCCTTAGCCAATTTCATGCTCAATACCCCAGGCGAGACGGAAGACGATGTACAAAAAACGCTGGATTTGGCAAGAGAAATAGATGCCTGCTATTACAGTTTTGGCTTGATGACCCCTTTCCCGGGTACAGATATCTATGAAGAGGTAAAGCCCAAACTGACCATAGACGAATATGATCTTTTCTCCGGAGCGTACAATACTCTGGTGGATCAAAGATTTAAATTTGCCCGGCATAATCTTAATCTGGATAAACTAGTCTGGAAGGCTCACGTTTCTTTTAACCCGCTTTGGAGGAGGGCATCTTTCTTGTTCAATAGAGCATATCTGAAACAAGTCTTTAGGAGTAGAATAAAATGGAAATACTTTGTAACTCTTGTAGAGGTATTCAGAAGAATTATTGATTACTATTGGACTCATTTCAAATTTGCCTTGAAACGGGCCAAGATAATAAGAGATTAACCAAGGAAAGAGTTGGAAATATAATACGGTATGTGTGGAATCTGCGGATTTAGCCCCTCAATCGGTCAAAAAGAAGACGGACGACTGATAGAAACCATGAAGTCCTACCTTTATCACCGGGGACCCGATGGAGAAGGGAGTTATTTTTCTAAAGAGTGCGTTTTAGGACATAGAAGACTGTCCATAATCGATCTGGAAACCGGAAACCAGCCCATGCCCAATGAGGATAAAACAATATGGATAGTGTTCAACGGAGAAATCTATAATTATCGGTATTTATGGAAGGAACTTGAAAGCCGCGGACATAGATTTCTCAGCCATCATTCAGATACAGAAGTAATTATTCATGGATATGAAGAATGGGGTACGGAGGTATTTAAAAAATTAAATGGAATATTCAGCATTGCAATATGGGATTCCCGAAACCGCTCACTGATTCTGGCAAGAGACCATATAGGCGTTAAGCCGCTTTATTATGCAGTCATAGATGAAAAGATTATTTTTGCATCAGAACCAAAGGCAATTTTGTGTCACAACGACATAAAGGTTGAAATCAATACAGAGCAAGCCGTCAATTATTTTTTCTTCCGTGCGCCTGTTCATCCCGATACGATGTTCAAGGGGATTAAGAAGTTATCCCCGGGATCTTTCATGATCTGGGATACTGCAGCTAAAACATGCAAAGAATCAACATACTGGAAACCCATGGCAACGATTGATATGGATTTATCTGAAAAAGAGTGTCTTGAAAAGGTTGAGCAGCTTTTATCTGATTCCGCACAAGGTCAATTAATCAGCGACGTTCCGCTTGGCATTTTTTTAAGCGGAGGTGTTGACTCAAGTCTTATTGCCGCTAAAATAATTGAGGCCGGAGCAGAGAATGTCGATGGTTTTGTCATTTCCATCGGCGGAAATCATGATGAAGGTTTCTGGTCAGACAGGGTTGCCAGCCATCTGGGTGTTACTAATAATAAACTGAGAGTCAACGGAAGGGATTTTTTAGAGACCCTTAATCAATGGACATTTTTTAATGATGACCCTGTATCAGACCCAAGTGCATTAGCATTATTTCTCCTTTCGCGTTTTGCAAAAGAGCAGGGGAAAAAGGTCATGATGTCCGGTGAAGGCGGTGATGAACTTTTTGCAGGATATAATTCATATCTAAGATTCGTAGTACTACATGCAGTAAATAAAATCCCCTTCGGTTCCAGCCTGCTATGCAATCTTATGCATTTATTAAAAAGAGACTCTTTTCGGGAACAGGATTATATGCGGATTAAAGATAAACACTGGAGATTCCTTGGGACGGGCCACACCAGCAGTTTTAAGCTTCTTTCGTATATTTTAAAAGAGGACATTAACCCGTTTCAAAGCATTTTGGATTCACTGGAAAGGTATGGAGAAAATTCAGCTTCTCCTCTTAACTCTGCCTGCATTTTCGACCAGCGCCTACGTCTGCCTGATGATATTCTCGTCAGAACTGACAGGGCTACAATGGCTGCCGGCATTGAAGCAAGGGTTCCCCTGCTTGATTACAGATTAATTGAATTTGCCAACAGTATTCCTCAAAAAGTTATGTTAAAAGGATTTCAACTCAAGCATATACTAAAAATGCTTGCTTTAAAAGTACTTCCTCACGATGTGATATTGAGAAAAAAAATGGGTTTTGACCTGCCATTAAAAGAGTGGTTACAGGGAGCTTTAGCAGATAATCTAAGGACGTATATTCGAGAACGGAAACTTCCATTCATAAATTATAAACATATGGAAACAGTGCTGACCCGGTTCTTTCAAGGCGATGATGAGTTCGTTGATTTTATATGGGCGTATCTTTTGCTGGAACAGTGGTATGAGTTATGGTGTAGAGATAGTATTCCAGAACCTCAATCACTGAATTATACAACTGTAACCCACTAAAGAATTAACCAATAATAAATATCTGAAAATCTCATTTGCATTCTATGCTCAATGATATGGAGAGTGAAAATTTATACGGTTTTTTCCCCGTATCAATTCAGAACATCCTATGTTCTTTTGAGGGATGGAGGATTAAAAGATTCAGATATGACCATAATTTTTATAGATTATTAAAAGATGCAGAAGGCAGGACATTTAAGTCCTACGATGAAATTTGCGTATTCAGAAATCAGCGGCTTAGAAATTTTATAGATTGGAGTTATAAGTCCGTCCCTCATTATAGAAATTTATTTAAAAGTTTAGGCGCACATCCTGATGACTTCAAAAGCATAGAAGACCTGAAAAGGCTTCCCATTCTTACAAAAGGACAGGTTCAAGATAATTTGAAAGAATTTGTTTTGGAAAATATTCCCGGAAATAAAAGGGTTATTACACACACAAGTGGCTCCACGGGGGGTGGGTTACGTTTTGCCACTACCCGGAATTCAATCATGGAACAATTCTCTATTTATTGGCGTTATCTGGGCTGGCATGGTCTTAATCTTGATACATGGCGCGGTTATTTTGGTGGACGTTCTATTGTACCTGTCAGGCAAAACCGCCCCCCGTTCTGGCGAGATAATTTTCCGGGCAGACAGATAATATTCAGCGGTTATCACATGTCAGTGGATAATCTCCATTATTATGTTGATGAGATTAACAAAAGAAGACCTCCCTGGCTGGTAGGTTATCCGTCCCTGATGGTGTTATTGGCAGACTATCTTATAAACAGAAAAGAGTCTTTGAAATATAAGCTGGAGGGAATTGCCTTGTCTTCTGAAAACTTAATGCCCCATCAAATTGAAAAGATAAAAAAGGCGTTTGGTCTTAAGCCTATACAGGATTACGGTCAGGCTGAGGCTGTTGCAAATATTTCTGAATGTGAGCTCGGGAATATGCATGTGGATGAAGATTTCTCAGCGGTCGAATTTATTCCGCTGCCTGATGATGACTGCTATAGGCTTATAGGAACAAATTTCACAAATCCGGCCACCCCGTTAATAAGATATGATACCGGGGATGTTGTTTCCTTGAGCAAACAAAAATGTGATTGTGGAAGACCCGGACGGGTTGTAAAGAATATTGATGGGAGAAAAGAAGATTACGTAATTTTGAAAAACGGCGTCAGGATAGGCAGGATGGACCATGTCTTCAAGGATTCGGTAAACATCCGGGAAGCACAACTTTATCAAAGAATTCCTGGACATATAGAGGTGCGAATAGTAAAAGGAGCCAAGTATGACAAAAAAGATGAAAACCAGATGATGTATGAGTTAAGAAAAAGATTGGGAGACAACACTGAAATAAACATTAATTATGTAAACCAATTACAGCGGACACCGCGTGGAAAGCTCCGGTTTGTTCTATCTGATATTAAAGAGGGAATGATTCAATAACATGAATTATTTAAAATCATTCTCTCAAGTAGCTGCAGGGAATTTTTATATACCCAAAAGAGAAGATTTTCCTTTGACGAAGGACAAATTGAATAAATGGTACTCTAATCTCTTGAGGGAGGCATCATTAAATAATTATCCCGAATGGGCATCTGGACTGCTGCAGGATAAAAAAAATTACTATGGAAAGTATATAGATCCAGGCACCAGACAATTCTTCCTCAATCATTTTGCAAGAAACCTGGCAGAGACAATGGCCTTTCTGATTGGCCGTACAGATGCAGATTATAAAATATTGGAAATTGGCTCCGGCTGCGGGAACCAGCTTATTTTAATGGCGTTATCGGGGGCGGAAGTTTTTGGCTGCGATGTCAGACAGGACGTATGCGATTTAGTAGAAAAAAGGAAAAAACTTTATGAAGAGATTTCCGGGCGTAAACTGAATATCTCTCTTGTCCGCGAAGATGTTTTTAAAGTAAATTGGGAGCAACTTGGGAAGTTTGACGCAATAAACTTTTTATTTTCATTTAACAATTTAATTCCAAATGAAAAGATGCTCCAACTGGTTGACATGCTGCTTAAACCGGGTGGACGTGTGGTCTTTCAGGAGACCAACCCTTCCAATTACTACAACAGAATATTCAGAAAACGCGATGCCATGACACCGCGGCAAGTTGCTGAAGCCCTGGAAAAAAATAATTTTATAATTCACTCCCTAAAAGGAGGTTACGCTTTGCCTCCTGTGTTCTGGCGTATCCTGTCTGGTAATATGTTGGCCCAAGTTGATCAGGTATTGTGTAAATCTTTATTTATGTCGCCGTCGTATCACCTTATGGCTGAAAAGATATGAAGAGCGGAGAGCTTAACTTGTCGAATAAATTAATAGATGGGGAGAGGGCAAGATTTCTGTATGTCCATGAAAAGTTGATCTATGCCCAGATTGGCAACAGGATCTGCACCAGCGATGATCACGGCATGTCATGGAGGGAGTATCCTGCAACTTTAAACAGCGGCGCATGTGCATACTCAAGATTACACGCGCGTCTACTGCGTAAAGGAGTTCATTCCATAAGAGTCTTAAAAGACGGAAAGACTCTGATTGTGGCGAAGCGTACTATTCAGACATATGAAACCGTCAACGGAAATGTGAATAAACGTTTTTCAATTCCAAGAGGCTCAAGGCCGCTCTTTATATGTGAAGGGCAGGACGGCGGCCTTTTCTGGGGAGAATATTTCGGCAATCCTGGAAGAGCAGAAGTAAATATATATACATCCACAGACCATGCACAGTCATGGAATATTGTCTACACATTTAAAAAGAATAGTATCAGGCACGTGCATGGTGTCTTTTGCGATCCATATGACAACCGGATCTGGGTGACCACAGGCGACGGTGACCGCGAATCCGGTATATGGGTTACAGGCGACCGGTTTAAGACGCTGGAAGAAGTTATCGGCGGCAGCCAGCAATACAGGGCTATTCAACTTATCTTCACAAGAGATTATATGTATTTCGGCACAGACACTCCTTATGAAAAAAATCACATCTACAGAGTTAATAAAAATTCCGGAAAATTAGAAGAGCTTGCATCTGTTGAAAGCTCGGTTTACTGGGGCTGCAAGGTCGGTGACCGCCTGTTTTTTTCAACAGCCATTGAACCGAGCGAAGTTAACACCGGTAACCATGCCTGTATATGGGGTTCCAGCGACGGCTTGGAATGGCAATGTTTGACTAAATTTAAAAAAGACCCCTGGCCCATGAAATATTTTCAGTTAGGTCAAATTGTTTTCCCTCAGGGAGAGAATAAAACAGATTATCTTTTCTATACCCCTCTGGCAATAGAAGGCGATCAGACTTTGCAGCGCATGAAAGTTTCAGACATTTTCTAAGTGAATGCATCCATGAGAAACAAGAAGGCTTATTTATCGCGAATCATTAATGCCTATATTTTAAACCGCCGTGATTCCAATCTCTCATTCTGGCATACGCCGTTGTCAGTAAACGAATTGGATAATGAAGACATCTCCGGTGTGCGTCGTTATCCCATGAACTTCATCGCCAAGACTGCTTTTAAAAACCATTGTGATGATGACGGTGTTATCATGCTCAATTATCATGGGAGCATCGGATTGCAATATAATCCAAACGCGATAGCGCAGCAGGCATTAGGATACTTCGATAAATATCTTGATAATCAAAAAGGCGAGGATGCCTTTCTGACCCAGGCAAATTATTTTTTAAATAAAGGGAGAGCAGTCAGGGACGGTATCATTTTATGGGAATACAATTTTCCCTTTGAGATGAGGAATTATCTATCCTCCCCATGGAGATCAGCGCTGGCGCAGGGACAGGCCCTTTCTGTTTTGATCAGGGCGCACCAGGTTACCGGAAATAAAATTTATGCGGAAACGGCTCACAAGGGCTACAAGGCTTTTCATTCCTCGGCCAGTGAGCATGAAGCAGGTGTATTAGACGATCAGGACGGCTTTATCTGGCTGGAGGAATATATTTTAAATACCCCGAACCATGTGCTGAATGGTTTCATATGGGCTCTCTGGGGAGTAAGGGATTACGCGGTTTATTTCAATGATGATCACGCGCATAATCTTTGGGAAGAATGCCTCAAAACGCTGGAGGCCAATCTTGATAATTATGACCTTGGATTCTGGACTTCATATGACTGGCCGCAGGGATATGATAAAAAACAGCCTCTCATGCCTTCCAGCATTTACTACCAAAAGCTCCATGCCGTCCAGATGCTCGCTATGTATAACCTGACGGACAGGAAAATTTTCCTGATGTACCATAAAAAATGGCAGGCATACCTTGAGTCCAACTGGAAAAAAATGACCTCTCAAATCTGGAAGGTATATTTTAAATTGCGTTACTTTTAATTTTCATGAATAACAACATCCTCTTAATTTATCCCCGGTACACTTATCCAAGAAAAAACCCGCCTCTCGGACTGGCTTATCTTGCCTCCTTTATGAGAAGGGAAGGGTATAATCCCATGATTGTGGACCTGAATATTGACAACTATTCGGATGAAAAGCTCTCCGCGCTCGTGAAGGAATTTAATCCCGTGGTGCTCGGGATATCATTCATGACTAATCAACACGGTGAGTGCCTGCGTCTGGCTGAATTAATAAAGTCTTCTTTTAAGTCTGCCTGTATTGTTGCGGGCGGCCCGCATGTCTCAGCGCTTCCTGAAGAAATACTTAAGGAATGTCCTTCAATAGATATTTCAGTGATTGGTGAAGGCGAGATGACTTTACTTGAACTTGTTAATACATTCAATTCAGGCGAGACACATTTTCACCATATTAACGGTATTTGTTTCAGAGACAACGGCGGAATAATCCGTACCGGAGCAAGACCCCTTATTGAAGACGTGGAGTCGCTCCCTTTCCCTGCATGGGATTTAATCAAAGTTGAAAAGTACTCCGTTTTTTCAATAGAAGAGGGCGATACCTTTGCCCTGCTTTCAAGCCGGGGCTGCCCGAATTATTGCATCTTCTGCGATTCTCATACTATCTTCGGCAGGGCCTTCAGGGCACGCAGCGCGCGAAATATTTTCTCTGAAATAGAATTTCTTCACGGAAGATACGGCATGACAAAGTTTGATTTTGTCGATGACATGATCACCTTGAAAAAAGAGCGTGTCCTTGAATTATGCCGGTTGATTAAAGAGTGCGGAATTCCATTCAAGTGGATGGCAAACGCACGGGTAAATACCATTGACAGGGAAATGCTGCAAAAAATGAAAGAAAGCGGCTGTATCAGAATTGATGTCGGCGTTGAATCAGGGGACCCTGCCGTCCGCAGAATCGCCAGAAAGGGTACCACCAATGAACAGATAATCAATGCGCATAAATGGGCAAGGGAAACAGGCATTCAAATAGGGGCCTTTACTATGGTTGGCAATTTAGGTGAAAACATGGAATCGGTAAAAATGACCGCAGGGCTTCTGAAGGACATCGGCGAGGATGTAATGATTTCCATTGCCTGCCCTTTCCCCGGTACGGAACTTTACGGGACGGCTAAAGAAAAGGGCTATCTTAAGATTACCGATTGGTCGCGCTATGTCACTTCACCTACGTATTTAAAGGATTATAAGCCGGTTATGGTTACAGACACCATGACTGAGAAGGAGATACTCGATGCGTATTATTACCTGCACTCCTTTTTTGTTAAGAAAAAATTGCAGGCGCGGTACGGAAAGTATTTTTTTATGAATCCTGTTTTCATGAAAGAGTGGTTGTTCAAATCCAACGGCCAGGGAGGGTTGTTAAGAAAGACCTCCATGTTTTTTAATCTGGTTAAAGCCAGGCTTACTCTATGAAAATAAATTTAATATGCCACTACTATCCCCCTGAGATTGGCGCCCCTCAGGCGCGTTTATCGGAAATGGCAAGGGAATGGGTGAAGCAGGGGCATGAAGTTACAGTGTTGACCGGTTTTCCGAATCATCCTACCGGCGTCATCCCGCCTGAATATCAGGGTAAGGTTTTCATGGAAGAGGTCGTTGATGATGTCCGTATTTGGCGTCACTGGCTTTATGCCACGCCGAACGAGGGGTTTTTCAAGAAGACATTTGCGCATCTCTCATTTATGGCAAGCCTCATACTTCTCAGCCTTTTCAGAGGGGAGCGGCCGGATGTCCTCATTGTCAGCTCTCCGAATTTTTTCTCGGTCATAAGCGCTTTCATAATGTCCCGGCTGAGGCGTGTGCCTTACATCTTTGAGGTAAGAGACCTCTGGCCCGGTATATTCATTGATCTGGGCGTATTGAGAAACCGGTATCTTATCAAGATGCTCGAAGCTGTTGAGCTTTTTCTTTACCACAAAGCCGCATTGGTTGTTCCGGTTACTCATGGTTTTGCTAAAGATATGATAAGGAGAGGTATTGCCGATGATAAGATAGAAGTGATAACCAACGGTGTAGACCTTGATAGATATAAAGCGGGTCAAGGAAATACAAATCAGCTTAGGGCCGAGCTCGGCATTCCCGAAGGTAAGTTCATTGTTTTGTACATCGGCGCGCACGGGAGTTCTCACGGGCTGCAAAATGTCCTCGATGCCGCCGGGAGCATTCAGGCGGAAAGAGATATACATTTTTTATTCGTGGGCGAGGGCGCTGCAAAAAAGGCTCTGGTAAATTCGGCGAAGAGCAGGCATTTGCTAAACGTAACTTTTCTGCCGGGACAGCCGAGAGAGAAGGTCGTAAGTTTCTATCACTTGTCCGATGTCTGCCTGGTCCCTTTACGCGATGTTGCCGGTTTCTCCACATTTATTCCCTCCAAGATGTTTGAGATCATGGCTTGCGCGAAACCAATTATCGCATCACTGCGGGGCGAGTCTGCCGATATCCTGATGAAATCAGGAGCAGCTTTAGTTGTTCCGCCTGAAAATCCGGAGGAACTTGTACGGGCCATAAAAATATTAAAAGGCGATTCCCGGAAGCGCAGTCAAATGGGCCAAAGCGGATGTGCCTTTGTTAAAAAAAATTATGACAGAAAAATGCTTGCAAGAAGATATCTGGATTCAATCGAGAAATTGTGCTGCTAACCTAAAAATACAATTGGACGCAGATAAACCAGAAACTGCAAGGTTACAAAAATGAAACTGGTTTATTTTCCCGAACAAAAATATTCAAGTTTTATCTGCGTAAATTATGATACATCTTGTAAATCTGCGTTCCAACTCTTTCCTGATTAAGAGGTAACTGCAAATGAAAATACTTGTCACAGGCGCCACGGGTTTCACCGGACAGAGGGTTCTTCCTCTTCTGAAGGGGAAAGGAGACGTCAGGTGTTTTGTGCGTTCTACGAGCGACATTCAGAAGATTACAAACTTTGATTATGAAATAGCGTATGGTGACCTTGCTGATTTAGCAAGCCTGAAACATGCTATGACAGGATGTGATGCACTGATTAATATTTCTTCCCTCGGATTCGGCCATGCCCCGGGAATTGTAAAGACAGCGGAAGAGTGCGGCATAAAGAGAGCCGTCTTCATCAGTACAACAGCCCTGTTTACACAGTTGAATGCCGATTCAAAATCACTGCGGCAGGAGGCGGAAGATCGTATCAACGCATCCAATCTAAATTGGACCATATTGCGCCCTACAATGATTTACGGAGCGCCTGATGACCGCAACATGATATGGCTTATCAGGTTCATCGCCCGTTCTCCATTGATTCCCGTATTCGGATCAGGTGACTATTTACAGCAGCCCGTTCATGTGAAAGACGTAGCCGAATCTATTGTTGCTGTTTTGTTTATCGATGAAACAATCAAAAAAGAGTTTAATATTAGCGGTAAATTCCCCCATACATACAATGAGCTTGTTGATTTAACCGCCGGTGCGCTTGATAAAAAGGTTGTGAAGCTACATATACCTTTCAAGCCTTCTCTATATGCTTTCAGGTTATATGAAAAACTGTCCAAAAAACCATGGATAAGGTGTGAACAAATTATTCGGTTAAACGAACATAAGAACTTTGACTATTCTGCTGCCAAAAAGGTTTTTGGTTTTGATCCTATTTCGTTCCAAGAAGGAATTACGAAAGAGGTTATATTATACAGACACAAAGCTGGTTAGACTTTTGTTTGGCTTGTAAATACACCATTGAGGAAAGCTTCCTTTTCTCATCTTCTTATTCTATTATCCTCCTATCCTCTTAACTTCCCAATTTCCACAAGACAGGCGATGAAGCGCATATTTGACCTTGTGATGAGTTTTATACTGATAGTTATCCTTTTCGTTCCAATGTTGATCATTGCCTTGCTGATTAAACTTACATCTCGGGGACATATTTTTTACTGGTCGGATCGCGTGGGGATCAATAATACAATCTTTAAGATGCCAAAATTTCGCACAATGAGAGTGGATACGCCCGCTGTAGCGACCCACCTTTTAAGAGATCCTGAAAGATATGTCACTCCGATTGGAGGTTATTTAAGGAAAACAAGCCTGGATGAGCTTCCTCAGCTTTTTAGTATTTTAAAAGGCGACATTAGTTTTGTAGGGCCTAGACCGGCTCTTTTTAATCAGAATGATTTAATTGAACTTAGAACTCAGAAGGGAATTCATAGGCTGGTCCCAGGCCTTACCGGATGGGCGCAGATTAATGGACGGGATGATCTTCCTATTCCTGTTAAAGTCGAATTCGACGAATATTATTTAAATCATCGATCGTTCATTTTCGATCTTAAAATATTGATGCTGACTTTTTTCAAGGTCGTGCGCAGCGAAGGGGTGAGGCATTAATCCTGATGTCCTGTTTTTTGACAAAATGACAACAGGTGATCCTTTTTCAGAAACGAAACGTTTGATCAGAGCACTTGAAGAGTTGGTGAATCGTTAGAGGTTAGAGGTAAAACATGGGATACTTGACATGCTGCCGTATGACTGTTATCATATTGTAGAAAAGTGTAATCACTGCGGGAGGCGTATATGGTAAGAACGCAGATACAGTTACAGGAAGAACAGGTGGCTATGCTGAAAAAAATGGCCGTATCCCAGCATAAATCAATGGCTGAGATTATCAGGCAGGCTGTTGATTTTTTTGCCAAGGCTAAGCATGGGGGGGAGGAGCAGCGTCGGAGACGGGCAATGGCGGTTGCCGGTCGCTTCAGATCCGGCGTTGAGGACCTGGCAGCCTCTCACGATTCCTACCTGGCAGAGATCTTTGGCAAATGAATATTTTTATCGATACGTCGGGATTCATTGCGGTCCTGGACATGGACGACGCGAGTCATGCCAGGGCAGCAAAAACATGGACGGATATTTTGACGTCCGAGGAAACCCTCGTGACAACCAACTATGTTCTTGTGGAAACCTGCGCACTCGTGCAGAACCGGTTAGGTATGACAGCGATAAAGGTGTTTCAGGAGGCTATTGTTCCTGTCCTCCGGATTGAATGGATTGACAAAGCTGTGCATCATGCCGCAATGGGGGTCATGTTTGCCGCTGTGCGGAAAAAGCTGAGTCTTGTTGATTGCGTGAGCTTTGAAACCATGCGGCTTTTGGGGGTTGCAACTGTCTTTACCCTTGATAAGCATTTCAAAGAACAAGGATTCATATGTCTCCCCGCCTGAAATAAATAAGGGCAAGAAATTGACCATAGGACAATAAGTTAGCTTATACATATCGCAGATATCAATCCGAATTTCAAAAATATCTTATCAGGGCCAACATAAACCTTGAATTTCAAAGAAATGTTAAAGTCAAGAAATTGGTCTGAGTATTGCTTGACATAAAGAGGAACTGGAAAATATGACAGTCATTAAGGCAATTTCCGGACAGCTTTAGATAGGAGATCTATCATGGTTCAATTCATAAAAAGATGCCGCCGGCCGATCATTCTGGTTGTTCACATGGTTCTTATCCTCTTCGCCAATTATTTGGCATTCTGGCTAAGATTTGACGGTGCAATCCCTGCTGATGCACAAATGCTCTTTGGTCAGATGCTCCTCTGGCTTATGTTGATCCGTGGGCTCACCTTTATGCCCTTCCGGCTCTACGAGGGGCTTTGGCGTTACACAGATATCTTGGATTTAAAGAATATTATCCTTGGGGTAGTCATCAGCACGCTTTTATTCTATTCTCTGGTCCATTTTGGTTTTAAATCGACAGTATATCCCCGATCGGTGTTCATTATAGATACAATCCTGCTGATTGTCTTTATGGGCGGCATCCGCATGGTCCGGCGAATCTGTAAAGAGATCTGGCATCGCGATTCGGGTCAGCGGATGCTGATATTCGGCGCGGGGGATGCCGGGGAGATGATAGTCAGGGAGATAGGGCATAGTCCCTTCTATAACGCCCAGCCTATAGGGTTCGTGGATGATGATGCGAACAAGGTAGGGCGGAGGATCCATGGGATCAAGGTGTTGGGCACAAGGTACGATCTGCCGGCGATCTTTAAGAAACATACACCCGATACCGTACTTATTGCAATGCCCCGTGTAGGACCAGCCGAAACCAGACAGATTGTGAAGGTCCTGGAATCATTTAAGGTGCCGATCAAGACACTGCCTAATCTCCGGGATGTCCTGGACGGGAAGATTACCGTGGGCCAGATTCGGAGTCTCTCCATAGAAGACCTGTTGGACAGGGTACCTGTGGAGCTTGACCCGGAGCCTGTCAGGCATCTGATTGCGGGCAAGTGTGTCATGGTTACCGGAGCAGGCGGATCTATAGGTTCAGAACTATGCAGACAAATTGCAGCATTAAAACCTGCATCCTTGCTCCTTTATGAACGATATGAGAATGGGCTGTATACTGTGGACAATGAGCTATCATCAAAAAATGATTCATGCCGGATCCATTCTATTGTCGGTGATGTAACCGATCTGAACAGGGTGAATTCCATACTGGTAAAGTACCGGCCGGAGATTATCTTCCATGCCGCAGCCCACAAGCATGTACCCCTGATGGAGTTAAACCCATATGAGGCGGTGAAAAACAATATCCTTGGTACCAAGATCATGACCGAGGCTGCAAGCCGGCACGGAATACAGAGGTTTATCCTGGTCTCAACTGATAAGGCAGTGAATCCCACCAGCGTAATGGGGGCGACAAAACGGGTAGGTGAATTTCTTGTTCAAGGGATGAATCAAGCCGGACATGGTATATTTTCTGCGGTACGGTTTGGAAATGTCCTTGGGAGCAACGGCAGCGTGGTCCCACGTTTTGTTGAGCAGATCAGGGCCGGCGGACCTGTAACCGTAACCCATCCGGAGGTGAAGCGATACTTCATGCTGATATCGGAGGCAGTGCACCTTGTCCTCCATGCAGCGGCCATCGCTAAGGGTGGTGAGGTCTTTGTGCTTGAGATGGGGGAGCAGATAAAGATAGTGGACATGGCCCATACCCTGATCCAACTCTCAGGCTTCGCGCCGGGAAAAGAGATCCCAATCTTCTTTGTCGGGCTTCGCCCCGGAGAGAAACTCTATGAAGAGACTGTTGGGAATGACGAGGCTGTGAAGCCCTCTTCAGTAAAGGGGATCAACCGTGTATTTCCTGGATGGTTGCCAGGGTTAGACTTCCTGCTTGAGAATATCTCTAAGATGGAAGGGTTAGCGATAAGGGGAGAATCTAAGGCCATTATAAAGCAGCTTCAGGAAATAGTGCCAACCTACCAACCGACCGGCCTGAATGGGGCAACGTATTGTAGTGGTGCCACAACGGCAATACCTGAAAAGATATATTCAGTACTGGATTAACTGGAGGCGGCGAGCGGATTTGAACCGCTGAATAGAGGTTTTGCAGACCTCTGCCTTACCACTTGGCTACGCCGCCGACGGTCTCTTTATACCATACTTCATAAATAGTTTCAATAGCCGGATCTTATGACGATTCGCCTTTTACAGCCCCTTGAGTCTCTGCCTCCTCTTTCTCTCGGACTTCGGAAGTTTTCTCGGATTACCTTTCTTCTGCTGAGGCGGGGGATTATCCTCTTCATCCTTCTGCTCCGGATGCCCGCTCATTAAAACGGCAAGCTTAAGCCTCTCATCAAACTCTCCTGAACTCATAGTAGCCGCCCCCTGTGATCTGGCATAGGATGAGACCTCCCTGTCAGATGAAACCACTACGCATCTATTCCCCATCGCCTCTGCAATCCTGTTTATCACCTGATCAGCCTTTTCACCTGCCCTTGTAAAGATCACCTTTATGCCCCTTAGCCTCTCCTCCCTCTCTATTGGAAGGCCCGATCTCCATCCATCAAAGACAACTGTGACAGGGTTTCCCTTGATCCTCTGATATCTTTCAAGGTCAAGAAGCAGTCTCTCCCTCTGGGGCTCAAGGTCTGCCCACATCCGCCCATTTATGCCGATCAGGTTATATCCGTCTATTATTATGTGCATCTATTTTAAGGGGCTTGCGTCGCCCCCTCCACCGGCAAAGCCGGATGGAGCCTCCCCCTCAACGCTCGCCGTGCTCGCTGGATAAGTTCTAAGGAGCCTTTATTCGCCCCCTCCAAAGGCCAAGCCTTTTGAGCCTTCCCCCAAGATTCCTTCAATCTCCTGAAGGAAATATCCCGATAACCTTCTTAAGCCTAAGTACTGCTATGTCCCTGTCGTATAATGCATTAGATAACTCCCTTTCAGCCTGAAGGAGGGTTGTATTTGCATCAAGGACATCTATATTGGTGGCAAGGCCGAAATCGAACTGCCTCGATACCATTGTATAGTTCTCCTTTGCAAATGCCACCCTATCTTTTAGATTATCTATAAGGGGATTGATTGCCCCGAGGTCCAGATAAGCCTTCCTTACATCCACACCTATCTCATCCTTTAGAAGTGATATCTCCATCTCTGCCTGTCTCAGCTTTGATCTTGCACCCCTGAGGGTGGCAAGGTCAGACCCTCCGCTATAAAGAGGGAAGGTGAGTATTAATCCGGCAAATCTTTCGTTTGATACAAGAAAACTCCCCTCCGGGTCCTGCTCCCTATTTATGTATGACGCCTCCAATGACAGCTGGGGGAAAAAGCCGCCCCGTGCGATCAGTATATCCTCGCCTGCTATCTTCCGGCTGATAACCTCCCTTGCAAGGTCTCTCCTCTCCTTGTATGCCAGGACTGTAAGATCATCATCTGTTCCTATTGGTGCCTCAAGCGGTTTAGGTTCCTTTATATCAAAATCGCCCCTTATTCCCGCAAGAAGTGAGATATCCTCCTTTGCCTGTCTTAATTGATTCTTTACCCTGATAAGGTCTGCCTTTGCCCCGGAAAGTTCCGCCTCTGCACGGAGCAGGATCGTCCTGGTGACCTCTCCGACCCTGAGCCTGGTCTCAGCAGACCTCCTGTGTTCTTCGAGTCTCTTGACCTCTGCCTCCTCGATCCCCACGTTCCTTCTTGCCTTGAGTGCCTCATAATAGAGATTGGCCGCATCGAGGAACA
>CAZYNY010000030.1:15292-29840 GCA_964648095.1 uncultured Nitrospirota bacterium | reverse complement strand
AAGCGGGAAGAATTAGGGAATTCCAAGAGATGATTAAAGGGATCTTTACCAAGCAAAACGAACGAAAAGAAGAAGTAACTTCCAAGCTAAAAGAGTTTCAGAAAGAGCAACAGGAGATGGCAAAGAGTCTAAAAGAACTTCTAGCAAAAGGAAGGAGGCTCCGGATAGAGGATCTCAAATCAATGCTTAAGGAATTAAAGATGCAGCATCTAGAGCGGATAGCTTGCCGGGAAGAGAGAAGAAAAAAGGTTCATATTATCCTCGGTGATCTTAAAACCAGGCGCACTCTAAAGATAATAGACCAGGGAAGAATTGATTAAATACGACACTCTTCGCTGACATGTCTGCTCTTAAAAAGGAGGGAGACAAATGGGGATAGCTGATAGCATGAAAGAGACAACAGAGAATATTATCGCTTCCTATGATCTGCGGGTAAAGGAGCTTGATGATTTAATAGCTGATACCCGGAAGACCTTAAGGGGGTTTACTTCGGATAGGAAAAAGATGGCCGGCGAGCAGGGAGAGGGACTGGCTGATTTTGTAAAGGATTTATCAAATAGCGTAGGAGGTATGCTTAAAGGGTTTAAGAGGAACCAGAAGGAGGTGAGTGAGGAGCAGGCAAAGAGGTTATCAACGTTTATAACAGCTCTGAGCAAGGAAGTCGGCTTAATTCTGAAGGGTTTCGAGAAGGCCAGAAGCGAGATGTCAGAGGAACTTAAAGAGAGGCTTGTTAAAGAAGTAATGGCTATCAAGAATGAAACGGATAAACTCTTAGCCGGATATAACTCAGATATGAAAAAGGCGGCTAATGCATGGCAGGGTATGTCTAAGACCCTGGCAAGGGCAAGAAATGGCAGTGGTATAATGCCAAAGGCGAAGGCAGATGTAAGACCTATAGCCGGCGTCAAAAAATTCTTGAAAGAGTCGGTTAAAGAGGTGGAAGAGGGGGAGGCGCCTCCTGAGATAGAATTTGAAGGGAAGATGATTGAGTTTATTGAAAGACATCCAAAGGGGGTGAAGGTCGGCAATATGGAAAAACCTTTTGGGCTCCCGAGGACAAGATTGGGCGTAATGGCGAAGAGACTATTAGAGGAAGGTAAGGTCAGGAAGGAAGGGAATCTATATCTTCCACGATAGGGATAAGAAAGTAGGGGCAGACCTGCGTGTCTGCCCTGGGTGACTGGAGAGGCAAGATGATTGATGAGATGACTACAGTGCTTGAACCAACTCCTCTGCCGGATTTTGTGGAAACGGGGTATATCAAGGAGATTACCAAGAGGGCCCTTTCTTACATCAAGGCCGGCTTTCCTGTTCACTTTAGGGGGCCCTCGGGCACCGGGAAGACGACGCTTGCTATGCACATAGCAAGCAGGATCGGTAGACCTGTGGTGATGGTTCACGGAGATGAAGAATTCACAACCTCTGATCTGGTCGGCGGCGAATATGGGTATAGGATCAGGAAGGTTGTGGACAGATTTATCTCCAGGGTATTAAAGACGGAAGAGGATATGGTAAAAAGATGGGTCGATAATCGCTTAACCGTGGCCTGCAAATATGGGCTTACCCTGATATATGATGAGTTTACGCGTTCGCGTCCGGAGGCAAATAATATCCTTCTTTCTATATTACAGGAAAAGATGATGGATCTGCCTGTGGGAAGAGGCGGCGAAGAGCCCTATTTGAGGGTAGATCCAAATTTTATCGCTATTTTTACCTCTAACCCTGAAGAATATGCCGGTGTCCACAGGAGCCAGGACGCCTTGAGGGATAGGATGATAACCATGGATCTGAACCACTTCGATTTTGAGACAGAAGTTGCCGTTACCCAGGCAAAATCCGCCCTATCTAAACGGAATGCGGAGATAATAGTTAATGTCGTAAGGGGGTTAAGAGCATCAGGAAAGTGCGAATTTGTCCCCACCATCCGGGGCTGTATTATGATTGCTAAGACACTTAAGGTTCAAGGTATTACTCCTGTCAGAGCCAATGGCGCTTTTACGCTGATTTGTCAAGATATATTATCCTCTGAGACAAGCAGGGTCGGTTCCAAGACTAATCAGAACAGGGTAAAAGAGATTGTTAAAGAACTGGCGGAAAAATATAGTCAGGAGTCAGTAGTCAGGAGTCAGTAGTAAAACATATTCTGGATTTTGACTCCTGGATTCTGAATTCTGTATTCTGACTTCTGAATAAGGGTTGGGGTGATTAATGAAAGGTATGCTGCATCTGTTGGGAATTAGAGACATAAAAAACATGCATTCTGCAAATACACGATCTATCCCAAAGGTTCAGAGGTCAAGTTATTTGGCGCTGTATATGCTTAGATTAGAAAAGGACAGATTAGAGAAAGAGATCTTCGTGCTGGATAAAAGAAGAAGCGGATTAAACATACAATTAAATAATATCCACAAAAGGATTGAAACATTGCAAAAAGAAGCGGACAAAGGACAAAGGCTTAATGCTCATGGGCGTGTACCTACCAGGCCTCTTAAAACAATGGATATAAATTATTGATAGGGCTTAAGGGTAGATTGACATGGGTTAAAGACCTTTGTACCCAGGAGAACTGTTATGGTGAAGGAAAAAGATAAGAGGGGAAAAGAAGGCTTAAATAAGGAAAAAGAAGGCTTGGAAATCGATTTTGGGATAGGAAAGTTAAGCCTGGGAGGTTTGTTTAAAGGAGTGGAGAAATTAATTGACCTTGCAGGGGATTTAAAAGAAGCGGGCGGTGAAATCAAAAAAGAGGGTGAGATAGATCTAAGTAATCTTAAGGAGGGGATGAAGGGGGTCTTTGGCTTTTCTATAAAGACAGCAGTTGGAGGCAAACCAATAGTTGAGCCCTTTGGAAATATTAAAAAGATTCCTGAAGGGACGGTTATTACAGAGGAGAGGGAACCCGTAACAGACCTGTTTGATGAGAACAATGAAGTAGTGGTTATAGTTGAAACCCCAGGGGCTTATGAGGAGGGTATAACCTTAAGTTTAAAGGGAGACATATTAGAGATCTCAGCAGCCGGTAAGAATATAAAATACCATAAGGAGATACTCATTCCAACAAAGGTAAAGGCTGAGACGTTAATTTCTTCTTATAAGAACGGCATCTTGGAAGTCAGGATAAAAAAGTGAATGGGATTAACCAGGCTAACAGAAACTTCACTAAAGTTAATCCTATTTGGCGGAAAGGGCGGTGTGGGAAAGACGACCTGCGCTTCAAGCGCAGCCCTTTATCTAGCCAGGGAGTGCAAGACGCTCCTTATCTCGACAGATCCGGCGCATTCGCTATCAGATAGCTTATGCCGGAAGATCGGCGATGAGATAAAGGAAGTAGAAGGTATAAAGAACTTGAGCGCCATTGAAATAAGCGCAGAGAAGGCATTTTCCAGATTCAAAATAAGATATGAAGGTGAAATAAAGAAGATCTTAGATACCTCCAGCTATTTAGACCAGGAAGACATCGACGCTCTCCTCGCCCTCCCCATCCCTGGTCTGGATGAGGTAATGGGATTCAGAACGATAGTAGACTTAATAGAAGAGTCGCAATTTGATAAATATATCGTAGATACTGCGCCTACCGGCCATGCCTTACGACTCTTGTTGTTACCTGAGATGTTTGATGACTGGATTAAGGTTATGGCAAAGATAAGATGGAAGTATAGGTATATGGTTGAGGCATTTGCTGGAAGATATACCCCTGATAGAGGCGATGATTTTCTTGTTGAGATGAAAAAGACGGTCAATAGAATTGAATGCCTGCTTCGGGATAGTCAGAGGTCTGAATTTATAGGAGTTACCATACCGGAAGATATGGCGATATTAGAGACCGGGAGGTTGGTGGAGACCTTAGGTAAGTATGGGATAAAGGTAAAACAGTTAATAGTAAATAATATCTTAGAATCGGGTGATTGCGGGTTTTGCCGGGAAAGAAGGAAAGGGCAGGAAGGCTATTTAGACCGGATAAAGAAGAGATTCGGAGACTCAAGAATAACCATTGCCCCCTTACAGCCTGGGGAGGTTAAAGGGATAGATGCATTAAATAATTTCAAGGAACTCTTATTTAGATAGATCATGAAAAAAGAAGAATCGGCCTTAACGCTAAAAGTAAAAGAGGCATTACCAAAGGATGCAGGAAGGGCGATTGTCAGGATCGACCCGGAAGATATGAAGACCCTTGGATTAGAATTAGGTGGGATTATAGAGATTGAAGGCAAAAGAAAGGCGCCTGCTAAGGTAATGCCCTGTTATCTCCAAGACAGAGGTAAGGGTATAATCCAGATGGATGGGATATCCAGGGAAAATACCCAGATCGGATTGGATGAAAAGGTAAGGATTTGCAAGATCGACTTCAAACCTGCCAATAAAATCATACTCTCGCCCCTGACTGTATCGAGCCTGCTTCAAAAAGAGAAGGATACCAAATATATCGGTTCCTTAATAGAAGGACTTCCTCTTATTGCCGGAGACAGGATTAGGGTTACTCTCTTCGGGGCAAAGCCTTGCGATTTCAAGGTATTGAATACTATCCCTGATGGTGTGGTCATGATAGGCCCCACTACCCTGATAAGAATAGAGACAAAGGGCCCAGGTGAGCCTCGGGAGGTTAAGGTTTCATACGAAGATGTCGGTGGGCTTAGCGCTCAGATTCAAAGGATTAGAGAGATGATAGAACTTCCTCTCAGATATTCTCAGGTTTTTGAAAGATTAGGAATCAATGCGCCCAAAGGTGTTCTTCTTTATGGTCCAACAGGGACAGGAAAGACCCTAATCGCCCGAGCGGTTGCCAATGAAACCGACGCCTATTTTACCAGCATAAGCGGACCGGAGGTTATGGGTAAGTTTTACGGGGAGTCGGAAGCCCGGCTCAGGGGCATATTTGAGGGTGCTAAGAACAATGCCCCGGCCATAGTCTTTATCGATGAAATAGACGCCATTGCGCCTAAAAGAGAAGAGATGGGTGGGGAGAAACAGGTTGAAAGGAGGGTAGTAGCTCAGCTTTTGGCCTTGATGGATGGGCTTGAGTCTCGAGGTCAGGTTATGGTTATAGCTGCGACAAACCTTCCAGATATCATAGATCCTGCATTGAGAAGACCGGGTAGATTTGATCGGGAGATCTTTATTTCTATACCTGACAAAAATGGGAGATTAGAGATCTTGCAGATCCATACGAGGGGTATGCCTCTGGCAACAGACGTTAGTTTAGAAAAATTGGCTGAGATTACCCATGGATTTGTGGGGGCAGATTTAGAGGCATTAGCCAGAGAAGCAGCAATGTGTGCTTTAAGGAAGATTTTGCCTAAAATCGATTTTGAGATGGCCGACATTCCTTACGAGACTTTGATGAAATTGGAAGTAACAATGGATAATTTTTTAGAGGCGATGAAGGATGTAGAGCCATCGGCGATTAGAGAGGTCTTTGTGGAGGTGCCGGATGTAAGATGGGAGGATGTGGGTGGTCTTGAGGAGATAAAAGAGGAACTGAAGGAGGCGATAGAATGGCCGCTTAAGTATTCAGATCTTTTTAAAAAAACCGATACCAATCCTCCGAAAGGGATCTTACTTTATGGGACGCCCGGGACAGGAAAGACCTTATTAGCTAAGGCAGCGGCAAGCCAGACCGGAGTTAACTTTATCTCGGTAAAAGGTCCTTCTCTTATCTCTAAGTATATAGGAGAAAGCGAAAAGGCTATCCGCGAGGTTTTTAAGATCGCAAAGCAGACCTCACCGACGATCCTGTTTTTTGATGAAATCGACAGCCTTGTGCCAAGGAGAGGTATAGGCTCTACAGAGGCCCATGTGATAGAGAGGGTGATAAGTCAATTTTTAACCGAGATGGATGGGATTGAAGAGCTTAAAGGCGTGGTGGTGTTAGCGGCGACTAATAGATTGGATCTAGTTGACCCGGCCCTCTTACGGAGCGGAAGATTTGACCTCCATCTGGAATTGCCAAAGCCGGACGATAAGGCAAGAGAGGAGATATTCAAGATACATACTAAAAATAAACCGCTGGCTCAAGATATAGATTTGGAAAACCTAAACAACAAGACAGAAGGAATGGTAGGTTCAGATATTGAGTTTATATGCAGAAAGGCCTCTATGTTTGCAATAAGGGAATATATAGAAAGTCAAAAGTCAAAAGTCAAAAGTCAAAATTTAGAACTTAGGATTTCAGGGCGTCATTTTGAGAAGGCGCTAAAACTAATTCATGACCAAAAAGAGTTTAGGATGCCGAATACCGCCTAGCTCCTTTAACCGATTAGAAAAAAATATTATGGGTGAAATAGGAAGGTATCTATACGGGATTATAAATTCTAACACCAAAAAATTCTTTGGCTGCGGGGGGATAGGGACGCGTGAGGAGGTTTATACTATCCCCTATCAGGATATTTCAGCCCTGGTCAGCGATTCAGAGGTCGTTGATTATACCCGTATGCCTAAAGATAACTTAGCCCGACAACTTGTCAGGCATCAGAAGGTAATCGAAAGGGTGATGACCCTTCATCCGATCATCCCTATGAGGTTAGGGACATTCAGTCCGGATGAAGATGAGGTCAGGGTTATTCTTAGCAAGGGATATAGTTTAATCAAAGAGATCTTCAGCAAGATTGGCGACAGGATAGAGATCGATCTGGTTGCCGTATGGAGCGATTTTGATTCCCTACTTAAGGAGATCGGGGAAGAAAAAGAGATTATGGAATTTAAAGAGGATTTGTTGGGGAGTCCGGAAGGAATAACCGTAGATGACCAGATGAAAGCAGGTATTATGATTAAGAAGGCATTGGATGAAAAAAGGGGAAGATACGCCCTTGAAATACAAAGATGCCTGAGTAAGTTTAGCGAAGATATCAGGTTACATGAGCTTATGAATGACAGGATGGCGGCAACGCTCGCCCTTTTAATAAATAAGGCCGATCAGGAAGATTTTGATAGAAAGATTGAAGAGCTAAATAATAAATTTTCAGAAAAATTAAATTTTAGGTGTGTGGGGCCTCTTCCTCCTTATAGCTTTTATACCCTTGAGGCAAGAAAGATACTATTTGAAGAGGTAGATTGGGCAGCAAAGAAACTCGGTTTAAATGAGTTTGCAACCAAAGAGGAGATCAAAAAGGCCTATCAGAGACAGGCCTTCTCTTTCCACCCTGATAATAATCCCAATAGGCCGGGCATGGAAAAGGAATTTGATGAGTTAAACAGGGCATATAAGATAGTTATTGACTATTGCAAGGCCTGCGAACAAGAGGGGAAGGAGGATAATTTCTCTTTTAACAAAGAGGAATTTAAAAAAAATGAAATATTAGTTAGGGCGAGAGACTGATATGGCAAGGGAAGGAAAATATATCTATTGCATTATTGGCGCAAAGCAGGAAAGAACGTTTGGACCTATAGGGATAGGCGGCAGGGGCGATGAGGTTATAACTATCGGTTACGATGAGCTTAGCATGGTGGTAAGTAGTCATCCCATCACCAAACTCGTTGTAAATCGCGAAAATATGTTGGTCCATGAGAAGGTGATTGAAGAGGTGATGAAGGAGTTTGATAGTCTGCTTCCCGTCAGGTTCAGCACTATCACCGCTGATGCCGATGAGATAAGAAACCTATTAGATAGAAGATATAGGGAATTTAAGGATGCCTTAAGGGATATGGACCATAAGATAGAGTTAGGCGTTAAAGGGATATGGAAAGATATGGATCTAATTTTTAAGGAGATTGTAAATGAGAATAAGAAGATTAAGACGACAAAAGCGGAGCTGGAGCATAACAAAGGCAGAAATATAGAGGCAAAGATTGAAGTCGGCAGGATGGTTGTGGAGGGGCTGCAAAGGAAAAAAGAGGGGGAGGCAGAAAAAATAGTAGATGCCCTGAGAAGGACGGCCGTTGACTATAAACTTAATAAGACTATAACTGATGAGATGTTCATCAATGCTGCCTTTCTGGTGGATAAAGGGAGGGAAAAGGAGTTCGATAATATTATAGATGAGTTGACTGATGAATATAAGGATAGAACAAAGTTTATATATGTTGGGCCTCTGCCTGTATTTAACTTTGTCAATATTGTCATCTATCCTGAAGAATGGGAAAGATAGATGTTTTTAGTCGATGATATCCTGCTTATGCCGTTAAAGGGTATGATTTGGTTGGGGGAGAAGATTAATGTGGTAATAGAAGGGGATCTCCCTGATGAAGGGCGCATAAAAGAAAGACTTATGGCGCTTCAATTACGATTTGAATTGGATGAGATAAGCGAGGAGGAATACAACAAGCAGGAGAAGGAGCTCTTGGCATTACTGGATGCTATCATAAAGGCAAGAGAAGAGGAGGATTGAAGATGGCTAGGATAGAAGAGGCCAGGAATATGGTTAAAGAGTTTTTAAAGGATAGCCTTAATGTAAGAGAGGTGAAGGTCATTAAAATAACAAAGGATGGGACAGGCTGGGAGGCTGAGGCAGAGGTTTATGAAGAGTCTTCATTCATAAAGGCCCTTGGAATCCCCACGAGGGTACAGGATAGGAATATCTATGATATTAAATTAGATGAAAACTTAGAGGTTATATCCTATGGACTAAGGGGGGAACTCAGCCTTAAAGAATAAATATAGGCCTGTGGAAGCGTTGATCTATTTATATTGCGTTACAGATAATATACCAAGGATGAAGGAGGTTGAAGATTTAGCCGGGAAACCCTATTTCATTTATCATAGAGGTCTTTACGCCGTAGTCAGCAGGGTCACAGAAGATGAATTTAGCCGGGAGAACCTAAAGAAGAATTTGACTGATTTGGAGTGGATTAAGCAGAAGGCGAAGGCACATGAGGAGATAATAGAGGGGATCATGAGGTCTGTTTGTGCAGTCCCCTTTAAGTTCGCCACCCTATTTAATACGGAAGATAGTCTGATGGGAGTTCTTGACGAACATATCGGAATCCTCAAAGAAAATTTAATGAACTTAGAAGGCAAAGAGGAATGGGGGGTCAAGATCTATTGTGATAAAGGCAGGTTAAAGGTCTACTTAAGCCATGAAGATGAAGATGATGAGATCAGAAGACTAGATAAAGAAATCAGTCTTTCTTTACCAGGTAAGGCCTTTCTTTTAAAGAAGAAGAAAGAAGAGTTGATAAATATAATATCAAGTAGAAAGATCAACGCGTATTGTCGGCATGCCTTTAATAAGCTAGGAGAAGAAAGCCTGGAAGCACGCATAAATAAAATATTACCAAAAGAGGTAACCGAAAGAAAAGAGGATATGATTCTAAATTCAGCATTCTTAGTTGACAAGAATAGGGTTAGCGCCTTTATTAACGCAGGAAATATTATTAGGAGAGCATATGAGAGGAGCGGATTCTTTTTTGACTGCACAGGACCCTGGCCACCTTATAATTTCTGCAATCCCCCCTTCCCCTCTTTATTAAAGGGGGGTGTAGGGAGATTTTCGAAGGGAAAATAGCAAAATGGATAATGTTATTACAGGGTCAAAAAATGCAACCCTTTTAGAGATATTGGACAGGGTCTTAGATAAGGGCGTGGTTATATCCGGAGATATAGTTATTTCCGTGGCCGATGTGGACCTTATTTATGTAGGATTAAAGGTGATGCTTAGTTCAGTAGAGAGAATGGAACGCCTAAGAGGCGCTCCTATGTCAGGCGCTATGGAGGAGCCGGCGTAAAATGGATAAACCATCTTTAGTAATAACTATTAAAGAGCCGGAGGAGGTAGAGGTAGAAGATTCTAACCCTGAAAGGATCAATATTGATCCTAAAAATGTAGAGAAGGGTTTAGCAAAGTTAGTCCTTACACTCGTTGAGTTGATCAGGAAGCTTTTGGAAAAACAGGCTATGCGCCGGATAGATGGCGGTTCTTTAACCGATGAAGAGATTGAGCGGATCGGTGAAGCCCTGATGAAATTAGAAAATAAGATGCAGGAACTAAAAGAGATCTTTGGACTTAAAGACGAAGAGCTAAGCATAAATTTAGGTCCCCTAGGGGATTTAATGTAGGAGAAAGGCTAAGAATAAGGGACCACACGAGAGGAAGATAAAAAATGACAGGACAAAAAATGATGCATGCGACTGAAGCTACCAATCTTGCCGATATCCTGGAGAGGGTATTAGATAAAGGGATCGTTATTGCCGGAGATATCAAGATCCAACTTGCTGATATCGACCTTCTCAATATCAAGATAAGGCTCCTGATCGCCTCTGTAGATAAGGCGATGGAGATGGGGATAAATTGGTGGCAGCAGGATTCTTATCTATCATCAACGGCAAAGGAGGCTGAGATTGAAAAAGAGAATAAGGAGTTAAAGAAGAGATTAGAGCGCCTTGAAACCAGGATAAAGTAAGGAAAAATTATGAGAGGATTGATCTATGTCCCTGTTATCCATACAAGCGCCGACCTTGGGTCGATCGCTAAGGACGTGACAAAAAGGGGGATAGCCGATTTAGGGGAAGATTTCTGGAATAGGCATATAAAAACAGTAGAGGGCTTTTGGGATGCAATATCCCGTTATTTTGATCCCTTAGATGTATCAGAGATGAAGATATATCAGGATGGTCTGGTAGCGGAGGGAGAGGTTGGACAGAAGATAGTTGAAGAAGGCGTAAAATCAAATAGCAGAAATTACGAGTTAGTCTTAAAGCTCCTAAAAAAAGGGGCCATTTTAGTTAAAACAGAAGATTTCAAACTGGTTAAAGAAGAACGTGACAGATTACTTGCTATAACAGGGGCAAAGTCAATTACCCAAAAATTGATCGCTTTTATAAGATATAAATTAGTCAAAAACAGCCTTTTAAAGAAAAGAGATGAATTTATCGCCGAAAGGATAGACAAGACCTTAAATCAGGGTGAAAGAGGTATCCTTTTTATCGGCGCCTATCACAATATCAAGAATAGACTCCCTAAGGATATCCAGGTTATGGAGATAAAAGATGCAGATAAGGTAAAGGAATACCAGGGTCTACTTCCTTTTTATAATAAGAATAAAGAACGTTTCGAGGAATTGGGCAGATATCTTGTTTCTTAATATGAGATCAGGATCCCTGGCTGAGCCTATTCAGATCTATTACATTATCCTCCTTCTCTCTCCCTCTGCCCTCTTCTGACCTTTAAAGGATTCTTCGATTATTGAGACCGCCTCTTCGGGATCATCCACAACCTGAAGTATCTTGATATCCCCCTTGTCGATTGTACCGTTCGAAAGCAGGTCACTGGAGATCCAGTCGAGCATCCCTCCCCAGAACTTTGAACCATAGAGGATCAGGGGAAACCTCCTGATCTTTTTTTTTTGTTTTAGCGTAAGCGCCTCGAATAGCTCATCGAGGGTGCCGAAGCCGCCGGGCATGATTACGTAGCCGCAGGAATATTTGACAAACATCATTTTTCTGCAAAAGAAATACCTAAATTCAAGGCTTATATCCTGGTACCTGTTGGGGGCCTGTTCCTCCGGTAATTCTATGTTTAGACCGATGGAAAGCCCCTTCCCTTTCTTTGCGCCCTTGTTTGCAGCCTCCATAAGGCCCTCCGCCTGAGATTATCGAGAATCCTTTTATTGAGAGGAGCTCAGATATCTTCATAACGTCCTTATAATATCCGTTATTTTTTCCGATCCTGGATGAACCGAATATCGAGACCGCAGGGACTACCCTGTCCAGCTCCTTGAACCCCTCGGCAAGTTCGCTCATTATCCGGAAGATCCTCCAGATCTCACTCCCCCGCAACTCTTCCATGTCAGCTTTCCTCCCAAATTAGCCAGAATTATAGAATAGAATTAATAGGGGCTATTGTCAACCTTTCGTATCAAATCTATTGACTGAGCCAGGTTGACAACGACCTCAATTGAGACTTATATTATGCGTTGCTTGCTAAGGAGGGAAGGATAAGAGAAAAACGGATGGTTATGTATAAAAAGGGGGTATTCTGGTGCCCGCCATGTAATTGCAGATTTGTCCATGAAAATTGGATTGAGGAGTGGAGGATCAGGTGCCCCAAGTGCGGAAGCAGCAGCTCATTTGAAGATACTGCTGTTGAAGAGCATGTAGAAGAGGAGACCAGAAAATACTAAATTAATAAATCATACTTGGCCCTAAGGTTTCTGATTACCTACCTTATTTGGCAAATCTGAATCATCTGTTGACCATCAACGCCTTGGATTTCTGCATTTTATCTGATGCTGTATCCTTGGACTATCCGTTCAATTCTTGGATGCAGTGGGATCATATTTCAAGATGAATTCCATTGCCTTTGATTTCCCTCTGAACTACCAGATCAGTACATCTGTATCAAATATTACCTTGGAAATCTCTCCTTCCTCTTTTCCTCAACCCATTCGGCCGGTTTTCTCATATCCTTTCTATCCTTCCACATAGCGAATCCAACAGGGTTGAACTCTCTTTCGACTTTCTCAAGGGGTTTCAGCGAGGTCTTATATCTTAGATTTTTTGCAGTAACGGTTTTCATATCCCCTCCATATATACACTTATAAATTTACACTTTACGATAAAGATGTCAACTGATTTACTCACTTGCCCGCCCCTACATATGAAAGAGTACGTCATGTGTGGGGGTGGGCAAGATTTACATCTTGACGGAGAAGGTTTTATAATTACGACTTACTTAACCGACAAAATTAAAAAGGGGGTTACAGTATATGAAGCCAATCAAGATAGTGTATGACGAAAAAGGTAATGCCCTTCATGTCCGCTTCAGCAATAAGAAGGAGGTTTATTGCAAGGAAAGCGATGTTGGCAAGGAGATTATCTACTCTATTGCCGAGGACGGAAGCATAATAGGCTTCGAGATATTAAATTACCTTGCCAGGGGCGAGAGAAGGCCTTCAAAGGTTTTGCCTGTAAAAACGCAGGTATTGAAGGCATCGTAATCTTTATAGCGGGCCTTTCCTCATCCTTGAATAAATGACATTCTTATGGAGGATATTTTAATAAAAGAAGAAAGATATTGGTACTGCTTTTTGACTTTTTCTACAGTCTCAACGAGATTGGTGATAACCCGCGCCGAGGCGAGCGTTCTTTGCGAGCCGAGGGTACCGCTGCAGCACGCGAAGCGTGCGAAACGGCGCCGGGTTCATCGCCGGGTTAGGCCGATTTCTGTCGCTTGATTCCGCCCGTGGCTCACATCCATTTGCGTTTCTCAATCTTGAACTTACCTGCTCCGCGAAGCTTCAAGATCTCGACGGCGATTTCGCTAAGGACCGGCAAGATGTTCTCGACCTTGGCCGCCTCTTTTTGATTCAAGTGCGTTACGCCCAAGCTCTCGCGCTTATTACCAGTCCTGATATGGGCACATTTGTCACGCAAATTGTGAAGATAAGCCGAAGGTACGGCAGAGATTCCTCTCGATTCAAAGGAACCTTTATGGTCAGCTAGAAAAACTTCTAACTCAGAGCTTCTCCAGCGGCCGCGAACCTTGAACTGCATCTCCAAAAGTTTGTAAAGCGACAAGAACCTATATTGAAGTGGAATCCGCCGATCCGCGCCATCCAGAAAAAGCCGAATTTCTTCACGATGCTCAAAAGCACCTACGAACACGTTGCGAGCTCGGGGAGCATCGAACTTTACTTCTCCGAAATGCGCTTTCATCGATAAACCAATACTGTATTTGGTTAGGTCTTCCACAAAGGCCCAGATCGGTCGTTCAAAGAGGCTCGCTTCGGGATGATAGGTGAGCCGCAATACTGATTCGAGATGTCCTCTCACAGCGAGGATCGTGGGACCGATATCCTCCGGAATCTCCTCAAGAGCAAAGTCCGGCATCGTTAGCTTCGCATACTCTGGAATGCCATTCTCATCGACAAAGACAGCCATGGAGCATTTCCGAGTCTGGATCTGAACGGGAATCTGAAACACTGGTGTTCTCTCATTGGTGTCTCGGAATTCTTCACGCAGTGGTTCAATTAACCAGTAATAGAAGCACGTCTTCATCGTTAAGGATTCGGCCTAACTCTATTTATATGTATCCGTATAAGACCCTAAAAATCTTCCAAGTGCCATATAAGACGCCTGCAAAAAGGCCTCATTTCAATTATTATCCGTGCGATATCAGCCTGTTGCACCGCTACGGTGTTTTATACGGATCAGCATAACATTCTCCATAACAACCTCAAAGTGCATCAACGGGACTGCGAACGCCAACGGTCCGCGGTTGAGTACATGGGTGTAAACCATAGTAGTATATAACTACTACTACCACTCCCATTTTATTTTGTCAAGTTTCAGGTATTCCCCCAAATCCGATTTAAACTTTACAAAACATTACATTACCTGTCATACCACCTCCTTGTACTCTCTTACCTCACGCTCCAGACGCTCGCCAAGCTCTTCCGCCGTAATATCCAGGTCATGCTGTGCCTGTAATCCAAGCCAGAACTCGGCAGAGGTTCCAAAAAATCTTGACAGCCTGAGGGCCGTATCTGCTGTAATTCTCCGCTTTTCCAATACGATCTCGTTTATCCTCCGCGGGGGCACACCAATATTTAAGGCAAGTCTGTTTTGACTTATTCCCATAGGCTTTAAGAATTCTTCTAAGAGAACCTCGCCGGGATGTAC
>CAZYNY010000030.1:0-15282 GCA_964648095.1 uncultured Nitrospirota bacterium | reverse complement strand
CTGGGTGCAATTTTCTTTTTTTCAATGCCATTCCCCCTTTCAATGATAATCTACTATTTCAACATCATGTGCATCGCCATCTTGCCAGATAAAACAGATGCGCCATTGATCGTTGATCCTGATGCTGTATTGTCCTTCTCGATCGGCCCTAAGTTTCTCCAGCCTGTTTGCCGGCGGTATTCTTAAATCATTAATATTTTTGGCGTTATTTATCATTCTAAGTTTTCTCAATGCAACCTGTTGGATATCCTTTGGCAGCTTCAGAGAAACTTCTCGCCTGTATATCTTCTCTGTTTCTTTGTCCTTAGTCGATTTTATCACTTAGAAATGATTATATATTGCGAGGCGTTTAACGTCAAGCGTTATACAATTATACTGGTCAGTATAATTTTTTCTTTTCCGAGGGAAATCTAAAGGGGATGGGAGGCTGTCCCCTTTGGTCCTGTAAGGGTTCTTAAATTGTTTTCAGGTCGCAGGGAACAATTTAAAGAGGCAATTTTTAGGCAAATTCCTTTTCCATCTGCAAAAATGATATTTCGGAAATGTTAGCCTGTGTTTTTGCATGCTCAATAGTCATGCTAACAAGATTGCCATTTTTATCTAAATCGATGTAGAGATTTTCAGTTATTTCTTTGGTTTCAATTACCGGTGAATCAGAAAATTCAATTAATGCCGTATCTGTATCTGAAAAATATCTAATTTTCACTTTTTCTCCTCCTTAAAACCTCTATCGAAGAAGGCATTATGCACGGTCTCCCCATCTTCCAAGAGTATTACCCTTATATACTTATCAACTTCTTTAATGTGACTCCATTTTCTTATTCTTCCGTCTGTTTGAACTTCTGTTTTTATGGGATCGTTGATAGTTCTTAATATCCATTCCTCTTTGATAATTACCCTATCTGGCCGCTTCCTGATGAACAAAAAGTATCGGGTGTATTTCACAAACGTATTTTATCATTATTACATCTAACTGCCAAACTCACATTCAAGGTGAGCTGATGCATACGTTTGTATAGCATTATAGGTTAAGAGAAGACCAGAAGCTCTCCCCTGCCTCAATCCTCTCCATCTTGAATATCTCCGCTATCGTCTGGCCTATGTCCGCAAAGGTCTTTCTTGTACCTAAATCCACACCTGCTTTAATCCCTTTGCCATGGACAAGGAGCGGGACATATTCCCTTGAGTGGTCTGTGCTTGGGGTTGTTGGGTCGTTGCCATGATCTGCAGTTATAATAAGAAGATCCTCTTCTCGCATAGCGGCAATAATCTCAGGAAGTCGTTTATCGAACTCTGCAAGGGCCTTTGCATATCCGGCCGGATCGTTCCTATGGCCGTAGAGGGTATCGAAGTCTACAAGATTGGTAAATATCAGGCCCTTTCCTGCTATGGTCATTTCGCTGATCATCTGGTCAACCCCATCCATATTATCCTTGATGTGTATGGCCTTAGTAATTCCACGGCCCGAAAAGAGATCCTCGATCTTACCTATTCCCACAACCTCAAGACCTGCCTCCTTCATCTTGTCCAGGAGGGTACTCTTCGGAGGCTCAACTGAAAAATCCCGTCTGTTTGAAGTGCGGGTAAAAGAACCTGGTCTGCCGACAAAGGGCCTGGCGATGACCCGGCTTACATTATGAGGAGATACGAGTATCCTGCGGGCAGTCCTGCAGATCTCATATAGGTTTTCTAATGGGATTATCTCCTCATGGGCGGCTATCTGAAAGACACTGTCTGCTGAGGTGTACACTATGGGCTTACCGGTCCTAAGATGTTCTTCACCCAGATCCTTGATTATCTCTGTGCCTGAGGCAGGTATATTACCAAGGATATCCCTCCCGATAGCCTTCCTGAATGAATCTATAATATCCTCCGGGAAACCTTTAGGGTATGTGGGGAACGGTTCGTCAAGGATGATACCCATCATCTCCCAGTGCCCTGTTGTTGTATCTTTTCCCTTAGACCTCTCAGACATGACCCCATAGGAGGCGGAAGGTCTTGAGGCCCTCCTTATCCTCCTGAAATCACCGAGAAGGCCCAACCCCATTTTTTCAAGATTAGGAAGGCCCAGGTCAACTGCATAGGAGATATGCGCCAGGGTGTTGCTCCCCTCATCACCATATTCGTTTGCATCCGGGAGTTCGCCTATGCCGAGGCTATCAAGTATAAGGAGGAGTACACGATCTATCATGCCCTGTTTCCTATCAGCGATCATTTTTGCAGGAACGATTTAAACCCCTCTTCTCTGGTATAGCCTTACTGCCTGGTTATGCTCTGAGAGGGAGGTGGAAAAATAGTGTGTCCCGTCATTCTTAGAGACGAAAAAGAGATAGTCTACCCTTATAGGATATAGGGCGGCTACAATGGATTCCCTGCCAGGATTTGAGATAGGACCCGGGGGAAGCCCCTTCCTTTTATATGTATTGTATGCTGTTTTTGTTTTTAAATCGGCTTTGGTGAGATCACCGTTAAAGTTCGGAAGCGCATATATGACTGTGGGGTCGCTCTGGAGGGGTATCCCCTTTCTAAGGCGGTTATGAAAGACTGCAGAGACGAGTGTCCTTTCGTTCCGGTTTGAAGTCTCCTTCTCTATTATTGAGGCAAGGGTAACCACCTCATTGGTCGTCATCCTGAGCAGCCGCGCCTTCTCAACAAGGTCAGGCGTATAGACAGTGAAAAATTTCTTTACCATGCCCCTGACGATCTCCTCTGCCTTTAACTTCCTCGGAAACAGGTATGTGTCCGGAAACAGGTATCCTTCAAGGGTTGGTGAATTAATCCCCAGGGAAAGGGCAAAATCCTTGCTATAAATAAGGTTCATAAAGGTAGTATAATCTGCAAGTCTTTTTTCTGAGAGAAGATTGGCAATCTGTTTGGCCGTATATCCTTCAGGGATTGTAACATCATACTGGAGGATCCTGCCGTTCTTGAATATGCTCAATATCTCTTCCGGGAGCATCCTTGCGTTGAGTCCGTATTCACCTGCCATGACCTTTCTGTCGAGGAGGGTGTATCTCCCCAGGAGTATAAAATAAGTCTTATTGGTTATCAGGTGTTCGCGCTTCAGGAGATCGGCCATCGCCCGGAAACTCATCCCCTCCGATATCTCGATCACCCTTTCAAGCTTATCTGCTGACGGTGGTGTATAGAGAAAAAGATAGAAGGAAAAAATGAAGAGGAACATGATTGCAGCCGTCACAAAGAAGATATCTATTATGGTCCTATTTTTGGCAAGCATTCATCCTCCAATCCATATAATCCTGGAGGATTATAATGGCTGAAAGCTTGTCTATCTTCTCCTTCCGCTTTCTGCGGCTGACATCCGCTTCGATCAACAGGTTTTCCGCATAGTGGCTGGTCAGTCGTTCATCCCATAATGTTATAGGTATGTTAAGATGTCCCATAAGGTTATCTCTAAAAGAGATTACGTATTGAGCCATCTTGCCCATGCTGTCGTCCATATTCTTTGGCAGTCCGAGGACGATCTCACCGACATCCTCCTCCTCCACTATGGCGGTAATTTCCTTGATGGTTGATTCAGGGCCCCTGTTTTCGATCGTTGCAAGCCCATGGGCAGCTATCCCGAGCCCGTCACTTATCGATACACCTATGCGCTTCTTTCCGATATCAAGTGCCAGTATCCTCAAGATCGCCTATCCCCTCTCTTCTATCCTGCCGAGCCTTACTGAAAGGTCATTTAATCCTTTTTCAATCCTGTCAAGGTCAGACCTGGTTGGAATATTGATCTGCTCAGCCCCTTTACATGCGAGATCACAAAACCTCTTCTTTAAATCCTCAAAGCTCTTTTCGCCCTTATCCGCCATCTCTTTTACCAGCTTTGCGGTCTTACCTTCACTCTTCTCTCCCCGAATCATAAGTTCTTCTGCCAGTTCCCTGGCCTTTTCCTTCATGCCGATACCAAAGAAGATCCCACGCTTTATTAACCTAAACATATGACCACCCCCTTATTTAGTATTCAGAATACAGAATACAGAATACAGGAGCCAGAATACAGGAGAAGTCTTCTGACTACTGACTACTGTCTCCTGACTACTGTCTTCTGTCTTCTGCTAGTCTATAATCTCTTTTCAATAACCTCATATATCTTTCCTATGGCCTCATCCAGTTTCTCGGTATTTTTTCCTCCTGCCTGGGCTATATCGTCCCTTCCTCCCCCTCCCCCTCCGATAACCGGTGCGATCTCCCTTATAATCTCGTTTGCCTTAAATCTCTCAGTCAGGTCTTTTGTTACCATGATGACTATGCTGACAGTACCATTCTTTACTGATCCTACCAATATTATACCAGACTTAAGCTTTCCCCTGATCGAATCCCCGAATAACCGCAGATCATCCATCCCCATAGAATCAATCTTGTCGGCGAAGACCCTGATCCCCCCTATTGATCTGACCTTATCCTCTATGTTGACGGTCTTCTTGCTTGACAACTCCCCCTTTAACCGTTCTATCTCCTTTTCCTTCTCTTTAAGGCTTGAAAGCAATCTCTTTGCCTTTGAGGTCAGGTCTTGCGGGCTGGCCTTGAATAGCTCAGCAATCCCGTTTAAGGTCTCCTCCTCCCTCTTTATAACTCTGTAGGCCTCATCCCCTGTGACGGCCTCGATCCTTCTTACGCCTGATGCGATACTGCTTTCGTGGAGGAGCTTGAAGAGACCAATCTCTCCTGTGACCTTGCAGTGTGTGCCGCCGCAAAGCTCCCTGCTGAAATCGGAGATGCTGACTACCCTTACTTTGTCCCCATATTTTTCTCCGAATAAGGCCATTGCCCCGGAATTTATCGCCTCCTCAGCACCCATTATTTCTGATTCAACCTTCGTATTGGTCATGATCCTTTCATTGACAAGCATCTCTATCCTGTCTATCTCCTCCCTCTTAAGGGGCGAGAAGTGGGTGAAGTCGAACCTGAGACGCTCAGGTGAGACCAAAGATCCGCCCTGTCTTACATGATCGCCAAGCACCTCCCTTAGTGCGGCATGGAGGAGATGTGTAGCGGTGTGGTTCCTTGCCGTATTTAGTCTTGCCCTTGCCGAGACAGCCGCATGATACCTTTCGTCCGTGCGTATCTGGCCTTTAACAACCCTCCCCTTATGTACAAATAGCCCCTCAATGGGTCTCACGGTATCTGTTATTTCAACCTTAACCCCGTCGGCTGATATCTCGCCTCTGTCCCCCACCTGTCCGCCGGATTCTCCGTAGAACGGGGTCTGATCGAATATCAGCTCCACCTCATCTCCTGCACGGGCAGATTTAATAGTCTCCGGTATTCCTGATCCTTCGTGGACCTCCTCCTCTTTGCCTCTTTTTATAATTGAAACCAACTGCAGATCAGCTTCAAGATAATTATACCCGATAAAGTTGGTCTCACCATAATCATTAATGATCTTGGTATACTGATGGTCTCCTTTCTCCATCTTAAAGCCCCCTGCCATCCTTGCCCGATGCCTCTGTCCCTCCATGGCTGATTTAAATCCGGGTTCGTCAAGGCTGATCCCTTCCTCCCTTACAATATCCTGGATGAGGTCAATTGGGAGACCGTATGTATCATATAACTTAAAAAGCATATCACCCGGGATCATATCTTTTCCCTTTGCCCTTAACTCCTGGATTATCTCACCCAGTATCCTGATCCCCTGGTCAAGGGTATCTAAAAATCGTTCTTCCTCCCCGATGGTGACAATGCCTACCCTCTCCCTGGATTTAAGTATCTCAGGATAGGCATGCTTCATAATGTCGATAACGACATTAGATAATTTATACAAGAATGGGTCCCCGATGCCTAAGAGCCTTCCATGCCTTGCACCCCTCCTGATAATCCTACGGAGGACATAACCCCTTCCTTCATTCGAGGGGAGCACGCCGTCGCTTATTAAAAAAGCTATAGCCCTCAAGTGGTCAGCAATTACCCTTATTGAGAAATCGCCCTTTTTTCCCTCACCGTAGTTCCTTCCCGAGAGGTCTGATACTGCGCTTATGATCGGGGCAAACAGATCCGATTCATAATTGCTATAGACGCCCTGGCAGACAGCAGAGATCCGTTCCAGGCCCATCCCTGTATCGATGCTTGGTTTCGGCAGGGGGTTAAGTCTCCCATCCTTATCACGGTCATACTGCATAAATACAAGGTTCCAGAGTTCAAGATATCTGTCGCAGTCACACCCCACTGCACAGGTTGGCCTGCCGCACCCTGTACCAATCCCCTGGTCTATGAGGATCTCAGAGCAGGGACCGGACGGGCCGATATCGCCCATCTGCCAGAAGTTGTCCTTCTCTCCCAACCTGACTATCCTTTCGGGCTTTATACCTATCTTTTCCCTCCAGATCCCGGCAGCCTCTTCGTCCTCCCTGAATATGGTAATCCACAGCGAATCTTTAGGCAGCCCTATCACCTCTGTCAGGAATTCCCAGCCAAATTCAATGGCCTCCTCCTTAAAATAGTCACCAAAGGAAAAGTTTCCAAGCATCTCAAAAAAGGTATGATGCCTCCCTGTAAGCCCGACATTTTCCAGGTCATTATGTTTTCCTCCGGCCCGCAGGCATTTTTGTACTGAGACCGCTCTCTTATAGTTACGCCTCTCCTCTCCGAGAAATAGTCCCTTGAACTGAACCATCCCGGCATTTGTAAAAAGGAGGGTCTGATCCTTGTGCGGGATAAGTGATGAGCTTTCAACAGGGGTATGTCCTTTCGATACAAAGTAATCGCAAAAGGCCCTTCTTATATCGTTAGAACTGCTTATTATTATCCCGTCAGTCTTCATCTATTATAGGGGCTTGCGTCGCCCCCTCCAAAGGCAAAGCCTTTGGGGCCTCCCCCTCAACGCTCGCTTTGCTCGCTGTGAACTACCTTCTGCAGGTGAGCGACCACCACCTTCGACCGGCAAAGCCGGATGGAGCCTCCCCCTCACACGCTCACGTTGTTCGCTCAGTAGATCTTATAGGGGCTTGCGTCGCCCCTACAAATCAACGCTTTCTTTGCTCGCTGGGTAGATACCCACGGGTATCTACCTATCTTTTTTCTCATGGGTTACCTTACTTTTAGGGGGTCAGGGCAGGCATCGGAAAGCATAGAACCGGTATTATTACCATATCACTTACCAAATCTGTCTACCTTTATCTTCTCCTGTCCTTTTTCCTGGCCCTCTTTACCGGTGGCTTCCCATGTCAGATCACTTGTGGACTGTACCCCCTTGACCTTTAAGGTGAAGTCATCAGGATTGCTGCACCACCTTAATGCCTCCTCTAGGGTGACAAGCCCCTTCTTGTACAGGTCGTAGAGGGACTGATCGAATGTCTGCATGCCGTATTGACTTAGACCTGCCGCTATTATATCCGGAATCTTTCTGCTCTTGTCCGGATCGATTATGCACTCCCTTATGGTCTGGGTAGCCACCATAACCTCCACTGCCGGAACCCTCCCCTTTCCATCAGCCCTGGGAACCAGCCTCATGGATATGATCCCCTTGATGATAGAGGCGAGCTGGAGCCTTACCTGTTTCTGCTGATAGGGCGGGAAGACCGAAATGATCCTGTTTATTGTCTCTGCAGCGTCGATTGTGTGGAGGGTAGAGAGCACCAGGTGCCCTGTTTCTGCTGCTACAAGCGCTGTAGAAATAGTCTCAAAATCCCTCATCTCACCCACAAGGATTACATCCGGATCCTGTCTTAAGGCGGATCTTAAGGCCAGGCCAAAAGACTCCGTATCATTACCTATTTCACGCTGACTTATTATGCTCTTTTTATCCCTGTGCAGATACTCTATCGGGTCCTCAATTGTAATTATATTATCAGACCTGTTTCTGTTCATAAAGTCGATCATGGACGCAAGGGTAGTGGTCTTACCGCATCCGGTAGTACCGGTTACCAGGACTAGCCCCCTCTGCTCCATGGAGAGCTTTTCAAGCACCTTCGGAAGATTGAGCTCATCGATGCTGAGGATCTTTGTCGGTACCGCCCTCATGACTATTCCTATTGTTCCCCTCTGCTGAAATACATTTACCCTGAATCTTCCAAGCCCTGAGGCGCTGTATGCAAAATCCGCCTCAGACTTCTCCTTGAATCTCTGCTTGCTGCTATTGTTCATGATGGCAAAGGCCGTGGCAATTGCATCCTCCTGGGTGATCTTCTGCTGGTCTTCGAGCGGTACAAGGTGTCCGTCTACCCTTAATATTGGCGGGTTCCCTACCTTCAGGTGAAGGTCAGAGGCGTTCCTTTCTATGGTCTTTTTCAAAAGTAGATTTATGTCCATAATTTTGCCTTAAAGCTATAAGGTTTTGATATATTCCTTTCCTGTAACGGGGTTTTTGGTTTGATGTCCGGTCTTTTTATCATCCTGTCTTTTAACGAGGCCTCCTGCCTCCCTGATCTTCTCCTCTATCTCGGCAGCAATAGTCTGGTGCTCCCTTATGTGCTCCCTTGCGTTATCCCTTCCCTGGCCGATCCTTTCTCCCTTATAGGCATACCACGCGCCCGACTTCTCTATAATACCCTTCTCGACTGCAAGATCTATGATCTCCCCATATTTTGATATCCCTTCGTTAAATAGAATATCAAACTCTGCCTGCTTAAAGGGAGGCGCAACCTTGTTCTTTACTACCTTTACCCTGACCCTGTTTCCGCTTATATCCTGTCCATTCTTTATAGATTCTATCTTTCTGATATCAAGCCTCAGTGATGCATAGAATTTCAGGGCATTGCCTCCGGTGGTAGTCTCAGGATTTCCAAAGAGGACACCCAGTTTCATCCTGATCTGATTTATGAAGATAACAATGGTCTGGGATTTACTTATGGCAGCCGTAAGTTTCCTTAATGCCTGAGACATAAGCCTTGCCTGTAGCCCCATATGGGCATCACCCATCTCCCCTTCAAGCTCAGCCCTCGGGACAAGTGCGGCGACGGAATCAATAACGATCAGATCGATTGCCCCGCTCCTCACCAGGGTCTCTGTTATCTCCAGGGCCTGTTCGCCCGTATCAGGCTGCGATATAAGGAGATCCTCTGTCTTCACACCAAGTTTACTTGCATAATTTGTATCCAGGGCATGTTCGGCATCTATAAAGGCGGCTATGCCTCCACCCTTTTGAGCCGAGCCTATTGCATGGAGCGATAAGGTCGTCTTTCCGGATGACTCCGGCCCGAATATCTCGACCACCCTCCCCTTTGGAAGACCTCCTACACCCAATGCCAGATCAAGTCCGAGTGAGCCGGTTGGTATAACCTGGATGTCTTGAGGCCCATCTCCTGTCCCAAGCTTCATTATAGAGCCCTTCCCAAACTGCTTTTCTATCTGAGATATTGCAAGCTCTAATGCCTTTGTTCTGCTATTTTCCTTTTCAACCATTGTTGCTCCTCCTTGTATTTTATACTATAGCCCCTGAAATAAGAAGGGGCTGATTATACATAACGACATAAATCCGAATTAACCCACCCTCACCCCAGCCCTCTCCCTGATGGAGAGGGAGCATTTGTTTCCCTCCCCTTCAAGGGGAGGGTTAGGGTGGGGTATAATCATGACACTATTTATGTCGCTGTGTATAGTTTAACCCCCATTTTGTATATCAGTTAAATTTTATCTCACAGAGCTTCGTATAGACGGGGCCTTCAGGCCTCAGGTCAGATCTCATTATTAAGACCTCTTCTGTTTCGAACCCACCCAGCTCAGACTCCTTTTCAGACTCAATAGCCTCGATGAGACCTTTAAGTCTGGATGGGTCCCTCACCCTTCCTATGGTAAGATGGGGCTTAAATCCTCTTTCCTCCCCGGGATGACCTATTTTTTCCATCTCTTCCTCTATCCTTGACTGGAGCCTGAGAAGATTATCACCCTCTTCATGTATCCCTAGCCAGATTATCCTCGGTCTCTTGAGGTTAGGGAAGAGACCCAAACCCATAATGCGGAGATAGAAAGGGATAAAGCCTTTAGTTGCCTTTCTTATTGCCGCCTCTATTTCCGGCATCCCTTTTTCGTCGATCTCCCCCAGGAACTTTAGCGTAAGATGTATGGCCTCAGGCCTGACCCATCGTATACGGCACTCGTCCCGTTTTAGTCTATCCTGAAGGCATGATATTCCCTTTTTGATTCCTTCAGGAAGATCGATAGCAATAAATGTCCTGATCATAGGCATTAGCGGCCCGCAAGAAGGTACCTTCTAAGTATGTCAAGGGCCATCTGCGAGGAGTTCAGCTTGACCTCTTCGCGTGTACCGGAGAAGTGATGAAACCTGCATAGCGTATCCTTTCCATCGGCCAGGGCTGTATATACAAGTCCAACAGGTTTCGTGGGAGTCCCGCCACCAGGGCCGGCTATCCCGGTGACAGCAAGACCCAGATCGGTCCGGTTTACCTCTCTGACCCTTTCGGCCATGGAGGAGGCGGTCTGCGCGCTAACAGACCCGTAGTCTCTAATTGTTTCCAGAGGTACACCCAGTACCTCAGTCTTTGCCCGGTTTCCGTATGTCACCAGGGACGACTCGATATACCCTGAGCTTCCAGGGACATTGGTGAGGCGATGCCCTATTAGTCCCCCGGTGCATGATTCAGCCACGGAGAGGGTCAGTCCCATCTTCTTCAGCAGGAGACCAACAACAGACTCCATCGTCTCATCATCCGTGCCATAGATATAATCACCGATTGCACCCCTTGCCTTCTCCTCAATCTCCCCAACAAGCGAAGAGACCTCTTCTTCCTTCTTCCCCCTTAATATAATCCTTATATCTACGCCCGTAGGTTTTGCAAGGAGACCAATGTAGGCATCACGCAGCTTAAACAGGTCCTTGATGGCCTCGTTTATACTCATCTCCGGCAATCCAAAAGTTTTAACGCACCTTATGAGAATGACCCCCCTTCCCTCCAGCTTCTTGACTATGAAGTCCTTTACGGTCTCTTTATACATCATCTCCATCTCTGACGGGACCCCCGGAAGGGAGATAAGGAGACTGCCGTTGTGTTCGATAATAAAACCCGGGGCAGTGCCAAGCGGGTTTTCAATCGCAAAGGCCTGGGATGGGATCAGGGCCTGCCTTGAGTATCCCCTGGGCATCTCTCTGCCTGTAGACTCAAATTTTCTTGTAATCTTCTCCAGGAGGTCTTCCCTTAAGACAAGTCTTCTCTTGGTAAGTCTGCTTACTACCTTTCTTGTCAGGTCATCTGCCGTAAGACCTAGTCCACCCGTCGTGATTATTAAAGGCGATCTCTCGAGGGCCCTCTTGAGCGTTGATTCGATATCGTCCTCTATATCGCCTATGATTGTCTTGAAGCCGACCTCTATGCCGGCCCTTGTGAGTTCAGTAGATAAGAAGAGGGAATTCGTTTCTGTGATGCCTCCCATGATCAGCTCTGTGCCTATCGCAATAATCTCTCCCCTCATTTTTACCCTACTTGTAGTGGAGATCACCATAGGCCATTATCTCTTCTGCGAACTCACTGCCGACCAAGAGTCTGATAGTTGATTTAAGACTCTTGTACATTAGGGGTGCGTCCTGGTCGTTTTTGCATGGTATATCGACCAGATATGGTGTTGATTGAATCCCAAGGACCTGCTGCCCTTCAGAAATGTATATAGCGAGCGGATACTGAACACAGTCAACCGTCTTAAACTCTTCCCATGTAAGACCAGTCTCCAATGCATAGGAGTGGACAGCGCAATATCTTAGGCCATCATTACCGTTGTAAAGCAAGACGCATCTATCATTGAGCAGCCAGGTGCATCTGAATTCCTCGCCCTCCCCAAAGAGTCTTTTTACGGCCTTTGCCTCATCCTCATCGATCTCGCATTTTCCCAAACACCTCGGCTGCTCCCTGCAATCTGCAACGAATGAGCCCTTACTTTTTATAAAGTCGATATTCTCCTTCGGGAGATATCTTAGTATCCCAGGTAGGTGTTTTTCTATCCTTCTTGCCTCATCCCCGGTAATGATACATGCCCTATAGCAGCAGGCAGACTCACATTTATAATGGTCTACATCGCAAATAAAGGGTGTGGTGAAGATGGCTGTATCTACCAGTATCGGCCCTATTTTCACGAATCCATTTTTTTTCATTTAACCACGCATGTTAAGGTTTTTTATTTAAGAATAAAAATTATATTCTATTTTAAAAAGAATGCAAGAGAAATTCGCTAATACCGCAATATTTATGTTATTTCCCCTTTTAATTTACCTTAATTCACCCGCCTCTCTTTTTTGGTTTGAATGTGTAGCATATAAAGACTTGACAATATCGTATACGTGTGTTATAAACTGGACACTTTTTCCCATTTTAATGTTTGTAATAAATATAAGGAGATCCGTTGGGGAAAATTAGAGAAAACGTCGGTTCTTTAAGAAGAACGATTAATCAGTTTAGTAGGCTTACCCTGTTTTTCATGCCGGTTTTTCTGGCCATCTTTCTTTACCTATCTCTGGAATCAGGTGCGGCAATAAAGGGCGACACGGCCGTGACAAAAAAGGTCTTCAAACACTATTGCGCAGTCTGTCATGGAGTTGTAGGCGGAGGCAATGGTGTAAATGCCAAAAATCTTGATCCTGAGCCGAGGGATTTTACTGATAAAGAATATATGTCCTCCAGGAAGGATGAAGAGCTGTTTAAGGTTATAGAAGGCGGTGGAAGGGCCGGTGGAAAGTCTGTATTGATGCCCAGATGGGGGAAGACCCTGGATAAACAACAGATATCTGACCTGATTGCCTATATAAGGTTATTTTCCGGAACAGGTCCAACCAGGACAGAAAAGAAGGATGCGGTTAAGCCTGATATTGAGAAAGTTTCTGCTGAGACAAACTGCGGGATATGCCATATTACCGAGGTGAAAAAGAGGGTTGTTGCCCCAAATCTTGGCCATGAAGGGAGCAAGTTAAACAAAGAATGGGTATTTTCTTTTCTGAAAAATCCTTCAAGGGTCAGGCCTGTTGGTTTTATCCCTCTTACAAAGACGATGATGCCGAATTTCCAGTTCTCAGATGAGGAGGCGAGGGCAATAACCGAGTTTTTGATGACAAAGAAAGATGAGGGGATAAGTAAACAGGATGTTACAAAGCTGACAATTACTGATGCTGAGATTGAGAAAGGAAAGAGGCTTTTTGAGAAGGAGTATGGGTGCATAGCCTGCCATAAGACAGGCGAGGAGGGGGGTGTAGTAGGACCAGATTTGAGGATAGGGGCAAAGAGGCTTCGGCCGGAATGGATGTTTAGCTGGATCAAGAATCCGCAATCAATAAGGCCTGATAGCCCTATGCCGAACCTCGGCGTCCCGGATGATAATATACGCTCGATAATCGCCTATATACTAAGTCTCAGCGGGGCAAAGAACCTCCCGGTCTCAGAAGAAGGGACAGATCCAAAGCTTATAGTAAAGGGGGAGAAGTTAGTCCGGGACAAGAACTGCGCCTTCTGTCATACAATAGATAGCTTTAACAGTAAGAAGCGGGAGTCACAAAAGGATCTCTTTTAACTGGTTTAATTGTTAAATTATTAATGTTGATGAATTAGGACCTATAATTAATTAACAAAAGGAGTTGAATATGGATACATTGGTTATTTCAAGGAGGAGCAAGGGGCGGGTCTACATCCTGCTGGCGATCCTGGCCGTATCTCTGTTTGTATCGCTGGGATCAATGGCCCTGGCAGAGGAGGCAGCAGCAAAGCCGGAGGTTGTCTACAGGGATATCCCTCTTATAGGGAGCCGGGTCATCATCTGGGTAGTTGCACAGACCCATCTGTTATTAGCGGGATTCGTGCTTGGGGTTCCTATATTCGGCCTGGTCTGCGAGATCATCGGGGTTAAGACAGGTGATAAGAGGTATGATAACCTGGCAAAGGAGTTCACAAAGCTTTTGACCGCGTCATTTGCCACCACAGCAATGTTTGGGGGTGTGCTCCTCTTCTCCCTTATTACCTTCTATCCGAAGTTCTTTAACTATATGGTAGGCGTTTTTTGGCCTACATTTGTAGTTTATGCGCTACTCTTTGTGCTGGAAACGGTAACCCTCTATCTCTACTGGTACGGCTGGGATGTGATGATGAACAAGAAGTGGCTCCATCTTACCCTTGGAGTTTTACTTAATATAGCAGGTTTCCTGATAATGATCGTCTCAAATGCATGGGTCACCTTTATGGCCAGCCCTGTCCTTATGCCGGAGGGGACACCGCTTCTGACCAAGGTCTGGGCTGCTGTTGATAACCCGACTTGGTGGCCTGTAAATATACACAGGATCATCGGCAATATAGTCTTTGGCGGATTTGTCTGCGGCGCCTATGCCGGCGTTAAATACCTGGCTGCCAAGACCGATGAGGAGAGGGCCCACTATGACTGGATGGGGTATACAGGGAACTTTATCGGCACCTTCGGTCTCCTTCCCCTCCCATTTGCAGGATATTATCTGATGAGGGAGGTCTATGCCTTTAACCAGCAGATGGCCATCACCCTTATGGGCGGCATCCTCTCATGGCTATTCATACTACAGGCCATACAGATAGGTGTGATGTTTATCGGGGCCAACTACTACTTCTGGCAGGGGATAGCCTACAGAGTAGAAGCGGCACATACCTATAAAAAGTATGTTATAGGTATGCTGACTGTCATGGCCTTATGCTTTCTTGTCTGGCTTACACCCCACTCCCTTGTTGCCAGCATCGAGGAGGCGAGAAAGATGGGCGGCACCTTCCATCCTCTGCTCGGCGTCTTCGGGGTTATGTCTGCAAAGCTTACCGTGGTGAATATAATGATCCTGACTACCTTTGGATCCTTCCTGATGTACTGGAGGGCCGGAAAGCAGATGACCGCATCATGGGCCAAGTTTGCCACCTGGGCGCAGATTGCGCTCTTCTTTTTAGCCGCCGTATTTATCATCTACCTTGGTGTATATGGCTACTATGTCCCTGCTATCTATAGGGTCAATGTCCTCTCCGTATTACAGGTGCTCTCTGTGCTTGCCATTCTCTTGCTTGTTACCCCGCTTACTGCCCTGATGTTAAAGAGCGCAAAGGAGACCAGCGCAATGAAGTGGGGCATCATGCCCAGGAGCTCACAGTATATACTCATATCAAATGGTATGTGGATCGTACTCACCATGACACTGATGGGCTATGTCAGGTCCTCCTCCAGGACATACTGGCATATATACGGGATAATGAGGGACAACTCAGCATATGCATACCAGCCTAAGCTCTGGGAGGCCGCCTTCATGATGGGCTTAAATACGTTCTTCTTTGTCCTGATAGTGGCCTTCATATTCTGGCTCTCAGGCCTGTCAAAGAAGGCAGGACACGATGAAAAGGC
>CAZYNY010000029.1:15362-30106 GCA_964648095.1 uncultured Nitrospirota bacterium | reverse complement strand
AAAAGATGCTGCCAAAACAGATCAATCAGATCAAAAAAAGGGCACTGAAAATGATAATAAGAACGAAAAAGATGATCCCCTTATTGTGCTCAGGGCAAAAGAAGGAAGACAGATCTATCTTTATCTGATAGTCATGCTAGCTGCAGGTTTTTCAGGAGACAAACTTCTTAAGACAGTATCAGACCGGGTAATAGCCAGGTTATATTCACAAGCAGAAAAGACAAAAGAGGCAAAATAGGAGGCCGACAGAGGGGAAGAGATATCAATACGATAAAAAATTAACAAGAGGAGTTCATATGCCTGATATCCGTTATGTATGCCTATCTGATATGCATTTAGGGGAAGAGGACAGTCTGTTGACCAATTTGAAGGTTGCCAGTCCTGAGCTTGATCATACGGCCCCTAGTCCTGTAATGGAGCAGCTTGTAAAATGCTTAAGGGCCCTTGTTTTAGAGAATGAGGACAAAACCAGGAAACCTACCCTTATCCTAAATGGCGATATCCTGGAGATGGCCCTGGCTACGGAAAACCAGGCGGCCGTCTGCTTTGATAGGTTTATAGAACTGATCATGCCGCAGGGAAATGAGCTATTTGAAAAGATCATATTTATACCAGGTAACCATGACCATCATTTATGGGAAAGCGCCCGTGAGACACAATATGTAAATTATATCTCGAAGATCGATCCAAATGATATTAAATCTGGGACAAAAAAGCTTGATCCTCCCTGGCATACCACAAATATATTTGTCGAGAATAATCCCAATCGTGTGACGGCATATTTTATGACTAAGCTCATTCAGAGGTTCTCTCATTTAAAAGAAGCTATTATCACTACGGCATACCCTAATTTCGGACTCTTAAACAGTGATGGCAAAAGGTGTATCCTCTTTCACCATGGTCATTTTGTTGAATCGATATATCAACTAATGAGTACCCTCAAGACCCTGATCTTCCCTGACCGCCAAATGCCAAAGCATATCTGGGATATAGAGGCTGAAAATTTCGCCTGGATCGATTTCTTCTGGTCAACCATGGGCCGCTCTGGGGAGGCCGGGCAGGACATCGAAATAATATATGAGAAGATGCAGAATTCTAAAGAGCTTAAGAAGCTCCTATATAATGCAGTAGATGGCATAGCCAAAAAATATGACCTCCCTGGTTGGGACTTTCTTACAGCTAATGCTATAAAAGGTCTCCTTGATCTTGCGATAGATAGGATTTCAAAGGGGGAAAGAAAGCAGGCAGACAAGATCTTAAGTGATGATGCCAATAAAGGGCTCTTTTCATACATCAATGGGCCGATGAAAGAGCAGATCCTCAATGAGCTGGATAAGGTAAGGAATATTTCAGAGATGCCGACCGATGTAACATTTGTATTTGGGCATACGCATAAACCCTTTGAGCAAGATATGAATTTCAAAGAGATCCCAAATTGGACAAATGTCTATAACACAGGTGGTTGGGTGGTAGAGACAGAAAAACCTGAACCATTGCATGGGGGTGCAGTAGTTCTGATCGATGAGAACTTGAACGCCACCTCTCTTAGGATGTACAACGAATCAGAGGATGCCAATAAATATCTTGTTACCGTTAAGGAGTCGATACATCCAGGTGAGGATAATAATCTGTTTCATAAGCGTATTTCAGGTCTAGTCAATCCATCTGCTACTCCGTGGAAAGAGTTCTCTACTGCTGTTGCCAGGGCAGTAAGTGTCCGGGCCCAAAATTTAAAGTCCAGGATACATGAGAGGGCTTAGTATCTATGTCAAGCCTCTCCCATACCCGACCGATTCCCCCCTCTTGAGGAATTAAATTGGCATGGAAAAATCCACCATTTAAAGGAGAAACTATGTACGACGATGAGAGATTTAGCTTTTATATGGCATTAGATGGCCCGCATCTTGATGGACTTATCGGCCATGCGGGGATCTTGCGATTTGATTGGCCTGAGAGGAAATATTACATTCAATATTATGATGGTATAAGCGCAGGCCATAATGTCTCACTATCACCAGATGGAAAGATGGCCCTACTTGGAAATTTCAGTCAGCAGATACTCCTCCTGGACATTAAAAAACCTGACAATATGCGGGTGATCGCAAGGCAGGCCACCCAGTATATAGAAGAATGCCCTTACCGCCTCCGCGCGAATACCCATCACCTCTGGTATCCGGATAATGTGCATTTCATAGGGGTTGTTGGCGACCATCTATACCGTTTTCATATAGATAGATTAAGCGAACCTGAACAATTGGGTCCGCACAAACTTTTAAATGCCCATGAAATCAGATGGGATTCAAACCGAAGATATATATTGATAGCTGATCTGGGGCCTGAAGACTCTGATGCACGCCAGATAGCCGTCTTCGACCTTGAGGATCCTAATCCTGAACATCGCTCCAAGGTAATAAAGCTTCCGGGTACAGTTTGGCATTGCTCTGTTCATCCTGATAAGCCTGTCGGCTATGCCCCGACATACACCTTTGCCACGGAGCAGGAAGACTATGTAGATTGGTCGCCGGCTTATATGCGGGAATATATATATGAGATAGACCTCCCCACTGCAAAGGTATCACGGGTATGGAGCTGCGGCGCGGAATTTCCGGTTCATCTGAACTCGGATGTGGCGGTTACGAGTGATAACTTCCTTTATCTTGCCAGCGGCGGCAGCCATACTCTGGTGGAGATAAATCTTGATAATTTCGATCAAAGCAGGGTCCTCTCCTGCATTCCTCCTTTCTGGATGCGGACACTTTTATGGCGTCAGAGGCTCAAGAATTTCCTGGGCTCACAAAGCAGGCGTCCGTTTCTTACTAATACCCACTTTATTCTACAGACGCTCCAGGTAACAGGATGGCGGATCTTAGATGGGGTCTACGCCGGCAGGGTCTCACCGCAGGGTAATTACCTGGTTACCGGGAGCAGGGGTTACAACGTCCTTTCTGTTTATCACCGGAAGACATTTAAGAAACTCTACAGCAGGCTTATGCCCTTCAGGAGGGATGTGTACAGCCAGAGCCCACATTACCGCCTCGGATGGAGGGGATATCACCTTGGTTTTCACCACAGTGAGGTCGTATCCCGTTGAGGTGGATAAGGATTCTTTTGAATACTACCAATTCGCATTCAACAGGATAACAAGGCGGCGAGGAGGCATGAAGAAGGCTGAGGCTGAGGTTGAGGCTAAGAAGTTCCTAAACCTTAACCTTGACCTCAACCTGTTTTTTCCAGGTAGCCGAATGAAGGCAAATTGGTATGACAGGTATTTCCAGGCTACGTAAACTATCTTTTATAAGGAGGTAATATCATGCTTGCCATTGATATACCAATTTCAATACTTGCAGGTCTTGCCATTGCAGAGGCAGGAAAGGAGATGCTAAAGAGCCGAGATGCGCAAAAGTATCAGTTTATGCGTACAACATTACTGCTTTATGTTGTTTTTTTCATAACACCGATACCTTTTTACTTTTTTATGGGCTGGCCGGCATGGGAGACAAACTTTCTTTGGATCTGGCCTGATGTTCTGCATGACAGTCCAATCCGTGCTTCTGTCTCTTTTGCAATTTTTATTCTAACGGTCGGGCCTGCCTATTTAGGATTTGAAATCGGCAGATATCTGATAAAAAGGGGGCTGGATATTCTCGTGCGGGTGGGTTATATATCAATGGGTATCCTGACAGGCGTAATAGTATTTTTAACCAGAGATATTACATTCAATATTGCCAGCACATATTCAAAATATAAGGCAGGGGAATTTTATTCGTTCTGGAGCAATCCATTTTTTATTGGCTGGCTAATAGTCACTATCTACTTCTGGGGTTCTCTCGTTATTGTTTATCTGTGGCTTAGTCGGAAGGATAGATTATAAAGCCATTATCTTACTTCCCTACGATCCTATAGGGATGGAGATATATACAAAACTGGGAAAACAAAAATCGGCCCTTCCAGAGAGATTCATGAGGCCTGATGAGGAGAAAGAGGTATTTGAGATGTTTGGATACATAATAAAAGATTTGGAGATCTTATATTGACAACTACATGGAATGCCAAAGGAGGATGAAATGGTACAGATAGATATACCTGCTGCCTTTATCGCAAGTCAACTATTCTTGGACCTTGGAAGAACAATGATACAGAAAGAAACTAAAGGGAATCAGAAAGACTATCCGGCCATCTATTATAAGTTTCTCTTCCGCTCTGTATTTTTTGCAGCTTTTGTTATTGCCCCTGCGGGTATATACTTACTAACCGGTTGGCCAGGGTGGGAGCAGCTATATTGGACGGAAAGGGTAGAAAAACCAATATTCCATCTTTTTAATGCCATGATCTACCCTCTCTTTATCATGGCAATTGTTCTTGGCGGCTATCTAGGCCACATAATCGGTTATCGCTGGTTAGTTACAGGAAAAGAGAAATATCTAAGGCCTACATATATATCGCTCCTTATTGCTGTTTCAATACTCGTCCTCCTGAACTATCCTGCCTTTACACTTGTAGGCACCTACCAGGAATACCATTTTAACAGGGAAGGAATGGCGTCGGCATGGAACAATCCACACAACTTCTCCACAGGTTGGCTGATTGTTATGATATATTTTTCAATCTCGTTTCTGTATCTTTTTTTCAAGATAAGAAATGAATGTAAGAATATATAAACAATAGCCAATACGCTTTGAAGGAATTGATATGTCAATATTGTTTACTCCTTCTAGGATCGGGGCTATGGAACTCGCTAATTGTATGATTCATACTGCCTCCCATGAAGGCCTGGCGGATAATAGGGGAAGGCCGACTGATGAACAATTTGAGTTCTATAAAGGCTTCATAGACGGTGGAATTGGCCTTGTCATTACAGGATATGCCGGCATTATGCAGTCGGGCAAGAGCGCTTTATATCATATGACAATGATCGATTCGGATGAATTGATTCCGTCCCATATTACTCTTGTTGACCGAATTCACCGCATAGGCGGAAAGATCGTGCTACAAATAGCACATTGTGGACGTCAAACATGGTCAACCGAAACAGGACTACCTATTATGGCACCTTCGCCTATTCCATGCGGCTTTTACCGCGAAATGCCAAAGGAGATGAGCGAAGAGGACATCTGTGCTGTGGTAGATGCCTTTGCGAAGGCGGCGCTTCGGGCAAAAAATGCGGGTTACGACGGAGTTGAGGTCCATGGCGCTCATGGGTATCTCCTTTCTACTTTTCTGTCCAGACATTCCAACCGGAGAAAAGATCGCTGGGGTGGCAGCATCGAAAACCGTTTTAGAATAGTTGGTGAAACGCTGAAAGCTGTGAGGGAAGCTGTCGGTAAAGAATACCCGGTCCTGATAAAACTCAATACTTATGAAAATAGGACTCAGGGGATGAACCCTGAGGAATGTGCACTGATAGCAAAGATGGTTGAGAAAACAGGATGCTGCGATGCAATAGAGTTAAGCTGCGGTACAAATGAAGGTGGGTTTATAATGGCAAGGGGCGCCTTTCCAACGAATGCAATCTTTAATTACCTTCGCCCTTACTGCCGCTATAACCCTGCAATAAAATTAATCTTGAAAACCTTTATTGTGCCATTCGTTAAACTTACGCAGCCTCCATTCACTGAGGGTTATAACCTGGAGACATCAGCAATGGTCAAGAACGCAATTTCTCTGCCAATTATAACAGTTGGCGGAATGCGTTCAAAAAGATTTATGGAAGAGGCCATAGAGTCAAAAAAAACAGACTTTATTTCCATGGCAAGACCCCTGATCCTAGAGCCCGATCTGCCTAATAAATTTAAGGCCGGGATCAGCGAAATGGCTTTGTGCGACAACTGCAATCAATGTGTTGTCGCTGCAGATACCAGGAGCATTAGATGTTATAAAAAGAACAATTAAGTTTATTTGAAAGGGGTATTATGTTAGTAGTCATAAGTGATCTACATTTTATTGATGGTACTGCGGGAGACCACAACCTGCCGTACGATGCCTTTAAGAGTGTATTCTTATCTGACATAGCTTCATTGGTAAGAGACAAGGGCGCCATAGAGTTAAAAATCTTGCTGTTAGGCGATATCATAGACCTTCTTCGGTCCACCAAGTGGCTAGAGGGCGGATTTGATTCCGAAAACCGCCCATGGGGCAAAAATGGTCTAAAGGATATTCCCACACCGCAACAAAAAAGCCCTACAGAAAAGATGTGTCTGGAAATTCTCGGGTATAACGCTTCTGATACTCTTGATCTGAATGCCGCAATTTCGCCAGATTCTGTGCCAATAGATTCGATATTAGCTAAGAACTGGAAGACCTTCAAGCTATTTCGTGGCCTTACGGTTCACCCTGAACAATTTATTGGGAAAGATATTACGGTTGAAATTATATACCTGCCTGGTAATCACGATCGGCTCTGTAATCTTTACCCGTCTCTTAGAAAGGCGCTAAAAGAACTTTTAGGACTTACCATTAACGAAAAGACGGTAGAAGGCTATGATAAGGGCAATGGAAACTGGCGATTTAAAAATGAATTCATAGATGAAGATTATTGGGTTTGTGCAAGGCATGGGCATGAGTATGACCCTGCTAATTTTTACGATTTAGAAGACCTAACACAAAAAGGCTTTCTTCAAGTTCCTATCGGAGATATCGTAACCACAGAATTCGCCACAAGGATACCCTTTTTAGCATATACCAAATACAAAAGAGAAAAAGAATTGGAGCAGGTGATAAAAAACCTTCAGGAAATCGATAACGTCCGACCATACAAAAACATAGCTAAGTGGCTATATTATAAGGCCAGAAAGGACGACAGAGCCACAAAGGTTGTTGATGAAGCAGTAAGGGAGGTAATAAAAGACCTTTTAAAGAATGATCGCATACAAAATTGGAAAGTTTCAGGAGACTATCATAAAGATGGTTTGATAAGAGCAATTTCTGATAACGTTGTAACCCGATGGCTTGCAGGGTTGGTGGTTGATATAGATGAAGAACATTGGCTTGCTTTTTTTCTGGGCATGTCAGAGGATCCGACTGAACCGGATAAAGACCCTTACTTAAAGTCAGCATATAAAGAGGAAATATGGCGTCGGAATGAGAATATCCGTTACATCCTTTACGGCCATACGCATACCCCTTTATTGCATCCTATGGATTGTTTAAATGGCAGGGAAATCATATATATTAATACAGGCACTTGGCGGAAAGGAATCTTTGAAACCGAGGGTAAATGGAAAGAAGGTCCAGGAGATCAGTGGTCCTTCGTGGGCCCAGGTGTTGACCCTGATTTTATTGAAATGAAACAGATAACCTATATAGCCTTTTATAACAAGGATGAGGATAAGGAAAAGGTCTCAGGAACAGTGAGCTATGATGTTTGGACTGGCAACAAAAAGAAATATTATCTTTAATGGGTTATATTTACCATGAGTATAGCGAAGGGTCTAATAGATTGGTTTAATTTAAACCAATAATAGGAGGAGAAATGCTTCCAATGCTAGATATTGCCATAGGATTAATCTTTATTTATCTATTCTTGAGCCTTGTGTGTACGGTCATGGCTGAATGGATATCGCGGTTTTTGTTGACAAGATCAAATTACCTTGAAGCAGGTATCCGTAACCTTCTAAATGACCTCGAAGGTGATGGCCTGGTCAAAACAATTTATGAACACCCGTTAATCACCGGCATAGGTAAGGGAAGTAGCAAGCCCTCGTATATTCCCCCTCATACCTTTGCCCGTGTATTAATGGATATTATTTCGCCCGCCAATATAGAGGAGGGCTCAAAAAAAATAAATCAGTTTAAAACGGCAATAGCACAAATTCCAAACGAACCATTAAAAAAATCATTACTTCCTCTTTTAGGTGGCGTTGAACAAGATTTAAATGAGGCCCGTAAAAGGATTGAACAATGGTATGATGATTCCATGGAAAGGGTCTCAGGATGGTACAAGAGAAAGAGTCAGGTTATTATCCTTGTCCTGTCAATTATCATAACTATCTTGTTCAATGCGGATACCATCACCATTGTCAAAAAACTATATACTGATGAGGCATTACGTGCCGGTATCGTTAAGGCTGCGGAGGTAATCGTAAAGGAAGAAACTGCTAAAAGAGATCAACTAAAAAAAGATGAATCACAAAACTCGCAAGAGATGAATCCAAATATTTTATTAAAAGAGCTAAAGGATACCTTTGAAAGCGAAAATATCAGATTACCTTTGGGATGGAAGGGTGTTTCTTCTGTTACATCTTTTTTTGAGTCATTCTTTAAATCTTTGAATATTGTTCAAATTGTAGGCTGGCTTTTTACTGCATTTGCCGTATCCCTCGGTGCGCCTTTTTGGTTCGATACTCTCAATAAATTTGTCAATATCCGTTCGGTTGGAAAAAAGCCGGAAAAAGCAAAATAAAAAGAAGATAGAAAGGAGGGTGGATGTATGACTAGCTTAGAACGAACATTAATAGGAACATTAGGAGGATTTGCCGCAGTATGTGTAAAATTTTTAGGTCAGGATTATTATTACGTGGTAAATCAAGCTGCGAACATCCCGAAAGAAAAGGTAGTCTCACTTGTATTTGCATACCTTATTCTAACACCGATTCTCGCATTTCTTGGTGGACTTTTAGCTTGGGTATCTGATGAAACAAACAGGCTCAAAATATTGGCTATTGGTATTGCAGCACCTGCTTTGATCACTACGTGGGCTGGCGGCAATAAGCCTGATTCGAATAGCGTAGCAACATTTCTGAACATGAGCACAGCTTATGCACAGCAGGCAGGTGTGGATAACGATGAAAAGAAATCGCTAACTAACCAAATAACTGATGGGGTAAAGACCTTCTTTGGGTTTGGTAAGGAAGCTAAACACTACTGGGTAATTGTTGGATCATTCAAAGATAGGGAGAAGGCAGAGGAAAAGGCAAGAGAGATCAATAATGAAATCCCCGACCTTAATGCCTTTGTAGGACTCCAAATCCCTCCCAATCCATTTTATCCCGTAATTGTTGGAGGTTCGTCGCCGCTAAGCGAAGCTAAGGAATTAAAAATCAGAGCTTTAAAGTTAAAGTCCGTCAAGGAGGTGTATTTGTCGCCTGCTAATTAGATACCTTTGCTAAGAAAACTACCTTTTAATTGGGAGGTATATTATGCCAAATATTACACTTAGTGACCTGTCTTTGAAAGATTATCAGCTTACACCGCGTGTATCCTATTTGAAGGATATCTACTTTAAGGCGATGCCTGAGATTTGCATTGAACGCCCGCGCCTTGTAACCCGCTATAGCCTGGAAAATGGTCTATTTGCAAAGAATAGGATCTCCATCCTTGACAAGGCAAGGACATACAGATATGTACTGGAGAACCGCGCTCCTATGGTCCGCCACAGCAGTGGCTATGAAAAGGGTATGGACCCCTTTGAATTTAAAGATAGGTCCATCTTTGCAGGATCAACAACCAGCAGGTTCAAAGGTGTCCCCCTCTATCCCGAATTTCTTGCCCTGACATTATGGCCGGAACTCTGGACTATCAGAGGGCGCGCCAGAAATCCGTACCATATAAGCGATGAAGAGATAGAGGAGCTCAACTATAAGATATTCCCTCATTGGATGGAAAAGAATATTTCTGAGATAGCGAGGAAAAGAGGCGCCCCGCAAATGAAGTTACTTGAACGTATTGTGTTCTTTCTCCTAAGCAAACCCAACTGCATATCCCACACAATACCTGATTTTTCAAGGGCCATAAACATCGGACTTCGGGCCATCATAGATGAGGCGAATGATAAAAGGAAAAACAGCGTAGATGATTCAAAAAAAGAGTTCTACTCTGCGATATCTGAAGTCCTTGAGGGAATTATCGCCTACTCGCGCAACCTGGCAAAAAGGGCTAAAGAGCTGGCTGACATGGAAAGAGACCAGATCGTTAAGAAAGAACTTCTCGCAATATCTGACATAAATAGCCGGGTCCCGGAATTTCCCGCAAGCTCTTTCCGCGAGGGATTAACAACAATATGGATATGCTGGACTGCCATACATCTTGAGAACCCGAATGTGGGATTAAGCCTTGGGAGGCTTGACCAGATCCTATATGATCTTTACAGAAAAGATATCGACAATGGGGTAATCACAACTAATGATGCCATTGAGCTTATCTCATTCCTCTGGCTTAAGATAGGCGACCATGTCCCTATGATACCGGATGCTGGAGAGCAGCTCTTCGGCGGGACAGGCTCAAACCAGGCCATTACAATAGGCGGCATAGATAAAAACGGGAAGGATGCGGTAAATGACCTGACCTATGTTATGCTCAGGGCAACAGAGTTGATGAGGCTCAGGGACCCGAATCTTAACGCAAGATATTATCCGGGGATTAGCTCCAGTGAATACATGAAAAGGATATGCGAGGTCAATATAAATACAGGCGCTACCCCTGCCATTCACAACGACAAGGCCGTTATCAAGGCACTTACGTCAAAGGGAGAAACAATTGAGCAGGCAAGGGATTATGGTGTAATAGGATGTGTTGAGCCTGGGAGCAATGGGAGATCCTATGGCCACTCAGCAGCTATCCTTTTTAATCTCACATCTGCCCTCGAACTTACCCTTTATAACGGCAGACACAGACATACTGGAATGGGGTTACTGATAAGCAAAGAGACGGGCGATCCCAGAAGTTTTACCAACTTCGAGGAATTTAAGAAGGCATTCGAGGACCAGGCACGCTGGCTTATCGATCAGTCCACCGCCCTAAACAATATCTTCGGAAAGGTGCATCAGGATTTCTATCCCACGCCTGTCTTATCAGCCCTTTTTGAAGGGCCCATGGATAAGGGAAAAGACATCATACAGGGTGGGGCAATGATTAATTCATCGGGGGCAACTATCATTGGCCTTGCGGATGTTGCCGATTCCCTCACCGCAATCCAGAATGTCATCTTTAATGATAAGGCAATTACTTTTGGCCAACTCCTTGATGCCATTGACAAGAGCTTTAAAGGGCATGAGGCCTTGCAAGTAAGGCTTTCAAATCCTGATAAGACCCCTAAATATGGAAATGAGGATCCGATTGCCGATGGGAATGTTACATGGATCATTAATATGCTCGATAAGGCATTTGGAGAAAAAGAGAATTACCGTGGCGGCCGCTATAGGATCGGCTACTGGACCATGACGAATCATGCAGGTTTTGGCAGGCTCACAAAGGCACTACCCAACGGAAGGAAGGCCCATGAGAACTTCACAAGCGGTATAACCCCTGTTTCAGGCGTAACACCCGATCTTGCCAAGGCGTTAAACTCTGTGGCAAATCAACCCGCCAAATTCCTCTCGAATGGCGTAGCCCTCAATCTTAAATATACCCCTCAAGATAATAATGGTGCAATGCTCAATAATTTTGTAGCCACAGTTGAAGCCTATTTTGATGATCTAAATGGCAAAAGGGATGGTGGGATGGAGATACAATTCAATATAACATCCCATAAAAAATTCATTGAAGCCATTGAGTGCCCCGAAAGACATCAAGATCTCCTCGTCAGGGTCTCAGGATATACCGCCTACTTCAAGGACCTAAATCCTCAGATGCAAAAGGAGATCATTGACCGCACCGAATATCTTCTTTCAACAGGGAAATCGGTCTATTATGAACCATTTCCATTGCCAAAATAAAGGAGGGGAGCAATGACAAATGTCTGGTTAAAGAGACTGGAGAATGAGTTGCTGGGTGAGGTGACAGATGAGTTTCTTGAACTCCTACTTAGGGTCATGAAGCTGGCCTTTTCCATTGACAAGGCGTTGGATTTATCTTTGTCTCCTTTTGAGGGCTATAGGAAAAATATAGAGGGTTTTAAGGGTAGATATCTCTTCAAGACCTCTGATAATATCGTAGCTGCCTCTGCCATATTCGCAAATGGCGACATGAAGGTAGAAGATGATCCCATAGATAACTGGGATGTAAGGGTAACATTTAAGGACGCCGCCTCATTGCGGGCCTTTCTCTTTTCTAAAGATCAGGACATCCTTAATTCATTACTTGAAAATAAGGTAGAGGTAGATGGAAACCTAAACTACATTTACAAGTTCGGCTTTATGGCCAGAGACCTAGGCCGAAGGCTTGGCGTAGCTTAGATGGGTGATGAAAAAACTCATTTTATAGTCATTGCGAGCAAGTGAGCCGAAGCCCAGAGCAAAGCGAAGGGGAAGCAATCCCGATTCTATATGCATCAATGGGTTAGAGATTACTTCGTCGCGAAAATCGCTTCTCGTAATGACAAATAGATCTTTTTCAAAAGCCTATTAGCTGGTCACAGATGAGTAGTCCTCCCCTCATAGTAGACATCAAAAGACATAGCCTTGAAGATGGGCCAGGCATTAGAGGCGTTGTATTTTTCAAGGGGTGTCCCCTTCGCTGTGTCTTCTGCCATAACCCTGAGACGCAAGATCCGTATATTGAGATCGCCTTTTCAGAGAGAGATTGCATCAGTTGCAGAGAGTGCATAGATGCCTGTCCCAAGAATGCTATTGACCCAGAAATCCCTGGACATATCTATCGGGATAGATGCGACAGATGCGGGGAGTGTGTTTCTGTCTGCCCTGGCAATGCACTAAATAAAATTGGATCTTATTATGAGACAGAATCCCTTGCGGAAATTCTACTTAGGGATATCGCCTTTTATCGCCACTCCGGCGGCGGTATAACCCTCTCTGGCGGTGAATGCACACTTTATCCAGACTACCTCGAATGCCTACTTAAGCTTTTAAAGGTTGAGGGAATCCATATAACCCTTGAGACATCGGGCTATTTTAATTACGCCATTTTTAAGGAGAAGCTCTTACCCTATATTGACCTCATATACTATGACATTAAAATCGCAGACAGCGAGGACCATTCCCGCATCACTGGGAGGCCAAACGATAAAATATTTGGAAACCTTCGCCAACTCCTTAAAGAAAAAGATGTTGAGATCATCCCGAGGATCCCTATTATCCCTGGCATCACTGCAACCCATGAAAATCTCTCGGCAATAGCACGAACACTATATGAAGCCGGGGCCGATAAAATTCTTTTACTCCCTTACAATCCCATGGGGATGGAGATGTATACAAAACTGGGAAGACAAAAACCGGCCATTCCAGAGAGATTCATGAGGCCTAATGAGGAGAAGGAAGTATATGAGATGTTTAGAGATATAATAAAGGGCTTGGGGGATCTTAGACCGGCTACTGCATGGAATGCCATATGTTAGCCTGAATCAATAAACACATCAGGCATAAATTGACCCGATCCTTATTCCATTGATAATGCAATTTTTTAGTAGAATAAATTTAAAAGTAAATGTAATATGCCTTGATATCGCATTAACGTATTGACTAAAGCAAAGTAACAATGTGATGTTTCTAGCTTCTTAGTTGATTTAGATTGAAGGAAGTATGATTCATCTTATATAGTGCAAAATTTACTGGGTGGTATATGAAAGACTGGACAGCTATCCGTGAGCGGTACCTGCGCGATAAATTACCAGTTCGGCTGGGCGGATTAGCCGCCAACCTGGCGCGGATAAAATCATTCTCTGACCATCCTGATCACTGTGAGGCCGTCGAGAGCTTACTGGATGAGAGCAAATTTTTCATTGAATGGACTGCCGCCGATGCAGATGTGAATACGGCTGCGGCGCTGGTAGAATTGCAGGTTCAATTGGCGCAATGGCAACGTCGTTGGGCTAGCATTTGGGCAGATGCCCGACAAAGAATGAATGTTGCTGAACAGACGCTTCACTGGTCAAGGCGGGTCCTAGATATGTCGGGTTTGCTGCGTTAGAGATGAATCCTAAGCGTGTGAATCAAAATATTATGTTATTTGAATATAAGAAATATATTTGGGTAGTGCCATTTATTGAAGAAAAAGATTGTTATTTTTTAAAAACACTGTTTCCAAGCAGAAAATACACTAAAATATTTAAGGAGGCATTAATATGAGAACACCTAAACTTACAATTCAAGAAAGGCGAATAGAAAAAGAATTACTGGAAGGTACATACGAACCTGTATCCGACAGCGAGTTTAAATCTATCGCAGATGCAATCAAAAAAAGGAAAAAGGATACGGTCCTTAATATCAGGATTAACAAGCAAGATTTGGACAATATAAAGAAGAAAGCAAAAAGACTGGGGGTTCGTTATCAGACTTTTATATCAGAAGTTATTCATAAAGTAGCGATGTAATAATGCTAACGTTTATAATGGCAGTGAGCTGGACCTTTTCCGTTAAGGGTTTGAAAAATCACGGCCGGCATTCGTATGGTATACTTGATATTAAATTATTTTACAAACCATCATGAGGTCCTAAAATGCAGATACTTAAAAACCAATACAATATTTCATCGACATTTAACAGAGTCTTTCCGCTTTTTATAATCAGCCTTCCATTGCTTTTTATTTTTATAGCCCCTTCTTTCCTTAAAGCACAAGGTACCGGGGAGATCAGGATAGTGATCCGAAATAAGACATATGAATTCTCCGGAGGGATTGTTAAACCGGATCAGCCTGTAACTATCTTGTTGCAGAATATGGATAATACCGAGCATGGCTTTACATCCAAGCTGATGGAGGAATTTTCTATAGAGGTGGAAACAGCCGGCGCCACCACATTCGGTAAAGGGATCAAGGGAGTCCATATTAAACCAGGAGAAAAAGTTCGTATCCATTTTACTCCATCAATGCCTGGCAGCTTTAATTTCCAGTGTGATATCCACCCTTCCATGAAGGG
>CAZYNY010000029.1:14647-15352 GCA_964648095.1 uncultured Nitrospirota bacterium | reverse complement strand
TATCGGTGGAGGCAGTATAATCAGCACAAAGGCAGGAGAAAGATTTGAGTGGAGCTCGCCCACGCTGAAATCCGTTATTAAGGTTATTGATCCTCTTGACTTCCATGATGGAAATTGATACAAGGAGGAAACCGTATACTAACTTGTTAGGTTGAACGACGAATGTTGTGTGACTTCCAGCACTATGAATCATTGTCGGTAAGCAGATGTTGAGAGATAGGGGGGGTTTTTAATATGAGACGCAATCTGTTCGTCGCTCCATACATCGTTGTGCTGTTGCTTTTGCCCGGATGTGGATACAACCAGCTTCAGGGCCTGGACGAAGAGGTCAAAGCCGCGTGGGCCGAGGTGCAGAATCAATATCAGAGGCGGGCCGACCTGGTGCCGAATCTGGTCGAAGTGGTCAAAGGCGCGGCCAAATTTGAGCAGGAAACTCTTACGCAGGTTATCCAGGCGCGGAGCCAGGCCACGAGCGTAAAACTGGACGCCAAAGATCTTAGCAGCCCCGATGCGTTCCGCAGATTCGAGGAGGCGCAGAAAAACCTTTCGGGAGCGCTCTCCCGCCTGCTGGTTACGGTCGAACGCTACCCTGAGCTGAAGGCCAATCAGAACTATCGAGACCTCCAGGCGCAGCTCGAAGGAACAGAGAATCGAATCGCCGTCGCGCGCAAACGCTACATCGATAAGGTTGCCGACTTCAACAAG
>CAZYNY010000029.1:0-14637 GCA_964648095.1 uncultured Nitrospirota bacterium | reverse complement strand
CTAATCTCACCGCACGTTACCTCTTGGGGCTCAGCGTTAGAGAAACCTTCAGCGCGGACGAAAAAGCGGCACAACCGCCTCCGGTAAAGTTCTAAGCTGAAGATGAACTTTCAAATGGTCCGAGCTTTCTTCCTGGGCTTCGTTTTCCTTGCACTCTTTACAGCGCCTGCCATCGTCATCTCGCTCGACGTGCCGCCGCTTCGCGGGCGCGTCAATGATTACGCCAACCTCATGCCGCCTGCTCGCGCTCAGACGCTGGAGCAGAGTTTGGAGCAGTTTGAAAACAACACCGGCCATCAAATCGCTGTCCTTACTATTCCCGGCTTGCAGGGCGAAGACATCGAGGGCTTCGGTATCCGGGTCGCGGAAAACTGGAAGATCGGCCGGAAAGGTTTCGATAACGGAGCTATCCTCGTGATCGCGCAAAACGATCGCAAGCTGCGTATCGAAGTCGGCTACGGCCTCGAAGGCGTACTTCCCGACGCGATCGCAAACCGAATCATCCAGGAAATCATCGTGCCGCGGTTTCGGGGTAGCGATTTTTCCGGCGGCATCGAAGCCGGTGTCGAAGCAATCATGAAGGTTACCAGCGGTGAGCCGTTGCCGCAGGCTCAACAGAAAAAGCATGCATCCTCTTCGCGTTTCCCTTTTGAGCTGCTCTTACCGTTGATACTTATCGGATTCTATCTCGCGTCAGCGTTAAGTTCAAGAAGTCGTCAAGGTATCTGGAGTACGCGCGGGCAGCGTTACAATAGACCGGGTGGGATATTTTCGGGCGGAATTGGTGGAGGCGGTTTTGGAGGAGGAGGTGGCGGTGGTTTCAGCGGTGGGGGCGGAGGATTTGGAGGCGGGGGGGCTTCAGGGAGTTGGTGAATAAAATGAATGTCGACAAATATTTCACGCTATATGAACAGGAAAAAATTCAAAAGGCGGTATTAGACGCAGAGCAGCGCACCTCCGGCGAAATCGTGCCGATGATCGTGGCAACATGCAGGCCCTACGCTGAAATTGAGCTGGGTGGTTTGGCTGCCGGACTGACCATGGGCACTCTAGCTGCGCTCTTCTTGCATGATCCATGGGGACCTATCCAGACACAGCTGTCGTTGCCCCTCGCGGGCGGCATCCTGGGTTATATCCTTTGCCGCATTCCCGCGATCAAGCGGCGGCTCATTCCAAAGGCAAGCATCGCCGAGGCTGTTCACATGCGCAGCCTCGCCGCGTTCACAGCTCACGGACTCCATTACACCAAGGCCCACACCGGGATTTTGATCCTCGCCTCGCTCTTCGAGAGGCGCGTTGTCGTACTCGCCGACCGAGGGATCAACGATAAAGTTCAACCGGGCACATGGGACGAGATCGTCAGCATCATCACCTCGGGCTTGAAATCGAAGGATGGCTGCGCGGCGTTCTGCGCCGCGATAGAAGAATGCGGTAAGATCCTGGCCGAGCACTTCCCGCGGTCGCCGGACGATCGGAATGAACTGGAAGACAAGCTTGTGACGGAACAATAGCTGGATGGAGAAAACTATGCGCCCACCAATTTTTTTATTACAGATTTGCACTTATGAATAAATAGCGCCTATAATAAAGATAGCGGATTACAATATAAAAAAAGGTGGTAACATGGCAGTTGAATGTAATGTAGGGGTACTGGACAGGAGGATCAGGCTAGCCATTGGCGCCATATTCCTGGTAATAGGAATAGGTGCAGAGGTGGGCATTATAACAAGGGGGGTCTTCTTCCTCCTTGCTGCAGTGGGACTTGTAACAGGGATTGCACAATTCTGCCCATTATGGGCCCTGTTCGGGGTCAATACCTGCAAGATTGAGCCAACAAAGAAGGGCTGATCCCCTCTATGACTAAGAGTCTTTTTTTGATCTCTATCCCCCCTGAATAGCCGCCAAGGGATCCATTGCTATTAATTACCCTATGGCAGGGTATGATGATTGGAAGGGGATTCCTTCCATTTGCCTGGCCTACTGCCCTTGATGCCTTTGCGCAGCCTATCTTCTCTGCTACCTGCTTATAGCTCCTGGTCTCACCATAAGGGATATTTAAAAGCCCCCTCCAGACCAGCCTTTGAAATTCTGTCCCTATTGAGATATCAAGCTCCACCTTAAACTTAACCCTCTCCCCATTTAAATATCTCCTGATATCCGCCTTAAGTTTGGCATGCCGATCCTTATCCCTTACAGGTCTGCCATTGGGGAAAAGCCGCAATTCTTCGAGTGCCCCTGCCCTCCCCTCTCTGCTGATCGAAACCAGACAGAGACCAAGCCCTGTTGAAGCAACAAGTATCGTGCCTATGGAGGAATCAAAGATATCGTAGCAGATCTCTTTCAAATTGATACCCCTTCAGACAGGACATACGTCTTCAAAATTTTATGATCGAAAGGTTTAGATAGCTATTAAAAAGGTGTCGCATAAAATTTTTCACACGCATGCCCTGTCTTTCTACCTATCTTATTAATTGAAATGTGAAGTAAGAAATTATATCATATCGCCGATGGGAGAGAAGAAGATAATAGAATGTTCAAATTGCGGCTACAAGGGTAAGGGGAAAAGGTTTGGCTCCCAGCCAAAACAGATCTTACTAAGAACTATATTCTGGTTCCTTTTTCTTATCCCGGGCTTTATCTATGATGAGATTATTGCTAATAGATGGATCTGCCCTAAATGCAGATCAGAGGTGGAGACTGACTGATTTATATATACGTAAGCCACTCTTTATGCTTTTCGTCCCTTCCATGCACACAATTAAAGTATGCCTTCTGCAGTTCTAATGTAATAGGCCCCGGCTTTCCGGTGCCTATAGCCCTGTCATCTACCTCCCTGATAGGCGTAACCTCTGCGGCAGTTCCTGTAAAAAAGGCCTCCTCAGACATATAAAGCTCATCCCGCGTAAATCTATCTTCTATCACAGAGATCCCCATCTCTTTTGCAAGCCGGATAATTGAATCCCTTGTTATCCCTTCGAGGATTGACGTAAGGGGTGTAGTCTTTAAGCTGTTTCTCCTCACAATAAAGATGTTTTCACCTGGCCCTTCCGCCACATACCCCTCAGCATCAAGGAGGATCGCCTCGTCATAGCCTCCTCTTTTTACCTCCCTCTTCGCAAATTGGGAATTTGCATAATAGCCGCAGATCTTTGCCTTGGTCATGCTGATATTCACATGATGCCTTGTAAAGGAGGAGACCTTAGTCCTGATTCCGTTCTTCAGCCCATCATCTCCGAGATAAGTCCCCCACGGCCAGGCGGCAACAGAAACATTAATAGGATTAGAAGTTACATAAAGCCCCATCTCTCCATATCCTATGAATGCAATAGGTCTTATGTAACATTCCTGGAGCTTATTGACTCTGACTGTATCAATGATTGCATCGGTCATCTCCTTCTTTGAATATGGTATATCTATCTGGGATATATGGGCAGAGGCATAAAACCTGTCAACATGTTCTTTAAGTCTGAATATAGCTGATCCATTATTTGTCTTATAGCACCTGATCCCTTCAAAAAGTCCAAGGCCGTAATGGAGGGTATGGGTTAAGACATGGACAGTTGCATCCTTCCAGTCAACAAACTTCCCGTCCATCCAGATCTTATCGGCCTCTTTCATTCATCTCCCAAGCAATCTTACAATTGAACCCTTAACTCTAACTGTTATAGGTTATCAGTTAAGGGTGTTTTGCGCAGCAAAACCCTGGAGCGGGTGACGGGATTCGAACCCGCGACACCAAGCTTGGGAAGCTTGTACTCTACCAACTGAGCTACACCCGCACTTTTATATCCAATCTAACATAGAAAAATAAGATATGTCAATAATCACGGGGAGGGGTATTCCTTCCGGGAAAATGGCGATCCATGGCACATCTTTTCCCGCTCAGGATCTTTGCAGCCCTTGTCCTGACAGGTACAGGTCTCAAATTACTATCCCGGAAGTCGGTCTTTTGGAAGGTAAGCGTGGCTGACAGGGAAATGTGGGAAGAGTAGCCCAACCTCCCCTTAAAATTGGCCTCACATGATTATTATTCTCTTTCTGGATATGAGGAGAGATTGGGATAATATTATCATAGATAAAAATGACCTTTTGCGATAGAATAGGGAAATCCTGTTAGAAAGGGGGTATGTAGATGAGAGAGGCAGCAAAAAAAATCAATCCAGAAGATTATATCCTTTCCGTGCTTTCTCCTGAAGACAGACTTGATGCAGCCTTTAAGATTGCTAAAGAGGCATTTATGAAATCAAGTTTGACCGCAAGAGACATTGATAATGCAATTAAAATAGTAAGGAGAAAGGCCTACGCAAAGAAGGGATAGGGCAGTCATAGACACTAGCGTGATCATATCTGCTTTTGCTTTTGGTGGGATTCCAGAGAAGGCTGTAGAGAAGGCTTTTATCGAGACAGAAATATATGTATCACCGGCTCTGCTTGAAGAATATCGTAACGTTCCCTTAGCGCTTGAAGTTGAAGGAAAGATCAATCATCTCCAACTGAGGGCCCTCCTTTCAGGTATAGCCTCCCTAGTTGTCCGAGCAAAGATTGTTCAGCCACGTAAAAAGATATCAAGCTGTAGGGATGTGGAAGATAATATGCTGCTTGAGTGCTGTTATGAGGCGAATGCAAAGTACCTGATTACAGGAGATAGAGATTTGCATGATATAGAAGGGCTACCGTTTGATTTAAATATTGTTACACCAGGGGAATTTATTAGATTGAAAAAATAAACCAGTTTCACATCTGTATAGTGCTCATGCCTTCTGACTAATGCTAGAATTGACAGGGCATGCAGCTATTTCTTCTTCACGATTAGGATTCCCGTAAAGATCATGCTGTCGTAGGATACTATCAATTATTATCCCATAATAAATCAGCTTTTCAAGTGTTTAAAACGTGAAAACATTCTCCATTGAACCTTCTGTATTGGCGATGATTTACGTGGCAGGCGCCAACAAAGCCAATCTTTCAATCCACGCTTTTTCAATTGTTCAACATTATTGTTGACTTGTTTAATTACATTTTCAGAAGACTCCAGAAACGCCTCATATTTCTCGTTATAATATCTAACAAATACATAATAGTTGTAATCACCGTGCCATTGTTTATAATTCTTACCAACAATCCACGAAGATACTTTCTTATATGATGTTTTTACTTGTAGGTTAACCATAAAGGTGCCATCTTGATTCAATACAACGATATCTATGCCCCTAGTATTGCGGACAGTTGGTTAAGCTATCAAGCCGTTCATGTTTAATACAGCACATACATAATGGACTCCAGCCAATCCTATTAAGGAAGTAGACAGATTTTTCATAAATCACGCTTGATAACGGCTATAGCCATATCCAACCACATATCGACCATCTTATTTTAAGGAGATCCTAAACATCGTTTTCGATAACCATGGGGAATCCATACTAATCCCCTGCTGATATCTTTTTAAAATCTAGGACTACAGTCTCGGCAGTAAGTTTTATCCAAGTATTCTACAACCCTAGCGAGAATCCACACCTCTTTACCGCATTTATAGCATCTATAAAGTGGTTGTTTGCTTTGATCTGCTTCGCTTTTATTTAGATTTCCGGTAGAGGATAGACCTTGCTGGGAGGTCTTATCATTAGCGTTCTGAAATTCCTTTAGTTGCGTTGACAAAAGAGATTCCTTTTTATTAAATGGATTTAGATTTCCGGTAGAGGGTAGACCCTGATGGGAGATCTTAGCATTAGTATTCTGAGCTTCCTTTAGTAGTCTTGACAAAAGAGAGTCCTCTTCATTAAATGGACTTAGATTTCCGGTAGAGGATAGGCCTTGCGAGGAGGTCTTATCATTGGTGTTCTGAGATTTGAGAGCTGACAATATAGATTCCTTATTATTAAATGGATAAGGAAATTTAATTTTTTTCCCATTAAGAACATAATCATTGTTTAATGTGGACTGCAAAAGATCTAATGTTTGTTGCCGATCAAAGAGTTTGATTTTTTTGTTTTCAACAAATTCTCTCGCTGGATCAGAAAAATCAGATGTGATAAGAAAAAAACCTTTCTCGCATTTAAAGTGCATCATAGCACCATAAAAATCCCTTATGGCCGGTTGGCCAATGCTACCACTATGTTTCTTGCATTGAATAGCAATTTTCATACTACCTTTTTCTAGAAAACCATCAACTCCCTCATCGCCAGTAAAAGCTGTATGAGTAACCTCATAGCCCTGCCTAGAAAATGCTTCCAAGATGATTAACTCAAATTCTTGAGGTGATAAAGAATCAAGAATTTGTCCAGACTGTGCTAGCAGTGCAATTCTCTGTCTTCTTTCTTTTTCTTTTTCTTCTTGTTGCCTTCTAAGATCCTGATTTTTTATCTCTCTCTGTTTTTTCTCTTCTTCCTCAATTCGTCTTACCCTTTCACTTATTTTAATTATTTCAACTCGATTCGCATGTTCGAGTCTTGCTATGGACTTATCAACTTCATTTTTAATATTTAGATATTCCCCCTGTAGATTACCGGAAGGGATATGTAACCCTCTAAATGTATTATTAGCAGAAACAGCCTGATTATTATTAATAAATTCCCTGATTTTGGCTACATCTTCATGAAATTTCCTCTCGTTAAATGGTCTTTTAATTAAATCACTTATCTTAAAAAAATCACTTATTACTATTAGTGCACCAATTGTATTCGCCCCTGGCCACAAAGATAAAAACAGATTAAATATAACATTACCAAAACCACGTGGGGGCTTAAAAGCAATAGATAAAAGACAAATTACTATGGATATGAAATATATAGCATAAAAAACTTCCATTGATTTACCGATGTTCCAGACTATGTTTTAATGAAGCTGTTTATTTTCACTCCCATTTTTTCTCTATAAAGCAGAACCCTGGGGAATTCAGGTGAAACCATCTGAATTTGACGGGGAATAAGTTTACTTTCTCTGTAGTGACCAGTAGTATCATTGCGGGAGTTTTCCGCCGAGAGCCTTAACAAGTTCAGAGTGGTTGTGCCCCCAAACATGCAATTGGTGGAAGTAATCAAATGATAGTTTAAGGGAATCCGATAAGTGAGTATTGTAAAAACTACCAATTACCCTTACACCAAGTCGTTTCAGATCAGCAATGAGGTCTAGATAGTCTTCATCCCCAGCGACAAGCAGTCAAGATCGTAGTTTCGATTCATGGCGTTGATAAGCATTTCACGTGCGATGGCTATGTCAACTCGCTTCTCCCGCCCGTTCCTTTTCTTGAAAATTATGGGTTCTATTCCGTTAGCTCGAAGGATCTTTTTTATCTCTGTTTCGTATCGCTCGTCCCCTTGGTAGGAGCCAAACCAGTATGTCCGGAGGTGCTTGCAGTCGTAAAAAGACGCCTCCTTTTTGATTCTATCAATGAGGCAGCGAACGATCATACTACATAAATTCAGTGCCTCTGTCGGAGGCTTATCTGATCGGAAATTGGCTTGGATTATTGATGCTGTTGTATGAAGTAGGTTTGATCCGTCAACAAACACCATGAGCCGATCTTGCATGATATTACCTCCTGGGGATTAATGTAACGGTTGTTCAAAGTCTTCCTTTTTCTTACTTCACACGGCCACTCTCAATGGATGTTATGCGCTATTAGTCTCTTTCCTTATTAATAAATTAAGTCCGTTCCGCAAAATCAAAAACAGGCACTTCTACTGTTTTTACAGGTTTAAACTCATCGTGCGCAAATCTTAATAACTCATCAGTAACTCCAAACTCATGCATTTTCTCTCCGCAGTTAGTGCAAACCTCATTTGTGTTGACGACCCCGATGCAAAATAGCCCTGAATTGTCCCAATCGTGGATAATTGTCGGCATAGCCGCCAGATGCGGGGTCAAGCTCCCAATGGTCGTTGACCATCTTGCATTTTGGTTTGTTGTCTTACTGCTCCCTCCACTAAGGAAAACAACTTCGATGTCATCAGGACACACCTGACAAACGACAGCTTCAATATTGCCGATGCGAATCCAATCGCCGGGAGATACATTTGGTTTATCCATTTTGTCCTCAGTCATTTATTATTTTCACAGAACGCTCGAACTGTGCGGCAGGTTATTACCCGTCCGCACGAGTGAAATATTATTCCCTTATTATCTTATTCAGACCTTCAACAACCTGTTCTATTTCTTCAGTAGAAGCCTTTCCGATGATTTTCTTAATTCTCATGGTTAGGAAAGAGGGACACTTTCCATGTTCTTTCAAGCACAAAAGAACTGTAAGGAATGTATCGTGCTATCTTAGACCTTTCTCTTGTGACACCTACCATGCCATAAATAGCACCTGCCTTTATTAAGGTTTGGGATTAGATACGATTTGAATTATACCCCATGCAATTCTACTGTCAAGGGAAAAATGGTCTGGAGTTTCCTGAGTTTTCAGACTTAAAAGGCTTATGTAGTTTTTCATAAATAGCTTACTCCACCCTGCCCTATCCGTATCACCATTCCTGCGGAAGGAGGAATCCGGTATTTTCAACCGGCTACATGATTAGATTTGGGAAAACCCAGGAAACCCCAGGATATCGTATAAGGCTGAATGGATGGTGCGGGGATCTTCGGTTGTTCTTCAGGTTCCCCTCTTGACTAAGGCCCAGTATTCTATTATTCTTCTTAACAATAGGAGGTAGTAAAGATGCCCAGGTCCATTGAAGCGGTATATGAGGATGGTGTTCTTAAACCCCTTGAAAAGCTCAACATCAAAGAACATACAAAACTCACAATCATGCTTCCGAACGAATCTGAACGTCTGGTCTTGAAAGAAAGCAGCCTTGAAGGTATTATTGATATCGCAAAAGATTGCACTGACTCTGACCTATCGACCAATCACGATAGGTATCTGTACGGTGAAGTTTCGGGGTGAAGGTTTTTATCGATACCAGTGCATTCTGCGCGCTGACCATTCCACAAGACCAACACAACATACAGGGTAAATCCTTTTATAATCAACTTAAACAACGTCAATCCTTGATTTATACCTCTGATTATGTTCTGGATGAGGTTTATACCCTCCTCAAAAACAGAGGAAGTCATCAAACATCAATTAAATTTATGGAACAGCTCAACAAAAGTAGTATTGTTATCCTCAGGATCACTGAAGAAGTGGAAGAAGAGGCCAAAGATATTTTCAGACGATTTATGGAAAAGAAGCTGAGTTTTACGGATTGCACCAGCTTTGCTTTGATCAATCGGAACGGTATTGAAGCAGTATTTGCCTTCGATAAACATTTCAGGTATCACCCTTATTCTCACTCTGTGAAGTTCTTCGGATAAGAGGATGTTCTCTAGGGGTAACCACTTGGTTACAATCAAAAAGAAATCGCTTTGAGGATTAATCTTTCATCGAAGAATTGGGAAAAAACATTCTGATAAGATCAAGAAAAAGCTTAAGGCCAAACCTGTCTCGTCGGCAGGCTGAAATGCTTTTCTGCCTTGTTCAGGAAAGCGGGATCTCAAATGAGCAGATTGCCAAAGGCCTTAATTGGATTATACGGACAGTAGAGAAGCATTTCGGGGAGATCTTAATAAGACTTGGCGTTGACAACCGCAAAGCGGCTACACTAAAGGCCGGGGAATTCCTTAAAAACCCAATAGGATGAACACTTTGAACTGCTCAGTGATGGGTATACCGAAACAGATGACCCTCGTTTACAGGCAATAATGCAGGATTTAGGTCAGCCGGGACGGGAAGGCAAGGAATGGTTGAAACCTGTTAGCAGCAAGTCAAGATGTCCGGTTTGTATAATCTATTCAATTGACATAACCCCATACCATGTGATAATTTAAAAGCCCATAAAAACTTGGAGTTAGATGCACCATCCCGCCTTTGAAGAGTTCAAGGAAAAGTCAAAAGAGGGGAACCTTATTCCTGTCTATCGGGAGATATTAGCCGATCTAGACACCCCTGTTTCCGCATTCATGAGGATAAATGACGGCAGCCACTCATATCTCCTTGAATCTGTTGAAGGGGGAGAGAAATGGGCAAGATATTCCTTCCTTGGAAGCAACCCGTCTATTGTAATAAAGGGCAACAGAGAGCGCATTGAGATTACATCAGACGGAAAGAAAGAGGTGATCAGGGACGTATCAGATCCCCTTGAGATATTAAAATCTATAATGGAAAAATATAGACCGGTGCAGGTAGAAGGGCTCCCCCGCTTCTTTGGAGGCGCAGTCGGATACCTAAGCTATGACATGGTGCGTCATTTTGAAGAGATCCCGGACCGGAAAAAGGAAGGGATAGACCTGCCTGATCTATACTTTGTTATCACCGATACCATTCTCATATTCGACAATATCAATCAGACGATAAAGGTTGTCTCAAATGCGCACATCGAGGACAGCAATATTGAAAAAGTGTATAAGGAGACAACGGACAAGATCGACCGGATAATAAGGAAATTGCGGGATGGCAGAAACCTTGAATCTGCTAAGAAGATAAAAGGGCGGACAAACCCAACCTTCACACCCAATATGGCCAGGGTAGATTTTTGCAGGATGGTAGATGGGGCAAAGGAATATATAAAGGCCGGGGATATTTTCCAGGTCGTCCTCTCTCAGAGATTCAAAACAGAGGTATCATCAGATCCATTTGACATCTACCGGGCGCTAAGGGTGATCAATCCATCGCCATATATGTATTATCTCCATTTCGATGATATAGACATAGCCGGTTCGTCCCCTGAGGTCCTTGTCAGGTGCGAGGACAGAAGAATAGAGGTAAGACCCATAGCAGGGACCAGGAGGCGCGGATTATCAGAGGCAGAGGACAGCAGGATGATGGAAGAACTCCTGGCAGACCCCAAGGAGAGGGCGGAGCATATAATGCTTGTGGATCTTGGGAGGAATGACGTCGGGAGGGTATCTGAGACAGGAGCGGTTTCTGTAAACGAACTAATGGTTGTGGAAAAATATTCCCATGTAATGCACATGGTCTCAAATGTCCATGGAATGCTCTCTCAGGATAAGGATTCCTTTGGCCTGATCAAGGCATGTTTTCCGGCAGGTACTGTGTCAGGCGCGCCCAAGATAAGGGCGATGGAGATCATCGAGGAACTTGAGCCATTAAGACGCGGCATCTATGCGGGGGCAGTGGGATATTTTAGTTTCTCTGGAAATATGGACACATGCATAATAATAAGGACTATCCTCATAAAGGATCGTACAGCCTATATCCAGGCCGGGGCAGGAATAGTTGCCGACTCAGACCCTGAAAAAGAATACCAGGAGACAGTGAGCAAGGCCAGGGCAATGGTCAGCGCAGTAGAGATGGCTGAAAGGGGACTCTTATAGATGCTCCTCATGATCGACAACTACGACTCCTTTACATACAACCTTGTTCAGTACCTGGGTGAACTTGGCCAGGAGATAAAGGTCTTCAGGAACGACAAGATAACTATAGCGGAAATAGAGGAGCTTAAGCCTGAGAGGATAGTGATATCACCGGGCCCATGCACACCGAAAGAGGCAGGGATATCCATAGACGTTATCAGGCACTTTCAGGGGAAGATGCCTATACTGGGCGTCTGCTTAGGACATCAATCCATAGGCGAGGCCTTTGGAGGTGATGTGGTAAGGGCAGGCCGCCTCATGCATGGCAAGACATCCATGATATACCATGATGGTAAAACCATATTTAAGGACCTTCCTAACCCGTTTGAGGCAACGAGATACCACTCATTGATTATAAAGAGGGAGACGATCCCCTCATGCCTTATCATAACTGCCGAGACCAAAGAGGGGGAGATAATGGGCGTCAGGCACAAGGATCTTCCTATCGAGGGTGTGCAGTTTCATCCCGAATCTATCCTTACTAAGGCAGGAATGGACCTGCTTAGAAATTTTCTAAAGATATAAGGAGCTCTTATGATAAAAGAGGCTATATCAAAGCTTGTTGAGAAGGTCGACATAAGCGAGGCTGAGGCAGAGTCTGCCATGAGGGAGATCATGGAGGGTGAGGCCACACCGGCCCAGATCGCATCCTATATCACTGCCCTGAGGATGAAGGGTGAGACTGTTGACGAGATCACAGGATCTGTAAAGGTCATGCGTGAGAAGGCTATAAGGATCAGGGTGGATGACCCGTCTGTTGTTGATACATGCGGGACAGGTGGGGACATGTCACACACCTTCAATATATCTACTACAGCGGCCTTTGTGGTGGCTGGCACAGGTATCACGGTCGCTAAACATGGAAATAGATCTGTATCAAGCAGGTCAGGGAGCGCAGACCTCTTGAAGGCCCTTGGTGTAAAAATAGATATACCCCCATCAAAGGTAGAAGAGTGCGTGAATGAGATCGGGATCGGCTTTCTATTCGCGCCGATGTTCCATGGTGCGATGAAGCATGCACTGGCGCCGAGGCAGGAGATAGGTATAAGGAGCATATTTAATATCCTGGGGCCCTTAGCCAATCCCGCGGGGGCATCGATCCAGGTGCTGGGTGTATATGCCGAGGAGCTGACCGACTTGCTGGCGAGGGTCCTTGTGAACCTTGGATCAAGGCATTGTTTTGTTGTCCATGGGATGGACGGACTTGATGAGATCACCATAACTGAAAGGACAAAGATCTCAGAAGGGTGTGACGGAAGGGTATCAGGTTATTTTGTTGAGCCCTCACATTTCAATCTCCATACGGGAAAGCTCAAGGATCTGATTGGCGGCGATGCCGGGGATAATGCCGGGATAACGGAAGATATCCTAAATGGATCCAAAGGGGCAAAGAGGGATATCATTTTATTAAATTCTGCCCCGGCCATTATGGCATGCAATAAGTCCAGGAGTTGGGAAGAGGCGATGGCTATTGCAGCAGAGTCTATCGACTCAGGCGCGGCATTAGAAAAACTAAAGGCTTTAAGGGCGTTTACTAGCGAGCAAAGCGAGCGTTGAGGAGGAGGCTCCATCCGGCTTTGCCGATGGAGGGGGCGACGCTAGTCCCTGGAATAGATAAGAGGATTATCAGCAAGGCTTACCGGTCAGCATTGCTGCCCAATTACTTTCTGTTATTTTCTTTCACGCTTTAGATGTATTGACATGGCTATGTTCATAGCATAGAATATTCTGTACATAGAAAGGGGGCTGCCTTGAAGGTTACAAGTATCTTAAAAGATAAGCATCTCCGCCTGTCTCAACAGAAGATCGATAGAGTCAAGAAGATTCTGTCGGCCAAAACAGAGACAGAAGCAATCGAGACCGCCTTAGACATTATCCTGGCTGAAGAGAGGATAAACAGGGCCATGCTAAAGGTAGGTGGTCAGGGGAAGATCAAGCAGGTATTCGACTAGCAGATGCAAAAAATCGTCCTTGACACCAATATTCTTATCGGCTGGATCAATACTAAGCTCTATAGTGAGATCCTCCTGAATCGAGAATATATCAAATATATCCCTGGGGTTGTATTCCTTGAACTTTATGCAGGGGCCCTTTCAAGAGGGGAGCGGGCTGTCGTCGATACCATCTTTAGGACATATGCAGAAGGAGGGAGGATTCTTCTGCCGACTGCTAGTGACTATAAGGAATCAGGGATTCTCATGGCCCGGCTTCAACAGGATAGTGGAATTCAGATACGAAAGGCGGTGAGCCTTGCCCATGATCTCCTCGTTGTTCTCCTGGCCAGGAGGATTGGAGCCACAGTCATAACTGAGGACCGGAAGGACTTTGATCTGATTCACAAGATTTATCCCTTTAGTTTGCTTTATCCTCAGAACATCCCATGGGAGTCTTAAAAGCTCAGGTCTTGATATATTATTTAAAGAAAAGAGCGTGCAGAACCTCAGGTCTTGAATTGTGAATCAAGATTCAAAACCAGCATTGAAAGCCTCCTATTATCCGTAATTGCCTCTTTAAGTCTCATCGCCACCTTGGTAACAGCGCTGTAGTGTATCCCGCCGAATAACTCCCCTATCTCAATATTACCAAGACCAGAATATCGCTGAACAAAATATATTGCCACTCCCCTGGCAATGTTATTCCTCTTCCCCCTCCTTTTTATCGTATCTTCCTCTACACCAAACACCTCTGCTACGGACTTTATTATATTTTTTACCGATGGATTTTTTATAAGCCTCTTGTGCCCTGCAATTTCACAGCTTAATGGCTTTCCTTTAAGTAGGCTACTTATCTTTTCTTTAAATTCCTCCCGACCCAAAACTAGATGCCGGTAAAGGTCAGAAAGGGGGTTTTCGGGTTGCACGTTTAGGGCTTCTGCTGAATACTTTTTGTATCTTTTCATTGCCCTGGCTGTGTCATCCCCAAAGCAAGATAATATCCAGGAATATTCTACCCAATTATATTTTCTTCCTTTCCCGATGAATCCAGGATAACTACTCCATCTATATAGTTCGGGCTTATCCACTATATTTGCCCTTACCGGATTTAGATGCAGATACCTGCTTAAGGAGAGCAGATAAGCATCTTTGTCCACAATTATTGCCTTGTATCTTCCCTGAAACAGGTGCCCTGACCTATTATATCTTCTATTGAAATATCCTGTGTAACGGCTATTTATCCCATGCATTACCTTTAATAAATTACCCCTTGGTGTCTCAAGTATCAGATGGTAGTGACAAGCTATATCTCGTTCACTCCCCAGAACGTTAATTCATCATCGGCTGATAC
>CAZYNY010000028.1:0-30234 GCA_964648095.1 uncultured Nitrospirota bacterium | reverse complement strand
CAGATCTCCTCTACGATAAGGATGCCGATATAAATAGCCTGGCCTCTGAATTTTATCAGATTATATCGAGCCTTGAGTTCCTCCCCAACTCCCCGACATTGATGAATGCCGGCAGGGAACTCCAGCAGCTTTCTGCCTGCTTTGTCCTACCTGTGGACGATTCCATGGATTCTATCTTTGAGGCTATAAAGGATACTGCCCTGATTCATAAATCAGGCGGCGGTACGGGTTTTAACTTCTCAAGGCTAAGACCCGCGAACGACAAGGTGAGGTCAACAGGCGGTGTTGCATCGGGCCCTATCTCCTTTATGAGGGTCTTTAATTCGGCGACAGAGGCTGTAAAACAGGGAGGAACCAGGCGCGGCGCTAATATGGGGATCTTAAGGGTAGACCACCCCGACATACTCGATTTTATTGTATGTAAAAAGGACGACTCTTCGCTGAACAACTTTAATATATCAGTAGGCATCACCGAGGACTTCATGAAGGCCGTATTGTCCGATTCTGAGTTTGAACTTGTTAATCCGAGGACAAAGAAGATTGAGCGGACCTGCAAGGCGAAGGAGGTATTTGATCTGATAACCGAGATGGCATGGAAGAATGGCGACCCGGGGATCATCTTCCTTGACAGGATTAACAGGGACAACCCTACCCCGGCCATAGGCGAGATAGAGTCTACCAACCCATGTGGAGAGCAGCCTCTATTGCCATACGAATCTTGCAACCTTGGCTCCGTTAACCTGTCAAAGGTCGTCTCAGAGGGAAAGATTGACTATAAAAAGCTTGGTGATATAGTTGAAAAAGGGGTCCATTTCCTTGACAATGTGATCGATATGAACAGGTATCCTATAAAGAAGATCGGGGAGATGACACGGGCGAACAGGAAGATTGGTCTTGGGGTAATGGGTTTTGCCGATATGTTGATTGAGATGGGGATCCCCTATAATTCGGAAGAGGCCGTAAAGACAGCAGAGGAGGTAATGTCCTTTATTCAAGAGAAGGGGAAGGATGCTTCGGCCCGATTGGCCGAGAAGAGGGGCCCATTTCCAAACTTTGACAAGAGTATACATAACAAAAAGGGGGGCCTGGTGCTGAGAAATGCAACGGTAACAACCATAGCGCCTACAGGCACCATATCGATAATATCAAACTGCTCAAGCGGTATAGAGCCTCTCTTTGCTATTTCCTACGTAAGGAATGTCCTGGATAAGAATGAGCTGGTGGAGGTAAACCCTATATTTGAGAGGGTAGCAAAGGAGGGAGGGTTTTATTCCGAATCCCTTATGAGGAGCATTGCCGAAAAGGGTTCAATAGAAGACATGAAAGAGATACCGAAGGAGGTCAGGTCGGTATTTGTTGTATCCCATGATATCACACCGGAATGGCATATAAATATGCAGGCGGCCTTCCAGAAGGCTACAGACAATGCTGTATCAAAGACGGTAAATTTCCCCCATGAGGCGACAATTGAGGATGTAAGGGGTGTATATATGCTTGCATACAAATCGGATTGTAAGGGGGTAACGATATACAGGGATAAGAGCAGGGAGGAGCAGGTTTTAAACATAGGAAATGGCAAGGCTGAGGAGAAGCAAAAGTCACCAAATGGCCATCCTATTACACCGAGGCCAAGGCCAAAGAGGACTACAGGCTCCACTACCAGGATAAGGACCTCCTGCGGTGACCTCTATGTAACGATAAATGAGGATGAGAAGGGGAGGCCCTTTGAGATCTTCTGCAACATGGGGAAGGCAGGGGGCTGCGAGGGCTCCCAGAATGAGGCCGTAGGAAGGCTCATATCCCAGGCCATGCGCTCCGGTATAGACCCGCAATCGATCATAAAGCAGCTTGTTGGGATCAGGTGCAACAAGCCCTACGGCATAGGAAGGGAGAAGGTTGTGTCATGCCCTGATGCCATAGCCAAGGTACTCCTTGAATATACGGCAATCCATAGCGAGATGGAGACAATGGATCTGAACCTGGCATTAGAGACGGCATTGGAGAGCAGGCCCGCATTCCCATGCCCTGACTGCGGCTGCGAGCTCGAGGTCGCGGAGGGGTGCGAGAAGTGCCATCTTTGCGGGTATTCCAGGTGCGGGTAGAGGAAAATTTGTTTTTGATCGCAAAAATGGAAGTTCAAGAAGTTCAGCAGGTTTTAGAAGCTTATGAAAACGAGCTTACCGGTATCCTTTCTCGTTTCACACAAACAAGAGATGGAATCCATATAAACAGACAAGATGATCCTAGGTTTCGTCAACTTGTAATTGAATTAGGTGATTTCTTAAATGACACTCTAGGTAAAAATAGTTATTCAAGCATGATTGAGAATTATTTTAACGAAGGAATAAGTAACTTTACGTGTTCTCCCTCGTATGCCAGTGTGGAACAAATTAAGACCGTTGTTTCATCTATCATTACAAGAATAAACAGAAACCCTGAAATACTTTTCCAGAGCAAAAATCAATCCGAGATGAGCTTGTCATCTGGGCAATCTGAATACCTGGAATCGAATCGGAAAGAATTAGAACCACCTCAGAGGGTAACCGTTAGCTGGTTAATCAAGCACGTGCCAATTAAATTTTGGGTAACACTTTTGGGCATAATTGTAGCAGCATTTATTCTCGGTATTCGAGCAAGTAGAATTAGCCTCGTCCAGGAAGTCTTGCAAGATTTAGGGGTTAAATAAATACGAGGAGAATCCGGGGGAACACCCAAAAATGTCCTTCCTCCTATAGTTTTATAGGAATTCATAGTTTTCAAGAAACTGTCTGGGCGGCATTATCTTAATGCCCATATAATCCTTCACTTCTTCCAGGGATCTATCCCCTGTTATAATGACCTCTACCTTTAATGCTACCGCACATTCTATGAATTTATCATCATCAGGATCATTCTTGACTGCCTTTATCTTTGGTGTCTTGGCAGTAAAGATCATACTAATGCCTTTGGCAAAGAGAGAGAGGAGTTCTCCAATCTCATCTTCATCCTCTAAGCCAATTCTCTGGAGAACCTCTGTATATTCATCCAGAATATCCTTTGAGACGCAAAGGGTTATTTTCCCAACTTTCCAGAGGTCTATAATTTCGCGGGGGTTTCCGCCAAAAAAGGATGAGACAAAGACGTTGGTGTCAATAACGACCTTCACCCTTATTCCTTCTTACTTCTTTGATTGCCCTGTCTATATTTCTTGGTCTTATTCCCTTAGCCCTAAGTTTCTTCCCAACTCTATCCCACAGGTCATCGATATACACGCTGATATCTCGTTCTCTAATGTAATCTTCGATAAGTTCCCTTACCATCTGGCTTGAGGTCTTGCCCTCTATCCTGGCAAGCCTATTAAGCCTCTCTTTAACATCAGGATTTATCCTAATTATCATCTGGATCGTCATCCTGCTACCTCCATCAATGTATAACTTGTATATAGTGTATATCATATATATGAGGTTGTCAATTTCACTTTACGTCGAAAGAGATCTTTTAATATCTTAGATAGAGACATCCTGTACGGATTGTTACCTGTCTATTGATCCATACACCAATTTATGCTATTTTGTGTGCATAGAAAAAGGAGGTGTGCCCATGGGCAGGACAAATATAGACTTGAATGATAAGTTGGTTGCAGAAGGGATGAAGGTCACAGGGTGTAAGTCAAAAAAGGAGCTTGTGAACCTGGCCTTGGAAGAGCTGGTAGCAAAGAAATCTCGTAAAAAGATATTGGAATTGGAAGGCAAAGTCAAATGGATTGGCGACATAAATGAGATGAGAAAGAGTCGCTTATGATCCTGGTGGACAGCACCGTCTGGATTGATTTCTTTAAGGGGACTGATTCCATTTTTCGTCGAAAACTGCATCAATTTATTGACGAGGAAGAAGGGGTATGTCTTACTGCAATTAACCTTACTGAGATCCTGCAAGGGATCAGGAGTGATACTGATTTCGAGAGGACCAGGCGCTATCTCCTCTTGTTTCCGTTATTTTCTGCAAGGAATCTTGATACGTATATTCATGCAGCGAAGATCTATAGGACCTGTCGGAGAAGCGGTAATACTGTTAGAAAAACAGTAGATTGTCTTATAGCGGCAATAGCCATAGAAAATAATCTCACCCTTTTACATAACGATCGTGATTTTGACAAGCTCGCTGCATGTACCAGGTTAAAGGTCTTTCAATTTTAGAATAGATCAAGATTTAGGTGGAGTGTTTAGTTTGATCTTTAATATAAATAAGGGGTTTGCAAATGGGCATTATTGAATACCTGGAGGCTGAAAATAGATTAGCGGAAGAATCACGCATTTGCCGGCATCAGGAATTTGATCTATTCTGTGAATTAGCTGAGTTCTATGAACGCCTTCTTTCTGCCATTAAGATCTCAGATAAAAAGGCGCAGATCCCGGCAGAGCTCTTTCTTGTTATTATGAAGTTAATGTATGGCGTAGCTTCCCAGATGTTACGCGGCCGTCATTCAGATGCCTGGGCGCTTACCCGTGGGGCTATTGAAGCGGCAGCGATAGCATATCGTCTTTGGGAGCATCCGGAATTGATCAGGGTTTACGAGCGGGCCTATCCCAATATTGGAAAAACTGGAAATCATAGGCAATGGCAGCCATCATTGGCCTACCGTCAGAATTTTTCAACCTTAAAGCTCTTTGACCAGTCTGGATCGACATGGAGAAATCTCAAAGTTTTTTATGAGATGTTTAGCGTAATGGCAACACATGCCGGACCTGCGGTCTTATCCTACCATGAGACCAGTGACGATATCCTTTCTCTCCCTTTTTTGGAATCAGGGGAGCAGGATATAAAAAAGTGCTGGTACTCCCTGATGCTGGCATATTATGAAATCTTAAAGGTATTTTTGCAAATTTTTAAAGACAGATGGTCAATACCCGAAGCGGATTTATTCGGGCAGGATCTGTTGGTATGGCGTCATAAAGCAGGTGTTCTCATGGAGAGATAGCGGCTTTAATAACATCCGGCCCTTTGAGCAAGATTGCCTGATCTACTAAGTTCGGTGTCATTCACTTCCAATATGAAGATCCTGTAAAGTTTGTTAAATTTTTGTAAATTCTAGTCTTTTTCAAATCCTTTTCATTGACAACCAGCAATAAAGGATTAATAATTATTATTAATTAAGATAAAGAAGATCTGAATTATCTTGAATCTTCACGAGGGCATATGTTTAAGGTTACAAGAAAGGCTGATTTTGCAATAAGGGGGATATTTTATCTGGGCATGCATCCTGGCGGCAAGGCATCATTAGATGAGATTGCCGGGGCAGAGGCCATCCCGAAGCCGTTCCTTGCCAAGATACTCCAGTCCCTGTCAAAGAAAAACCTGATCAGATCAAGCAAAGGCCCATCCGGCGGTTTTATGCTCTTAAGGCCGCTTGATAAGATTACCCTCCTTGATGTGATTGAGGCGGTTGAGGGAGAGATAAGCTTAAACCGCTGTCTCGTTGAGGGGAGCGGATGTCCTAAGAATGGCTATTGTGCAGCACATACCGTCTGGATGGAGTGTCAGGAGGGTCTAATATCTATCCTTAGAGGGCATACCATAAGATCCCTGGTTGACAGGGAGCAGAGATCAAAGGTGGCGCAATGAGGGCATATAAACAGATAACTTTAAAGATGATCCCCGGATTTTTAATCTTATTAATCTGTGGAATGATCCTTTCCATGTCTAGTCTCGTCTATGCGCATGAAGGACATGAGGATGATTCCTTCAAGAGATTTGGCATCCTTCATCTAAATGGCCGGGAGGTGCCGCCTGAATTTAAACTCCCAAATATGAAGGGTGAGATGGTCTCCCTTTCAGACTTTAAAGGTAGGGCGGTATTTCTAAACATAATGACCGTAGGTTGCGAGCCATGCCAGAAGGAGATGCCTGCTATGGAGATGCTCCACAAGGAATATAAGGAGAGGGGCCTTGAGGTACTGGGGATATTTATTGATATAACACCTGATAACATCTCATTCATGGGATCCTATCTGTCAGAGTACGGCCTGACATTCCCAATCCTTTTTCTCCATGGCGGTAAGATGAAGGGCCTGACGCTTGGATGGACACCTATCACATATCTTATAGACCGGGATGGGAGATTAATAGGTAAGGTAATAGGGCTGAAGGATTGGACAAGTGATGACGCAAGAAGGGTGATTGATGAGATATCCGCTAGATAGCAATCTGTCTATTATCCCAAACAAGTGAGGATAATAGTTTTTATAGAGGGAGAATATCCAAACAAGAAAAGGGAGGTGCAATATGGATACGAAGAGGTGGTTTTTCGGGGTGGTAGTCCTGCTGGCGGCTATGGCCATTGGGACAACGGCATTTGCGGCAAAGGTAGAGATTACCCGCTATGCCACAGATGGTTTTGTAACGATGCCAGATGGGAAGAACATCTATGTTTTTGGTTTCACAGATGATCCAAAGGGGGATGCGAAGATTCCTGCGCCCACCATAATCATCAACGAGGGGGATGACCTCTATCTGACACTTGTAAACAAGGGGATGAACCGGTCGGGGAATCTGGAGGGACATACTGTTCACCCGCACGGTTTTTTGGTCCCTGCTATGTTTGACGGCGTTCCTGAGTTTTCGGTAGCAGTTCCACCATTGGGTGGGAAGTTCACCTATTATATGAAGGCAGAGAAGCCAGGGACCTACATCTACCACTGCCACGTGAGGGCGCCTGTCCATATCGAGATGGGGATGTATGGGATGATCATAGTAAGGCCGAAGAAGGGGGAAAATTACGCATTCAACGACGATTCTACCTATTTCGACAGGGAGTATGCCTATGTCTTGTCAGAGTTTGATTACAGGCTTCATGAGGCTGAATCGAAAAAGGAGACCTGTTGCGGCAAGACATTCAATGTGGCGGATATACATCCTCAGTACTGGATTGCAAATGCCCCATTCCCTGATACGCTAAAGGATCCGCACCTGCTCAAGATCAAACAGGGAGAGAAGATCCTTGTGAGGATGCTGAATGTGGGCCAGGAGTCGCATGCCATGCATATCCATGGGATGGAGTTTACTGTAATAGGGAAGGATCAGAATATGCTAAAATCCCCAATTATATCGAATACACTCCATATAGCCCCTGGTGAGACATTCGATCTAATCATCACCTTGCCGAACAAGGAGGAGAATCCGGAATATGCCAAAGTCTTAAGATATAAACAGGGTTTAGATGAGATGTTTCCATGGCATGATCATATGGACTATAAGGCGACAAACAACGGTGTTTTCCCTGGCGGGATGTTTATCCCTATAAAGGTTATCCCTCCGGATTCAAAGGAGCAGCTTACGATATTCAACCATCCATAAAAGAAAAGAAATAGGGGATGACTTAAGGGCGGACTATTATCCGCCCTTTTTTTATTTATATTCGTACCATTCCATCTTTTCGTTGAAATAAGCTAACCCATCTGGTAGATTTCCCTATCGGCTCATGATATATCAGGAGGAAAATGGGGGAAGAACATAAGATAGCAAAGGCAGCGGCAATAATCGGTGGGGCTACCTTTATATCCAGGGTCCTTGGCTTTATCAGGGATATGATAGTTGCAAGGGGCTTTGGCGCCTCGTCAGCGGCCGATGCCTTCTATGTGTCCTACAGAATTCCTAACCTCTTAAGGGAGATGTTTGCAGAAGGATCCATGTCTGCCGCATTCATACCGGTATTTACCGAGTACCTGACAAAGAGATCAAAAGATGAGTCAATACGCCTTGCCCATGCCAGTTTTACAATAATACTTATCATCCTATTAGGGATAAGCATTATAGGTATGATATTTGCCCCGACAATAGTAAGCCTGATAGCGCCGGGCTTCGGGTCTGAGGCAGGAAAAACGCATATGACCATCCTTATGACAAGGATCATGTTCCCATTCCTCCTCTTTGTAGGGATTGCCGCACAGGCCATGGGGATACTAAATTCTCTTAGATCCTTTGCCGCACCGGCCATGGCCCCGGCCATGTTCAATATTGTTATAATTGCATCAACCCTCATTATCTCGCCGATGCTTGACAGGCCGATCCTGGGTGTTGCCATAGGCGTGCTCATTGGGGGTCTTGTGCAATTTCTCTATCAGGTTCCGAGTATGATGCGGATCGGTTTTACTCCAGGCCTGCTTTTTGACCCGTTCCACCCGGGCGTAAAGAGGATAGCCCTTTTAATACTCCCTGTGATGCTGGGGCTTTCCGTAAGCCAGATAAATCTCCTGGTCAATACCATCCTGGCCTCCTATCTTCCTGACGGTTCTGTTACCTATCTATATTATGGGATGAGACTGATTCAATTTCCCCTCGGGATGTTCGGGGTTGCTATAGCCACTGCCATCTTACCGACCATGTCAGCGCAGGTGGCTAAGGGGTCGATAGGTGAGATGAGGGAGACGCTTTCTTTTGGTATGAGGCTGGTGCTCTTTATTACGCTACCTGCGATCGCCGGTCTTATTTTTTTCAGGGTGCCGATCATCCATATCCTCTTTCAGCATGGGGAGTTTGACTATATGGCAACCCTTGGGACGGCCACGGCCCTACTATACTATTCCCTTGGTCTCTGGGCCTTTGCAGGGGTAAGGATAGCAGTGCCGGCATTCTATTCCATGCAGGATACGAAGACCCCTGTAAAAATAGCAGTCCTCTCCCTGATTGTTAATATAGCATTAAATATCCTGCTCATCAGGCCCATGGGACATGGGGGGCTGGCACTGGCATCATCTATATCTTCCAGCCTTAATCTGATACTCCTTCTCTGGATACTAAGGGACAAGATCGGAAGGATAGATGGAAGAAAGATCGCAAGGTCAACGCTTAAGGCCCTTGCCGCCTCTGCAGTTATAATCCTACTGGGTATAATAATAAGTCATGACGGGGTCTGGGGTTTAAATGGATCATGGGGATATAAGACTATGCTCCTTGGGGCCGGCATGGGAATAAGCATAGTCGGCTATCTGACTATTCATGTCTTCCTCAAGACGGAGGAATTGACCTTTCTCCTTGATCTTATAAAAAAGAGGCGGGGAAGGTGATAGGGGTCATCCAGAGGGTATCATATGGATCTGTAACTGTGGATGGAAGGGTTACAGGAGAGACATGGAGGGGCATTGTCCTCCTTGACATAAGCACAAAAATCTATTAACTTAGGCAGATCAAATCTGATGGCGGCGTAGCTCAGTGGTAGAGCAGGTGAATCATAATCACTTGGCCGGGGGTTCGAACCCCTCCGCCGCCACCAAAAAGAGGTTCAGTCCAAGCCTCTCAAATGGTGTATCCCTCAAAAAGAATCAAAGGGGGTATTTTCTGTTACATAATTAGGGGGGAAAAGATGGCAGACCAGTCTGTAAAGGCATTAATTATATCAGTCGGGGATAACCCCGATTCTGTTGCAGTAACTATTAACCTCCTCAAGCCGGAGTGCCTCTGCTTTTTTGTCTCAGAGAATAATAAGGGAATTATAGATGGACAGATCATCCCGAAGATTACAATACCGCCAAAGAGGTGGGATCAGATTGCAACACCTGACCCTGAAGACCTTAAAAAATGTTGTGGCTCCTTGGTATCCGGCCTTCAGGGTCTCCTGGGCAGATGGGGTGTGGAGCCGTCTCAGCTTACAGTCGATTACACGGGAGGGACAAAGACGATGTCCTCTGCCCTCCTCCTTTGCACTATAGATGCCTCATCCAGCTATCACTACACAGGCCATATGGAGCAGAAGGTCTATCAGGGGAACCTATGGGACGAGTTGGTATTAATGGAACGACGGGCGGCGGCGACCACCTTTAACAGGGGACGCTATCAGCAGGCGGCCTTCCTCTTTCAGAGGATCGAGGGACGGGTAAGCGGTGGCTCAAAGCCCTTATATAAAGCACTGGCAGAGCTCTCCGGGGGATATGCCCTCTGGGATGCTTTTGATTATAAGGGAGGATGGAATAAGCTCCAGTCGGCAAGGAAGGCCCTGGAGATGGCCGCACTGTTTGGCGGACCATCCGGGATATCCGGTCTTATGTCCGGCCTGAAGGAAAATATCCTATTTCTGGAAAAGATTGTCATGGGGAGGCAAGAGGTAAAGGCCGAGATCTTTTTAGATCTCCTTGCCAATGCAAGGCGCAGGGCCGAGCTTGAACAGAGATACGAGGATGCGACGGAAAGGCTCTACCGCGCCATTGAGGTCTTAGCCCAGGTGAGGCTTTTCGAGAAGGGTTTTAATACTAATGACATCGACACGGTCCGCCTCCCATCCACCCTTAAAGAAGAATTTGTCCAGAGGTATACAAGCAGGATCGACGGGAAGATCAAGATCGGTCTTGAGGCGGCCTATCGGCTCTTATCCGAGCTTGGTGATCGGTTAGGTGAGGCCTTTACCCAGCAATGGAATAATCTTAAGGTTCCCCTTGAGGCAAGAAATAATTCCATTCTGGCCCATGGGTTTGCGCCGATCAAGCCTGAGAGGTATCAGCAATTATGGGATATGGCCTTAAAGATATCTGATACAAGACCTGAAAGACTGCCGCAGTTTCCAAGGATGGAATTGTAAGTAAAATCTTGAATCGGCTATCCTAACTTTAGTTATGAATGGAGATTGACATACTCAAATATCTATTTATAGCCTTGATAGGATTACTCCTCTTTGCGTGCGCGGGAGAGACACGCGCCCATGAGACCTTTGCAGACTATCCGGGATTTAAAGAATTTTATGCCGGGAGGTGCAAAGATGGCCGGCCCATTCCTTTCTCAGATGACCATGATAAAGAACTACTCCAGCGTTATAGTCCCAGGCTGATCCTCCCCCCTGGCGGCCGCTATCCTATAGACTTTTACCGTGATTATCTGCCATACACACTGCTGCGAAGATACAAAGATAAAGCTGTCATAAAGGATGAGGTAACCCAGGCGGATCTTCGGGCATATCAAGAGGATACCTCTGTCTATCTGGATCTTGACAAAAAAAGTTTTCTTGCTGCAGGCCTGGATCAGAGGGTCGGGGAACGGGGAGTGGGCCCTTTTGATCATAGAAAGCCTGTCGTCAACGGCAGGGTTTACAGGGAGAAGGTGGAGCTGTCGGATGAACAGGGTCAGAAGATGACTTATGATCTTATATTCTTAAAATATAATGTTGTTTTTGCCATAAGCGGCCTTCCTGCAGAACTGCCAGGAGGCTTAAGGGCACTTCTCTGGCTGGCCGGCTTAGATCCTGATGATTGGCATGAGCTTGACAATTTTGTGGCGATCCATATTGTCCTGGATGATACGGAAAGGCCGGTGGCAATTATCCTGGCCCAGCATAATCACCATAGGTCCTATGTTATAGGGAAGGATATCCCGCTTCCGGAAGACGGCCATATCCTATTCGATGGGGCCCTCCGCTCCAATGAGATCTATCCGGCGTCAGATGCCCCGAATCCTATCAGGCATAGGGTTGTCCCCTGGTCCATCTATATGAAATATCTCTTAAGCGGTGAGGACCCGCCTTTCACAAGGGGGGAGGATGTTACCTATGGTGTTAAGGTAGGAGGTATCGAGGTTAAATATGATCTGGCCTTCCTCTCACCCTGCGATCCCTTTTATACGGCGAAGATTATGTTAGGAGAACCCAGACCCTTTTTTGGTAAGTATATTGGCCGGGACGGCCCGCCAGGCGCGGATTATTATAATATCCCTGAACTTCTTCCCATGGGCAATATGCTGAAATTCTCTTATCTCCATGACGGGGATCCTGAGGACATAAAATTTATTGAAAAGACAATTGATCTTAAGTCTAAGAAGATGGAGATAGAAAAGATCATGGAATATGGAGGGCGTAAGCTCTATCGGGATCTGATTGACAAATCCGCCCAACTTAGATAAATTTATCGAGATCATGCGTAAACTATTTGGTACAGACGGCATCAGGGGTATAGCCAATCAGGAACCGATGACCTCCGAGCTTGCAATGAGGCTCGGTAGGGCGGCTGCATATATCTTCAAGAACAAGTCAGGCAGGCACAGGATAGTCATAGGAAAAGATACACGCCTTTCCGGCTATATGCTGGAATCGGCACTCACCTCAGGGATCTGTTCGATGGGGGTAGATGTGCTGCTTGTCGGCCCGTTCCCGACGCCTGGTATTGCCTTCCTGACAAGAAGTCTCAGGGCAGATGCGGGTGTTGTCATATCAGCCTCCCACAATCCATTTGAGGATAATGGGATAAAATTCTTCTCAAAGGATGGTTTTAAGCTTCCTGATGAGGCTGAAAAGGAGATAGAGGACCTCATCTTTTCCAATGAGATCGATCATGTAAGACCGACTGCCAAAGGGATCGGCAAGGCATTCAGGATAGACGATGCAGAAGGCAGGTACATAGAATTTGTTAAGAACTCCTTTCCGAAAGATATGAACCTTGAGGGGTTAAAGGTTGTTGTGGATTGTGCAAACGGGGCGGCGTATAAGATTATGCCGATGATACTCAGGGAGCTTGGTGCGGAGGTTATTGCTATCGGGGATAAGCCTGACGGCCTTAATATAAATCTCGATTGCGGCTCCCTTCATCCCGAAAAGGTTCAAAAAATAGTTATTGATCAGGGGGCAGATATAGGAATTTCTCACGATGGCGACGCAGACAGGGCGATCTTTTCTTGTGAGGAGGGGGGCCTTGTGGACGGCGATCAGGTCATGGCAGCATGTGCCATTGAAATGAAGAGGGACGGGAGGCTTGCAGGCGATACCCTTGTTACAACAACGATGAGCAACCTGGGTCTTGAGATTGCAATGAAGCAGCACGGGATCAAACTTATAAGGACACAGGTGGGTGACAGATATGTCTTAGAAGAGATTATGAAGGGGGGATATAATCTTGGAGGTGAGCAGTCCGGGCATATCATCTTTTACGATCATAATACAACAGGGGATGGGATAATAACCGCCCTTCAGGTATTGGCCCTTATGAAAAAGACCGGCAGGAGGCTTTCCGATCTGGCCTCCAGTATGGCGAGGCTGCCTCAGATATTGATAAATGTGAAGATAAGGGAAAAGGCCGATCTCGATTCTATAGATGCTGTGAGCAAGAGGGTCAGAGATATAAATAATAGGCTGGGGGATTCAGGGAGGCTGCTGATAAGATATTCCGGTACAGAACCCCTTGTCAGGATTATGGTTGAAGGCCTCCGCGAGGATGAGATCAGGGTGATGGCTGAGGATCTGGCAGTGGCGATAAGGGGATCAATTGGGGCCTAATACCAATTCGCATTCAACAGGATACCAAGGCGGCGAGGAGGCACGAAGAAGGCTGAGGCTGAGGCTGAGGTTAAGGTTAAGGTTTAGGAACTTCTTAGCCTCAACCTGCTTTTTTCCAGGTAGCCGAATGAAGGCAAATTGGTATAAGAAAAAAATAGGGGGGCAAGATGGTAACACCTTTGACGCATGATGAGGTCAAGAACCTTGAGCAGAACTATGACAGGCTCATGCAGATGGCGGCAGAGCTCGATCGTGAGCTCTATGAGCAGAATGAAGAGATGCTTCATATTATGAAGATGTATTCTGATGCAAGGGGCGAACTTGACATGCTAAAACTCAAGCGTTCCACCCTTATCGAACGATCAAGGCTGATCTCCAGAATGCTTAGTAAATTTTAGTTTATAGCCAAATGACCTCTTTTACAAAGGTTGCACTTGTAGCTGATATACCTCCTGACAGCAGAAAGGTAGTTGAGTGGGAGGGAAGGGCAGTAGTCATCTTTAATGTAGAAGGGAGCTATTTCGCTGTCGGGAGATACTGCCCCCATGAAGGCGGACTCCTTGACGAGGGCACGCTTGAAGGCAGTCAGCTTACCTGTCCATTGCATGGCATGATGTTCGACCTTGCCACAGGTGAGTCGGAAGATGAAGGAGGTTTTTCGATCACCAGGTATAATATCAAGCTGGAAGATGGCTCGATCTTTTTAGGGGGCCCGGCAACAGGGGTTTTCTAAATCAAAATGCCGGAACTGCCTGTTGATCTTTCACCTGCAAGAATATATACTCTTTCTGGTTTCTAAATAGGAGATTTATGCCTCCTGACAGACGTGGACATTTCGGGGTTTACGGCGGAAAGTTTGTCCCTGAGACCCTTATGCCCGCCCTTACTGAACTTGAGTCAAATTATCTTGAGGCAAAAAGGGACAGGGGATTCCAGAGGGAACTCGAATACTACCTTAAAGAATATGTTGGCCGGCCCACCCCGCTATATCTTGCAGAAAGACTAACAGGGAGGTTGGGGGGTGCAAAGATCTATCTGAAGCGCGAGGACCTTTGCCATACAGGCGCCCACAAGATAAATAACTCGATTGGCCAGGCCCTCTTAACAAAGAAGATGCGGAAAAAGAGGGTAATTGCCGAGACAGGGGCAGGTCAACACGGCGTTGCGACTGCCACAGCGGCGTCTATGTTTGGGCTTGAATGCGAGATATATATGGGCACAGAGGATATGGAAAGGCAGGCCCTAAATGTCTTTAGGATGAGGATGCTTGGCGCAAAGGTAACCCCGGTAGATACAGGGAGCAGGACACTCAAGGATGCCATAAACGAGGCGATGAGGGACTGGACCACCAATGTGAGGTCAACTCATTATATTCTGGGCTCTGTACTGGGGCCGCATCCGTATCCGATGATGATAAGGGATTTCCAGTCAGTTATTGGAAGGGAGGCCAAAAGGCAGATATTGAGGTTTGAGAAGAGGGCGCCTGATTATCTTTTAGCCTGCGTAGGAGGCGGAAGCAATGCCATGGGGCTCTTCTACCCATTCATAAATGAGAAGGATATACGGATGATTGGCATTGAGGCAGGCGGGTTAGGCATAGAGAGCGGGAAACATGCAGCTAGGTTCCAGACGGGCTCGATCGGGGTGCTACATGGCACAATGACCTATCTCTTACAGGACAATGACGGACAGATCAGCCCCACCCATTCTGTCTCAGCAGGTCTTGACTATCCGGCAGTCGGTCCTGAGCATTCCTATTACAGGGATCTCGGGAGGATGGAATATACCTATGCGACAGATGATGAGGCGATGGCAGCCTTTGACATACTCTCTCAAGAGGAAGGCATAATGCCTGCGCTTGAGTCTGCCCATGCTATTGCCTATCTGATGAGACTTGCACCTACCCTTGGTAAGGATAAGTTGGTGATAGTTAATCTTTCCGGGCGCGGGGATAAGGACGTTAATCAGGTTGCCAGGATGAAAGGTGTGACCATTAGATGAGCAGGCGAAATGAATCGGATTGACAAGTCCTTCAGGCTGTTGCGTGCCAGGAGGGAGGCGGCCCTTATACCCTACATCATGGCTGGTGATCCAAGCCTTGAGAGGACGGGCGAGCTTGTGATTGAGATGGCCCGTCAGGGGGCCGATATTATAGAGTTAGGCGTCCCCTTTTCTGATCCTATTGCTGATGGCCCGACTATCCAGAAGGCATCCCAGAGGGCCCTAAATGAAAAGGTCTCACTTTCGAGGATCCTCCTTCTTACAGCCGACTTAAGGAAACATACCCAGATTCCGATAGTATTGATGACATATTATAATCCTGTGCTGAAGTTTGGCGAGGAGAGGTTTGTCGAGGAGGCGGTTGTCTCTGGTGTAGATGGATTGATAATACCCGACCTTCCACCAGAAGAGGGACAGGCGCTAATCTCATATTCAAAGAGGTTCAATCTGGACCTCATCCTCCTTCTGGCCCCAACAAGCACAAAGGAGAGGATGAAAAAGATTGCATCCGTCTCCTCGGGGTTTATCTATTATGTCTCAATAACAGGTATAACAGGGGCGAGGCTTGATGATATAGAAGAGGTGCGGAGGAAGATAGATGAGATCAGGGGATATACCAGAAAGCCAATATCTGTCGGATTCGGAATCTCAGACCCTGTGCAGGCCGCGAATATCGCAAGATTTGCTGATGGGGTAGTGGTTGGGTCTGCTATAGTCAGAAAGATAGAGACTGTTGGGGATAGTCCAATCCTTATAAAAACGGTTGGGGAGTTCATAGAATCACTTAAAAAAGGGATAAATACTTAACCTCCTGGAACCCGATGACTAAAAGATCTATCGATGAGAAGAAGGTCTTAAGGCAGCTTGCCGAGATCTCCAGATTAAAAAGCTCCCTCTCCCTTCAGAAGGCAAGGATCAAGATGCTGGAGGGTGCAACCTTGGCATCTGAAAGGCTTAGATCATTAAGATCCCTTTATGATTATTATCTGGGTCTCATCCTCAAGATAACCTCTACCAAGGCCGGCTCTATCATATTGATAGATGACATAAAGAAGGATCTGGTATTTGCAACAAGTAAAGGAGAAGGCTCCAGGAGGTTGATCGGGCAGAGGATCCCGGCCGGTGAAGGGATAGCAGGCATGGTTGCAAAGACCGGCAGGGCGTATCTTTCTAAGGATGTTAGAACGGATAAGAGATACTTAAAGGAATATAGCGCGGGTATAGGCTTTAAGACTGAGAATCTGCTCTGTGTTCCCCTCAAGGTCTCATCGGGGATCCTCGGTGTAGTTGAGGTATTAAACAGGAAGGATAACAAGCCTCTTACCAGGGAGGACCTGGCCCTTCTCAAATCACTGGCAGCACAGGTGGCTATCTTGATTGAGAATGCCCACCTTCTCGAGAAATATAAGATAAAGATCAGAAAGCTCTTGACCATAGAAGAGACAGGAAGGATATTGAATTCCACCCTTGATGAGAAGAAGATCAGAAGGAGGGCCATGGAGGCGGCAACCAGGCTCATGAATGCCGAGACTGGATCTCTGCTCCTCATTGACCAGGAAAAGAATGAACTCTTCTTCGAGGTGGCATTGGGTAAAAAAGGCAGGGTAGTTTCTGAGATGCGATTAAAGATGGGAGAAGGGATTGCCGGCTGGGTAGCCAAGACAGGTAAGGCAGTGATATCCAATGAGGTAGAGAAGGATCCAAGGCATCTAAAGAGGGTTGATGAGAGGTCGAGGTTTAAGACTAGAAACATGATCTGCACGCCTGTCAGGATCAAGGGTAAGGTAATCGGTGTGTTGCAGGCAATAAATAAAAATAGGGGAGAGGCATTCACAAGATGGGACCTGGACGAGTTCAATACCCTTTCAAACCAGGTGGCAATAGCCATTGATAATGCCAATCTATACAAAGAACTAAAGAATACCTTTATTTCAACCGCTCAGGCCCTTTCCGATACTATAGAGGCAAGGGATCCATATACTGGCGGCCATACAAGGAGGGTGTTGGATTATAGCAGGACAATAGGAGAAGAGCTCTCCTTAGATGAGAAAGATATGGAGGATCTTTGGATTGCTGCTGTCCTGCATGATATAGGAAAGATAGGTGTAGAGGATAGGATCTTGAGAAAGGAGGGCAAACTGACTGAGGAAGAGGATAAGGCGATGAAGATGCACGCAGTGATCGGACCTAAGATAGTGGAGAATGTTAAACAGCTAAAGGTAATAGCCCCATACATACGGCATCATCATGAGACCTATGATGGAAAGGGATATCCAGACCTATTAAAGGGGAAGGAGATCCCGATCATCTCCAGGATCATCTCCGTTGCCGATACATTTGACGCCATGACAACCGACAGGCCTTACAGAAAAGGCCTACCAAAAGAAGTAGCCATAAGGGAGCTTAATGATCATGCAGGGATACAGTTTGATGCGAAGGTTGTAGAGGCGTTCATTAGGGCATTTGAGGCAGGGAAGGTGCATCTGCCAGTTGACATACAGGCATGAATAAAGGAGAATGGCCTGATGAAGGATGGTTTTAAATCAGAAAGGAGGCTTGGTTATGTTAATCGGAAGGTATCTTTTATGTACACTTTTTTTATCGGCACTTCTGCTGGGCCTGGTATTTATGGGATGCGGTGATTCAAACATATTTGAAGGTCTGGCCGATGACAATACAAATGAGGCTAAGCTTGAGGAGGCGCAGATAGCGCTTGATAAGGGTGATTACACAAAGGCCGCGGATATCCTTCAAGATTTATGTGGGCTTTCTGCTGAAAATCCAACATCAGATCCAACATGTGATAATGAAACGATCTCCCTCCTTGCCTCAGCCTATATGGGGAAGGCAGGGCTGGACCTGATAAATATAATAAAAACCGCTGAAGATACCTCTAATCAAGGACAGACAGGCACTCAGGATACCTTTAGTGAGTTCTCCAGTATCCTTCAAACATTAAATGAAGAGGATATGCGAAATGCAGTAGTGCTTTTGGATGAGTTGGGATCAGCTCGGACAGAGGAGCAGAACCTGCAGATGGCAGTTGCTGCGGCAGCGGATACTGTATTGATCATTATGGACATACCAGGGCTTGAACTTGATCCGGAAACAGGGATCCCCACTACCATGCCGGATGATACCGATATTGCAGCGGCAGCCAATGAAATAACAAGTAATAATAATATATCCCTGATCCTGGATGGTGTTGCCGGCTCAGGACTAGCCGATGAGGATTTGACAAATGATATCAATACCATACAGACCGAAATAGCTGGGTTAGGTGATACAACAGTTGAATCGAGCGAGCTGCAATCTTACTTATGCAGCCTTAATCCATCTCTAGCTGGCTGTTAAGAAAGGAGGGAGAATAATGTTGAAACGAAAGATCCATTTTTGTCTTTATGCTCTTTTCATCCTGTTCTCTGTAATTTCATTTAGCGGTTTATTATATGCATCAGAACTGCCGACACTCCATAGAGGTATAAGGCCCCTTGGCATGGGCGGCGCCTTCATTACACTGTCGGACGATGAGAATGCCATGTTCTATAACCCTGCAGGCCTGAATGATGTAGAGGGTTTTGGAGGGGTTGAGATCATAAATCCCCTGGTTGAGATCTCAAAAGGCAGCATAGATCTGTATAAGGATTTGCAGGATATAGATACTAATAATACGACCCAGGTTACAGATCTTTTGAATAGATTTATAGGGGAGCACCAGCATCTCAGGACCTCCCTGTTTCCTAACGTTGTTTTCCACAACTTTGGTATAGGGGTGTTGGGTCAGGCAACACTCGATGCAGAGATCAGGAATAGGGCTGACCCAAGGGTTATCATAGATGCCAAGGTTGATGTCGGGCTCCTGGCATCTGCCGCCTACGCCTTTTACGATAAGACCTTACAGATAGGGGTAACTGGAAAATATATCCAGCGCCGGGGTGTAGTAGACACATTCACTGCTATAGATATAGCATCAGATAATTTTGATCCGCTGGAAGATGTGGATGAAAGCAAAAATGACTTTGCCTTTGATCTTGGGGCTAAGATAAATATAGATATGCCTGTAATTAAACCAACCTTTGCGATTGTCCTTCAGAATATTACTGACCTTGATTTCGATCAGCTTGGCAAGCTCCCGCAACAGTTGAATATCGGCCTTGCAATAAACCCTGATTTCTGGATTGTCAAATCTACGCTTGCTGCAGAGATAGATGATATTACAAAGGAGATAGATACCGATGATGACATCTACAAGAGGGTCCACATTGGAGCCGAGGTAAGGTTTCCTGCAATTCTGGCTGTCAGGGCCGGTTTTAATCAGGGCTATTGGACTGCCGGTGTAACTCTCGATGTCTGGATTCTAAAGATAGCATACGCTACATACGCAGAGGAGGTAGGGGCTGTTGCAGGACAGAGGGAAGACAGGAGGCATGTAGCACAGATTGCGCTAGGATTTTAGGGATTGCCCAAAAATCATTATGCAGGGTAGCTAGCCTTCAGGTTGCATGAAGGCGTAAGGGTCGCTACCCTTTGCCTTTGCATGGAGGGCGGGATCATCCTTATCATGATAGCAGATTATGGTTCAGGAAGTTTTTAATTTTGTCTTTGGCGAGGCAGATTCCTTATCAAGGGCAGCTGTATAAGCCTCATCTAATACATCTTTAATAACCTAAAGGATAAGGATATCAAGGGATGGGATTTCTGCCCAATCTGTCAAAGGAGATTAAGAGAAACCTGCCAGAAGAAAATATGAAGATACAAATATTTACATTTAAGCTTTCTCTACGATTCCTTTTACTTGACATTCAGACATTACATTTATTCGAATTAACGATTTAAAGGGGTGATATGACATTGACACATCAATCGCATACTGCTATTTTATTCTCAAGAAAGGCAAGTGCCTAACTGAAGGTTAGCCAGCATTGTACGACCGAGGGATTTTATGAGATTAGAGGCGATGAATTATATCCAGTGGGAAGGGACACCGCGTGAGTGGAGAATAGACGGGGTCCTGTTTGGCCCGGTCAACCTCTTAGTCGGAAATAACGCAAGCGGGAAGAGTAGGATACTGAATGTGGTCTCTTGCCTCGCAAAATTCCTCGCTGGTGAATCAAAAGTCACGATTCTGTCAGGGGGCTACGCTGTAACTTTTGACAATGACGGTAAAGAACTCAACTATGCTCTACAGATTGCGAACGGCAAGGTAACAAGGGAAGAGTTCGAAGCCGGGGGAAAGAAGTACTTGGAACGAGGTGTTGGTGGAACGGGGAAAATATGGGCGGAAAAATTGGGCGATTATATTGACTTCCAAGTTCCTGAAGACGAGTTAGCTGCTGTAGCAAGGCGGGATTCTATTCAACATCCATTTTTTGAGCCACTGAATAGCTGGGGAAGGTCACTCTATCACTACTACTTTGGCAGTCCTCTAGGGAAAGATGTATTCGGGATGATTAACCCAGACCTGAAACGAGAAGTAAATCCGAGAGATCCAAATCAGGTCATCGGGATTTACCGACAAGGAGAGAAGGAATTTGGCGATAAGTTTAAAGAGGCGCTAAAGGGAGATATGGCCGAGATTGGCTACCTAATTGATGATATTGGAACCAAAGAGCCGATCTCTGTCATCATTCAGGGCCCTCAAGTGATTGTAGCGTTGTATGTCAAAGAATCGGGCTTAGGAGACATCACTGATCAGATAGACATGTCCCAGGGAATGTTTCGTGCATTATCGATAATCATCCAATTAAATTACTCAGAAATGACCAAGAAGCCGGGTTGCGTCCTGATAGATGACATTGGAGAAGGTCTTGATTTTGAAAGATCGTGTGCCTTGATCAAGCTTCTTATGCGAAAAGCTGAGAAATCTGCGGTCCAATTGATCATGGCAACGAATGACCGTTTTGTCATGAACACAGTCCCCCTGGAAACATGGACGGTACTCAGAAGGGTAGGACAGAAGATCAGAGTCTGCAACTACACGAACTCGAAAGAGCGCTTTGATCAATTCAAGTTCACTGGGATGAATAATTTCGATTTCTTTGCCTTCAATTTCCTCGATGAATCAAGAAATGACTAATGAAAAAACTTGCAGTGTTCGTCGAGGGGCAGACAGAGCAGCTTTTTGTAGAGAAGCTGTTAGAAGAGGCTGCTGGCAGGAATCAAATCTACATTGAAAAACGTCAGGCTTTCGGTGGCCAGTCTACGAAACGAAAATTTAAGATCCTTCACGCCTCAGTTCAAAACTCCAATCAAAAGTACTTTGCTCAAATTGTAGATTGCGGAGCTGACAACCGTGTCAAATCCGACGTCGTAGATCGCTATGACGGACTTGCGGCCCAAGGGTTCGATACCATCATTGCTATCAGAGACGTATACCCTGATGTTGCATACAAGGACATATCTACGCTTAGGACTGGTTTACGATACAAGGTGAAGACAAGACCACTTGAGGTTGTTTTTGTCCTAGGCGTAATGGAGCTTGAAACATGGTTTATTTCAGAGCATACGCATTTTCAGAAAATCCACCCTTCTCTATCGCCAGAACTAATTAAAACAAACCTTGGGTTTGATCCCAGAACCGATGACATCCAGCTAAGACCTCATCCTGCAGACGATCTGGACAAAATCTATCGCCTTGCAGGTTTTCCATATACGAAGAATCGAAACGTCGTTCAGAGGACGGTAAACGTTCTAGATTATGAACGGCTTTATCTTGAACTTCCAGCCAGGCTTCCGGACTTGCAAGCATTGGTAAAGGCCATTGATCAATTCTTATCGGTTTGAAATGCGGCAGAACAAAACTGGGCAGAGAAGAAATGCAATGCCATCACTTGCATATTCATATTATTGTCTTTAAGACTTAGAAAACATAGGACTTAGCAGGACTTAAGGACAACTCCTGATATTTTAAAATCCAACTTGAGTAATTATGCCGTCTGTGCTATAAATAGCTCGCTTCACGCAGTTTAACGTTATCAGCATTTCTGCCTCAAAAAAACGACAAAAGAGAGGCAAGCAGCATGCCGAAGAATAAGAAATCCGATAAGAAGCCCACAGAACAATACGATCATAAAGGAAAAGATCGCTTAAATAATCCTCCTGTTGGCCTGGTAACGCCCGAAACAGACAGAGACTCCGGCAAGAAAAAATATGCCTATGACCCTCATCTTGCCCCTCAGCTTTATTGGGCAGGCAAGGCAGAGCATACATCTTTTGAGGTTCCAACCGTTTCCCTTCATGTCCATGAGCGGATAGACCCCAGGACTATTATTGAAGCGGTACGAAAGAAAAATGGCAATGGCGGTCCTATTCAAGAGTCGCTTTTTGCTTCGATGGTGGAAAATCCTCCCTTGCGCGAAGCTATCGAGTTTTATAAACACAAGCATAACTGGTCTAATCGATTGATTGCCGGTGACAGCCTGTTAGTAATGAACTCTTTAATTGAGAAAGAAGGTTTGGCCGGGCAGGTGCAGATGATATATATTGATCCACCCTACGGAATAGATTATGGATCAAATTTTCAACCATTCATCAATAATAAGACCGTAATAGATGGGCAAGATGGTTCATTAACTTCAGAACCGGAAATGTTACGAGCCTTCCGCGATACGTGGGAGCTAGGAATTCATTCATATCTTACTTATCTTAGAGATCGATTTTATCTAAGTAGAGAGATGCTGTCAGATACGGGGTGCATCTTTGTCCAAATATCTTCTGCGAATTTACATCATGTCAGGGAATTACTTGACGAAATATTTGATAACAGAAACTTCATTTCAATTTTAACTTACCGGACTAGAACAATGCCGATGAAGTCAAAGCTTATAGATGTCGCATATGATCATATTGTGTGGTATGGGAAAGACAAAAGTTTATTTACGTCAAAGTTCAAACCTTTATTCATTAAACAGGATATCGAAGGAGATTCAAATTATAGGTTCATAGAATTTAATGATGGAAGCAGAAGAGAAATGACTACAGAAGAGATTAATAACCACAAGTTGCTTCCCAAGGGTTCAAAAGTTTATCGGTTACATTATTTGAAACCATCACAATATAGACCAAATCAAGATTTTAATTTTGAGTTTGAGGGCGAATTATTTCCACCGCCTGGTGGAAATATCAGTAAAACTCCTGATGGCGTTCATTCCTGGGCAACAACACCAGAGGGAATGGCTCAATTAGTCAAAGCAAAAAGATTGCAAAAATCAGGTAGTACTCTTCAGTATATTCTTTATCATTATGATTACCCTGTAACCCCGTTAAACTCGGTATGGATTGACACTGCTTCGGAGCTTGACAAGAAATATGTGGTTCAAACATCAGAATTGCCAATTCAAAGATGTATCTTAATGTCAACCAATCCAGGAGACTTAGTCTTTGACCCCACATGCGGCTCAGGGACTACCCCATATGTTGCCGAGCAATGGGGAAGGCGCTGGATTACCTGCGATACCTCCCGCGTGTCGATTACCCTTGCCAAGCAGCGCCTTATGACATCGCTTTTTGACTATTATGAGCTTGCCCATCCTAATGAAGGTGTAGGAAGTGGATTTAAGTATAAAATGGTACCGCACGTAACACTTGGTTCAATCGCTAATAACGAACCTCCTGACCAAGAAACCCTATACGACCAGCCTTTTATGGACAATAAAAAGGCAAGAGTAACCGGACCATTTACTGTTGAGGCAGTCCCTGCGCCTCTGGTTAAACCTCTTTCTGATATTGATGAGGAGTTACTAGCGGACAAATCCATAGCCCGTTCTGGCGAAACCTTGCGACAGGAAGAATGGCGTGATGAACTCCTTAAAACTGGAATAAGGGGCAAAGGAGGGCAGAAGATAGAGTTTTCACGGGTGGAACCTCTGCCTGGTACACGTTGGCTTCATGCGGATGCGGAAACAAAAGAAGGTAATCCTCAAAGGGTTGTAGTATCTTTCGGGCCTGAACATGCTCCTTTGGAGCAAAGGCAGGTGGCGCTTGCAATCGAAGAGGCCCAAAGTCTAGTCCCTAAACCAAAGATTATTGTCTTTGCCTCATTCCAGTTTGACCCCGAGGCATCAAAAGATATTGATGAACTTAACTGGCCGGGTGTTACACTCTTAAAGGCACTGATGAATGCCGATCTGTTAACCGACGACCTCAAGAAAAAGCGCTCAAGCAATGAGAGTTTCTGGCTTATAGGCCAGCCTGACATCAGATTGGAAAAGATAAAAGAGGGAAAGGATAAGGGCAAATATCAGGTTTCTGTAGTTGGATTTGATTATTACAATACCAGGACAGGAACAATTGAATCGGGCGGAACTGAAAAGATAGCCCTGTGGATGCTTGACACTGATTATGATGGCAGAAGTCTATTCCCAAGACAGGTCTTTTTCCCCATGTCAGGAGAAAAAGATGGCTGGTCCAGACTTGCAAAGAACCTTAAGGCAGAGATTGATGAAGATCTCATTGAGGTGTATCGCGGCAGCGTCTCACTACCCTTTGAGGCAGGCGGAAATAAGCGGATCGCCATAAAGATAGTTGATGACAGGGGCATTGAAAGCCTAAAGATCATCGGGATCTAATAATGCAAAAGACAGCCATAGATAAACTTATTATCAACTCCCCTTATGAAGAACCAAAACATTACTGGAGTTATGATAGGGAGAACCGCACCTTTTCCCTCAAAGAAGGCAGACGCCCTGCGGGATATGTGATTGCATCTGGAGGCTCAAAGGCATTTGATGACCCAGGGATTTTCATCGAGATACCTATTGTCAATCAAATCCGCCCCCGGATTAAAGCCTGGCGGGGACATCCAACCAACCCTTATGCTGGGGTTACTGGAATTACCAAAAGATTGCTTGAACACTGGCATAATTTGGAGGAGCGGGAATATCGCCGCTTTTTCTTCTGCCAATTAGAAGCCATTGAAACCTTAATTTGGCTTACCGAGGCGCCTGATGCCGAGAAGGTAGGAATAGAGATACCATCCGATGGCGGAGAGTTCAAGCGGATCTGCTCAAAGATGGCAACAGGTAGCGGTAAAACTATCGTCATGGCAATGCTGATTGCCTGGCAGGTATTAAATAAGGTTACTTATCCTCATGACAGCCGTTTCTCTAAACACATCTTTCTGGTTGCTCCTGGTCTTACTGTTAAAAACCGGCTTAATGTGCTGATACCCTCAACCATAGGTAATTATTATGACGAATTCAACATCGTTCCACCGGCCCTTTTGGAGAAATTACGCCAGGGCAAGGTGCTTATTCATAACTGGCACAAATTAAATTGGGAAACAGAAGAAAAGATTGCCAAAAAGAAAAGCGTGGACAAGCGAGGCGCAAAGAGCAACGAGGCATATGTGCGTGAAGTCCTCGGAGAGCTAGCCACCACCCGTAATATCATAGTAATTAATGACGAGGCACATCATGCCTGGCGTGTACCGGCGGAATCAAAGGCAAAAGGCATCAAAAAAGAGGACATTGAAGAAGCAACAAAATGGATTGGCGGCATGGACAGAATCCATGAGACAAGGGCAATACTCGCCTGTTATGATTTTTCAGCCACCCCATTTGCACCCTCTGGTAAAAAGAGTTCAGAGGAGGCCTTGTTTGGCTGGATTGTTAGCGACTTTGGACTTAACGACGCCATAGAATCAGGGCTTGTAAAGACACCAAGGGTTGTCATAAGAGATGATGGCGTACCTGATGCAAAGACATACAAATCGAAGCTTTACCATATCTATGAATGGGTCAAGGAAGATCTAAACCGTAAGGCAGAGGAGTACGAACCTCTGCCAGATCTCGCAATCAATGGTTATTATCTTCTGGGAAAAGACTGGCTTGAAACGGCAAAATCCTGGCAAGAATCTAAATTTTCAACGCCTCCTGTCATGATTTCTGTCGCCAACCGCACGGAAACGGCAGCGAGGATCAAATACGCCTTTGATCATAAAAAAATTCGGATAGACGAACTATGTATTCAAGAGCGGACGCTTCACATTGATTCAAAGGTGCTCGCAACGGCAGAGTCTCAGGAAGAAGCCGCCTTAATTGAGGATGATCCAGAAGATGAGCAGGATAACGAACCTACACACAAACTTTCCAAGAAGGATCAAGCCGAACTCCTTCGGCAAAAAGTAGATACAGTAGGACAAGCCGGAAAACCTGGCGGGGAAATTCAGAAAGTAATCTCCGTTGGTATGCTTTCCGAAGGCTGGGATGCAAAGACCGTCACCCACATTATGGGTCTTCGGGCATTTTCCAGCCAATTACTGTGTGAACAGGTCGTGGGAAGAGGGCTGAGGCGAACCTCTTATGAAATTAATCCAAAAACAGGATTGTTTGATGCGGAATATGTAAACATCTTTGGAGTGCCATTTACATTTTTACCTCACGAATCTCAGGATGGCCCTCCACCTCCACCACCATCACCAAAGACTAAAATTGAGCCTGTCAAAGAAAAGCAGAGTTATGAACTTAGCTGGCCGAACATAATCCGTATTGATCACATATATAGACCTGGGCTGAAGTTAGATATGGACAAGGTAAAACCTTTGGAATTGAACGCGAGCGACACAGCGACATTGGCGGAACTGGCGCCAATTGTGGAGGGAAAGCCGGATGTTACAAAAATTTCCGAAATTAATCTTGAAGGTTTGGGACTGAAATACAGGACGCAAAAAATCATCTTTGAAACAGCGAGAGATATTTTTGACCAAATGAAACCTAGCTGGAAGGGCAATAAGGAGTATCTGCTTGCTCAGTTGATCAGACTTGTAGAGGAATTCATTACCTCCAATAAGATTCAAATTTCCCCACCGATTTTTTATCAGGATGATGTCAAGCGGCGTTTACTGATAACGCTCAACATGAACAAGGTAGTGCAACATATATGGGAGGCCATCCGTTTTGAAAACACGGAGTCCATAGTGCCAATATTTGACAGCGATCATCCTATTCGTTCAACAGGTGCTATGCAAACATGGTATACGGGGAAGCCGTGTGAATACACCAAAAAATCGCATATCAATTTTTGTGTGTTTGACAGTACATGGGAAGCTACTGAGGCCTTTGAGCTTGACCGCAACCCCAATGTTGAGGCGTGGGTAAAGAATGATCATCTTGGATTTGAGATACTTTACATATTTAAGGGTGTGGTCAAAAAATATCGCCCTGATTTTATTGTAAGATTAAAGACTGGGGGCTTCCTTATTTTAGAGACGAAAGGGCAAGATACTCAACAGGACAAAACAAAGAGGGAATTCTTAGATGAATGGGTACGGGCAGTAAACATGCATGGTGGATTCAGTAAGTGGAAATGGGCGGCATCAAAAAATCCGGCTGATGTAAGGGGGGTTCTTGAGGAGGCGATCGCTCAAGAGAAGAAAGTTAATTAATATTGTGGATTATTGTAACCAATTAGTAATAAAATAATATCTTGGTATAGGGGGAGCATTACATGCCTTTATTTGAAGGAAAATTTTTTAATATCGTTTTTATAGGGAGACTAAATCCGCAGATTCTCAATCATGATTTTTTACTTAATAATCGTGTTCTACCGGAAGATAAAGAGCCTTTTAAGACTCTTCTACAAAAGCAAAAGAAGGAGGCTGCTCCGTTTTCAGAATTTATCTCAACACCAGTTCTTTCAACAATAAAATATGGCCCAATCTCAATCGTCATTGAAGAGAATAGATACCAAATAGCTGATTCAACCTATGGAAATCCATCGATGAGTACCATCCTTGAAATTACCAATCGATATTTCGGAGATCTGTTGCGTTATACGCCTCTACAGTTGGGCGGTATGAATCTAAACGGTGTTATCCACTTCAAAAATTCTGAAGATGAGTTGCAATTTGATAGATCAATAGGGATAAATAGAGAGCAGATCCTAAGTATTGTGAGGTCCAACGACGTGCGGAGTGGCCTTACTTTTAGTTTCCCATGGAAAAATGGAATGATAGAAGTACAAGTTGTGAAGCCAAAAGATCGATCTCAGCCAGGTGGTATTAATTTTAATTACGAATTTAAGTATCAGGATATTGGTTCTTTCTTGAAGAATCTGGAAGACGTGGGAGAAATGCATGCAAAGTTTAAAGAATTATGCAGTTATCTAGGAATGGAGGACTCTCAAAATGCCAACAGCAAGATCCTTTAAAGAAAGTTCCCAAAGGGCCGTAGCCCTTATGCAGAATTTACCGAGCCCTTCTGGAGCAAAAGAGGATACAAGGCCGGTTGACTATGAGAAAGAACGATTCTTCTTCTCGTATCCTGGTAATGAAATCACGCCTTCAAACCGCCAGAATATACCGGATGTTTTTAATAAATTGTACGAACATCTAAATTTAATAGAAGTGGGAACCTATAATGTTGGGTCTGTATACCTTTCAGGAACAGCGATGTCTACTACAATAACATTGGCAGCACCTTCAAGTATTAAGCCTTTATACCAGCAGCCTCTCGTAGGGATAGAAATCTATCCGGCAATAACTTTATCGCTTACCAGTTGGCTAGTATCATCAGTTCACTTACAATATCAACCTGTCTTCTACACTGCATTTTCGCATGAGATACCAATGCAAATTTTGTCCTTCTGTCAAGAAAAAGACATTTTAAGGTATTTACCTGTTGCGCTAAGCCTGATTGAAGAGAATTTTCCATCTGTGAAGCAGGTTTCATTTGAGGTAGAACAAGATCCGGAGGCTGGTGAGGAATGGCTTGCAATCCGTATCCAATTATTAGGTCAAACGTCAGAAATCTTAGATTTGTATGATAAATATACTGATTCGTGGGTATCCGGTGCCCCTTGGCCTGAAAGAAGCCTAATCAGGCTATCTTATGACATTATTTAAAAATGAATCCTAGAGAATTCCATAAACTTGCAACTGAGCTTGTCAGGGGTTCTAGACCAGTAGACTATCGCACAGCAATTAGTCGTGCTTACTATGCTGTTTATAATGTTTGTGGCGATGTGCTGGAATCTATGGGCTTTAGAGTTTCGAAAGGCCCTGCTGGCCATGGTGAGGTTCAAGTTAAATTCCACAACTGCGGAGTTCCTGAGGTAATAAGGGTTGCATCTCAGCTTAGTGATCTACAAGGACAAAGGATCAAGGCAGATTATAGAATGAATGAACGGATCGTCGAGAGTGAGGCAACGGCAAAAACATTAGTAGAGCAGGCTGGACGCATGCTGAATATTTTACAACAATGTCTTTGCGAGCCGAAACGATCCGAAATCAAAAAGGCTATCCAACAATATGAGCAAAAGATAAAAGAGGCAGGCAGATAAATATATAAGGGGAAGCGAATCTAGAAATAATCTATTTAATTTTTCCATAGTATCAGTATTGACACTACCAATGGATGGAATATGAATAAGTGTTCTTAAAGGTAATAGTCCGCATATGATCTTCTAGTCTTTTATCATCCCATATCCCATATAAGATTTAACTCAAGGTGCCGATTTATGAAGCAAGCAGCAATCGTTCTGCTATAACCAAGGCCTTCTCATCTTCACAACTTCTTTAATCCCATTTTTCTATTCCCTGTCAATCTCGCATATATGCTTATATATAGTAAGAAAGTGTATCATGCACCTGGAATAGATTGAGGTGGGGAATAAAATCCATTTTTAGCAAGCCTATCGCCACTATCCGGCTCCTCTGGCAAACCCTATGGCTCACTTTGATACTATTGTGTTATCTTCCTGAGGATGTTAAGATTTATCATAAAGAAACTTATGGAAAATATTCTGTGTAGGTGTCTAACTGAAATAACATATAGATGTATGGAGGGAGACAATGGGATATAAGGGTGTTGTGAAGGGCAACTTGATAGTATTAGAGGAGGGAATTAAGCTCCCAGAGGGAACCCAAGTAGAGGTGACCCCTCTCAGAGGGCTTGAGAAAGGCAGCCCTGGAGCGTTGTTAGAGGTTTGGGGGTCAGATGTGCCTGATGAGATATGGGATGTTGTTGAGAAGGCTGTCGAAGAGATAGATGGTGCGGATCGTGAGTTTGCAAGAA
>CAZYNY010000027.1:12168-30506 GCA_964648095.1 uncultured Nitrospirota bacterium | reverse complement strand
ATTCTGACTGGATTCGCTTCCATTAATTCCTCCTTAAGTACTGGGGTAACACCCAACGTAAAGCTCAGTGGATCGAACCACTGAATCACTTCACAGAGCAAATAAACTAATTCACAAACCCCGAACTCTAACCTGCCCAAGAAAGGTTGAACACTTAACAAACATAATTTGGGTTTAACTGGAAAAAAGTGAAAAGGATAAATTATTGCATAACGCTTGCAGTGACGGCGTGATGCGCCGTCTGCTGGAAGGCGTTGATAGCCACTTTTAAGATATCAATTTATCGTATTCAGAATGAGTCCCGATCCAGAACCAAAGGATTCTTTTTTCCATTTCTATCCCAACGGCACGATATTTCTTGCCAACTCTCACAGAACAGTATTGTCCGACTTTCTTAAAGTGAAGTGAAGGATGATAAAGATTTGATTTAAGTAGTTTGAAGTTTCTATCTGCCAGATTCTGTATCTCAGCAGGTAATTTTTCATAACAAGTCCAGAATGAAGGGCCGGCAAAGTGCTTTATATTTCTTTGCATTTGCCGGATTTAAAATCAGCAATCGCAACAGAAACAATTTTATCCAGTTTCCCTGTAGATATATCTTCTTCAAACTGTCTGTCCCACATCTTAGCATCAAATTCTTCAAACCATTCCCTGAACGCTGTTAACTCATCCTTTGGAAGTTTTTCAATTGCAGATTCGATTTCTTTAACCAAATTCATGTTTGCCTCCAAAATAGCTATTTTACATATTTTATCAGATTCTTTCCGATCCGGAAAGCCTGTTCAAAATAATCTAATGATTTGACGCTGCCTATCTGTCTTCCATCTTTTTGGCCCTCTGCCACAACCTCTCCATCTCATCTATCGACAAAGAGGATAAAGACCTCCCTTCGGCCGCTGCCGCGTCTTCTATATAGGAAAATCTTGAGGTAAACCTCCCTATCGCAGACCTTAAGGCGTCCTCAGGATTTACCTCTAAGAACCGGGCCACATTTACTAAAGAGAAGAAGATATCACCCAATTCGTCCTCCATCCTCTCCCTCTCCTTATTTCTGTAAGCCTCCTTAAACTCCGAGATCTCCTCCTCCACCTTATCAAATACCTGATCGATCTTCTTCCAGTCGAAGCCGACCCTGGCAGCCCTTGATTGGAGCTGATGCGCCCTCAGAAGCGCCGGAAGCTCTTTTGGGACACCTTCCAGTATCGACCTCCTGTGTCCCTTCTCCTTTTTCTTTGTCTCCTCCCAGTGCACTAAGACCTCTTTTGAGTCTTTGGCCTTCTTATCTCCAAATACATGAGGATGACGCCTGGTCATTTTTTCGATAGAGCTTTCAAGTATATCGTTTATATCAAATTCCCCTTTTTCCTTCGCAATCTGGGCATGAAAGAGGATCTGGTATAAAAGATCGCCAAGCTCTTCTTTCAGCTTGGCGCTGTCTTTTTCATCGAGCGCCTCAAGGACCTCATAGGCCTCTTCAATTAAAAAAGGCTTGAGTGATTCAGGTGTCTGCTCCTTATCCCATGGGCATCCGTCATCACCCCTAAGCCTTTCCATGATTTTAACCAGCTTCGTGAACCTTTCAGGCATTCAGTTTCCCTCTTGTTTTGTTTTATCTTATATGATCTAGGATCGGATATTCAAGTAATAGGATTGTCACGCGCCTCTATTTTGCCAAGAATATAACCTCCCAAGATCGTCTGTTTTTAGTAATATCCTTAAGCCCTTGAAACATACTGTTATTTATGGTAATTTAAAATGATCTTATGGGTTCAAAATATGTCGGAGTCAGAAGAGGAAAAGGGGTTTAAGGTCACTGATAAGAGGAGGGTAACCCTAGACGACCAGGGCACGGATGCTCCAAAGGCAGAACCTCCTCCAAAGATGGATCAGGACATAAAAGAGGAGGAAGAAAGACCGACAGGGATAGACTTCTCAACCTTTATCCTCTCGCTTGGAAGTTCCACCTTGATCTTACTTGGGGTTGTTGAGGATCCGATCAAGGGAGAAAAGATGGTAAATCTCCCTCAGGCAAGGGAGATGATAGACCTGCTTACTATACTGAAAGAGAAGACAAAGGGAAATCTTAACAAGGAGGAGGGGATCCTTCTTGATAATCTCCTCTTTGATCTGAGAATGAGATATGTGGAAAAGAAAGAGAAATCAAATAAGCAAGGATGAGGATTATGCAGAACCTAACGACCTGAAGACCCCCTCCTCACCTGCAAAAAAGATCTTAATCCTTCTTCTGATCCTTTTTTTCATTGTATCTACAAATATCTTCCTCCATTCCAACCTCCTTTCTGAGATGATACATCCCATTATAGTGACGCAACTCGAGAAGGTCTTCGGAGAGGGCGTTAGGATTGGGAAGGTAAGTCTTAATCTCCTGCCGACATCTATCGAGATAACGGACCTTTACCTGAAAGGACCGGTTGATCACCCTAAGACATCCCTCTTTAGCGCAAAAAAAGTCAGGGTTAACTTTTCGCCCCTGTCATTAATTACAGAGGTCTTTCTAATAAAAAAGATATCTTTGACAGAACCAGTAGTGGCTATATTGGAATATGGGAAGGATAGCAGCATTAAAGATCTTCTTAATCCCATGTCTGCTGTTGGAAGCGGCAGCAGGAAGAAGGTAATAGTAATCAGGAGGATTGAAATAAGAGAGGGCGGGGTGAATATCAAGGCAATGGATGGTGGGTTGGAGGCTCAAATCGCAGGTCTCAATGCATTGATAGAGCCCGATCTAACTATGCAAAACTATCAGATCTCAGCCTCTTTGAGGGATATTATGCTGAGTGTATCCGGCATTAAAAGGCGACTTGCCCAGGTAGAGTGGAAGGCCGCCCTCCACCCCGATTATCTTGAGACTAAGAGATTAGAAACCGGATCAGGGGATCTGTTGCTCAGCCTCATGGGAACGATCAGCGGTTTCGAGGAACCGAGAATTAACCTGGAGGTAAAGTCTTCAACAGGGCTTGATGGGATCTATAAATTATACCAACCCCTTAAAGGTATTAATGGAAGGGTGGAGGCCGCGGGAGAGATCAGCGGCAAATATCCTGATATCCTCTGGAAGGGCCGGCTATCCCTGAAGAACCTTTCCTATGAATCTTCGCCGTTTGGAGAGATGAGCTCTGCTGTCTCCCTATCCAGGGATCAGATTATGTTCTCAAATGCCTCAGCCGATATATTTGGCGGACATCTAACAGGGAATATAACAAGCTCCATTTCCCAAAAACAAGGGCCAAGATACAACCTGCAACTTATCTTTGAAAAGATTAAGACTGAGGAGGTAAAGAAAATAATACCCGAAGGATTCCCTGTTCCCGGCAAAACAATAGACGGAAATATATCGCTTACAGGTATAGGTTTGAACAGGGAGTCTTTGAGTGGAGATGGCGAAATAAGGATATCAGGCAGGCCCGATGAGATTAAGGACAAGTCAAGCGCCACCTGGAAGGAGATCCTCATCTCACTCCCAGAGGATATTCAGCTTGCATTTAAGATATCTGCCGGTGATCTCAATATCAGGACAATAGAGGTATCCTCCGCCGGTTCAATTCTTGAGATGAGTGGACAGGTGTTCAAAAACAACGATATGGATCTCTCGGTCCGTTCAGGGGTTAAGGATTTGAAGACCCTTCTAGAAGGGTCAGGTATTGCAGATCTGGCAGGGGAGATTGATTTGGCAGGCAAGCTCAGGGGAAATATATCATCCCCTCTCTTTCAGGGAAAGATCGAGGTAAAGGATGCCCTCATTGAGGGGGTAAGTATCAATAGATTTAGTTCCAATATAGTCTTGACAGAAGAAGAGATCGTACTTTCGAATGCCCTGGCTGAAACAGGTATTTCATCATATAAATTTCAGGGAAAGATCGTCTGGAGGGATGACATTAATAACCCTTATATAGATCTGGCAGTAAAGATAAATAGCGGATCTCCCCCAGAGATCGCCCGGATGTTCCATAAAGAGGTCAGGATTAATACACCGATTACCGGAGAGATGTCGGTTAAGGGATATGTCAGGGAGCTGAATCTCCTTGCAAACCTGTCAATAAGGCAGGGAGAGATCTACGGGCAATCTATCGATTCGGGCAGGGCAGATCTCGCTATCACCAATAGTGGAATCAGGATCTCAACGTTTATCCTGAAAAAAAATAAAAGTATACTTAAGGGGACAGGCTGGATCGGATTTGACGGGGCATTCAAATCTACAATGAAGGCAGAGGCCCTCGGGCTCGAAGACCTTGATATTGTTTCAGACAGGATCCCGAATATAAAAGGAAAGGCCTCCATTGAGCTATCCGGAACCGGCACATTTACCAAACCACAGATACTGGGCGGCATCTCTATTATCGGCCTCTCTTATCAGGGGTCTGATATGGGGGATGCAAGGATCGAGGTATGGACTCAGGCTGAGGATCTGAATTTTAAGGCCAGGATCAATGACCGGCTCACGGCAAAAGGAAAGGTGGGCCTGAAGGGCAGCCTTCCGGTTGCGGCAGATATCAGTCTTACTGATATGCCGGTTGGTATATTCCTGGACCTTGTTCATCCTGAACTTCCCTCCAGGGTGTCGGCCGTGACATCAGGGAGGGTTTCAATAAACGGGAACCTTACCGATCCGAAGTCGATCAATACTGACATCCTTCTTACGAATTTGAATATTGACATATCAGGCTACCAGGTGAGAAACGACAAAAAGATCTCTATTGAAATAAAAGGAGAGGAGGTCAGGATCGTCTCATTAAGTTTCCGCGGAGACGGCACCTCCCTTAATATTAAGGGGGGATTAATTGCCCGGAACGAGCTAAATATCTTTGTAGAGGGTGAAGCTGACCTGAGCCTGCTCAAGCTATTCACAAGGGATATCGCTCTTAGCAAAGGGAGGGCTGTCTTTGCCCTGACAGTATCGGATAAATGGGAGGATCCCAAGATCAGGGGAGATCTTAAGGTAGTGGGCGGTATCGTCAAGACCAATATAGTACTGACCCAGTCGATTAATATAACTGCAATGAACTTGCTCTTCAATGAACGCCAAATCCTTCTTGAAAAATTTGAAGGCCTTGTGGGAAGCGGGAACATACATGGTTCGGGAAAGATAGACATCAAGAATATGTCTGTTGCCGGCATAGAGATGATCCTGGAATTCAAGGAAGTAAGACACGCCCTGATATCTGACTTTAATTCCATGATCGATGGTACACTCATCTTTCAGACAAATAATAAGTCAAGAAGGCTTACCGGGGAGATCGATATCAAGAAGGGTAAGTACGAGAAACGGATAGATATGAACAGGTGGCTAATCGAGGTCAGGAAGATCACCTCTGCCCAGAGGCCTGCCAAGGCATCAAATGATATCTCCTTAAATATCCATTTTTATGGAAAGGATGGGATATGGATAAATAATAATATTGCCAAGATTCCGCTTGAACTGGATCTGTATCTTAAGGGCTCTGTAAACAGGCCTGTATTATTAGGGAGGATAGATGCAAATGACGGGTCTGTCTTCTTCAGAGGGAACGAATTTAAGGTAAAATCAGGCACAGTAGATTTCCTTGATCCGAATGCAACCAAACCGCAGTTTGACTTCAAGATCAACACAAAAGTAAGGACCTATAAGATTGATACCAGTCTGGCAGGAACCCTCGATCGTTTTGACCTGCAGCTCTCATCAAATCCCCCTCTGAGCGAGACTGATATCCTTGCCCTCCTTACAGTAGGAAGGACTTCGACTGAGTTTACTCAGACCCAGAAGAATGTAGGGCAGGAGGCGGCTGCCTCTCTGCTGGTAGAAGAGCTTGTTCAGGAGAAGGTTCAGGGCATAACGGGTGTGGACCGCTTTCAGGTCAACCCATACTATTCAGGAGTTAAATCGTCATCAGGCCCGAGATTCACAGTAGAAAAGAAACTGCTGGATGACAGGATGTCTGTTACCTATGCCTCTACGCTGGATCCTTCTGTTGAGGAATTGATCCAGGTAGAGTATAGGCTTGCAGGCAACATATCTCTGATCGGCACCAGGGATGAAAAGGGGTTGCTTGGGGGAGACATCAGATTCAGATTCGAATTCAAATAGCCTATTATAAGGATAGATGGATCATAAATTAAGCCAGGCTTCTTGTATCTGCCTTATCTCTCTTTCTCTGTTTATTGCTTTAAATTTTACATCCCCCTTTCTCTATGCCTCTGAATCTAAAATAGAGGGCAAAAAGATTACATCTATAGAGATAAAAACAGAAGGGGGTGAGAGGATAGAGTGGTTAAAGGATATGATAAGCATAAGGGAGGGGGATCTCTATTCCTCCAGGGCTGTAAGGAGGAGCCTTGACCAGCTTTATAAGGACGGGCGTTTTAAGGATATAACTATAGACGCAGAGCTTGCGGACAGCGGGGTTGTCCTGACCTATACATTGATTGAGAAGGAGATCATATCTGAGATTGTGATCTCGGGAAACTGGTTTGTAACAACAAAAGAACTCATGGAGAAGATAAGGGCGAGTGAAGGCGAGGAGATTACAGATGACCTGTTAAGAGAGATATTGTCGGATCTGATCTCCTATTACCACAAAAAAGGTTTTTTCCATGCAGAGGTCGAAGAGGTGGTAAAGAGAGGAAGGGGGATAAAGGCCAGGACCCTGCTCAGGCTGAACATCAGGGAGGGAAAAAGGACAAGGATCCGTGAGTTAAGATTCACAGGAGAGAGGGTCTACCCGGATATAAACCTCCTCTTCAAGATCAGGCTGGGAAAGGGAGAGTTCTTTTCAGGCGAAACACTGGAGAGGGATATGGTGTCCCTGGAGAACTTCTATAAGGATAACGGATATTTTAACGCGATTATCGGACCCCCGGATGTTCAATACAACAAAGAATTAAACGAGGTAGATATACAGATACCAATAGAGGCAGGTCGTCATACAAAGATCGTCTTTGAAGGAAACAGTGTGTTTTCCAGGGATAAACTTGAACCGCTCCTTCTGATAAAAGAGGAAAGGAGTTCTGATGATGATGTACTGAATGCCTCCATGGAGAGGATCGAGGGGCTTTATAAGACCAAAGGGTATATGCTGGCAAAGGCAGAGTACATCAGGAATGTTAAGCCGGATATGAACGAGACAGAGATAGCGATTAAGATAATGGAGGGGAAAAAGGTCTCGTTAAAGGAGATAGTATTTGAGGGTAACAGCTATTTTTCCTCAAAGGAGTTAAAGAAACTGATGGAACTTAAAGAAGAGGGTTATCTGTTCTCATCAATACTGGACAGGAATAAACTTGAGGACGATATGAACCGGATACAGGCCCTGTACTTTAAGAACGGGTTTATCGGGATGAAGATTAAAGAAGAGGTCTACATAGATGACGCAAAAGAAAATATGGTTTTAATCCTGAAAATAGATGAGGGGGTGCAAACCTTTGTTGACAGGATAGAGATACATGGAAACAGGCTCTTTTCTGAAAAGGAACTTTTAGACAATATTCCCTTAAAACCCGGAGCGCCTTACCTGGAGACATCTGCCCGCGATGGACAGCTTAATATCCTGACGCTATACGCAAAGATGGGTTACATATATGCCAATGTCAATCTAAAACCGGTCTTAAGGGATGATCAGAAGGGGGTTGAACTTTTATATCTCATAGATGAAGACAGGCCTGCCTCTATTGGAAGGATAGTGACAAGAGGGAATGATTTTACAAGGTCAAGGGTAATTTTGAGGGAGCTTATTATTCACGAAGGCGAGCCATACGATTATGAGAAGATCCTAAGGAGTCAGCAAAGGATATATCAGTTGGGATTTTTCAGTGATGTGAAGGTAGAGCCCTTCAGGGCAGGAGAAAAAGAATATATTAAAGATATGGTAATTGCCGTCAAGGAAAAGAATGCAGGTGCACTCGATTTTGGTATAGGCTATGGTGATGTTGAGAGGTTAAGGGGGTTTAGCGAGATATCTCAATCCAACCTGTTCGGGACAGGCAGATATGCGAGCTTAAGGGGTGACTTAAGCCGGATCGAGAGGAAGTTTTCCTTAAATTATAAGGAGCCGCGGGTCTTAAATCTCCCGGTAGATGCAAGGATCGGCCTGACGGATCTTACACAGAAGAGGATCACCTCGGACACAAGGGATGTGCTCTATGAGCTAAGACAGGCGGGAGGAACCCTCGGCCTGGATAAGGCATTTACTCCATCTGTAAAGGGGTCTTTTCTCTACCAGTTTGAAGCCAATAAGCTGCTGGATGTTAAACCGGGCGCAATCCTGGCGCCGGAGGATGAAGGAAGGGTAACCATAGGCAGTATTAATCTTTCGCTGGAGAGGGACAGCAGGGACGACCCATTCAATCCATCAAGAGGGTCGGTGAACGGAATCCTTCTTAAGGATGCAGCATTCTCCCTGGGATCCGATGTACAGTTTTTTAAGGCATCCCTTCAGAGCAGCTGGTATTTCCCGGTTACAAGATGGTTCGTCCTTGCCTTATCAGCGAAGGGCGGGGCTGCAAAGAATTTTGGCGAGACCCTTGCCGTCCCGATCAGCGAGAGATTCTTCCTGGGCGGGAGGAGCACGGCAAGGGGATACCTGCAGGATTCGCTCGGTATCCCCGGCGTTACAGTAATAGACGGAACGCCTACCGGCGGAAATGCGATGCTCCTTGTAAATGGCGAATTCAGGATATCACTCTTTTGGGGATTGGGCCTTGTGACATTTCTCGATGGAGGCAACGTATGGCCGGAATACAACGAGATCAATGTCTCGGAGATGAAATATTCAACTGGGGTCGGTCTAAGATACAATACCCCCATAGGGCCATTCAGGTTAGATTTAGGATACAAGCTTGAACCGGAGCCGGATGAAAGCAGCTCAGAATTGCATTTTACCCTCGGTCATACCTTTTAATTATGTAACTATGGAAAACAGGACATTTAACAGATCAATCAATCTGGCCATACTCATTCTTGCGGCTGTAGCTATATATATCGGCTATTCCATATTTTATCAAGATGGAGATGAGGTCAGGATATATGAAAACCCCCCTCCCCTGCCGGGTAAGAAAGAAGAAACCCCTAGAGAAAACCCTGTAGTACCGGCGCCGGAGACCAGGAACAACACAATTAAAGACGATGCCTCAACAGATCTATTTAACGAGGAGGGACTCCGGTTTTATAACCAGGGGAGATATGAAGAGGCAGCAGATTCTTTCAGGAGGGCGCACGAGAAGGATAAAAATAATGATGCCTTAAAGATGAACCTTGCCTACACTGAAAGCAGGCTTGGCTGGAGAGAGATAGAGGCAGGGAGATACGGGGAATCATTGAGATACTTCAGGGAGGCCATGGAGTTTAATGATAAAGTACCGGATTCATATTTCGGTATGGGGTTTGCCCTTCATAAATTAAAGGATGATGACAGGGCGATAGAGTCAATAAACAGGGGACTGGCCATAGATCCAAAGAGGACAGAGGGGTACAAGTTGCTGGCAGAGATACATTATCATAAAGATAACACAGATCTGGCTATTAGTAATCTTGAGGCCGCATTAAAGCTTGCCCCCAACGACAACAACCTGAAGGAAATGCTAAGCAAGATCAACAGGGAGAAGAAGGCAGAAGGAGGCTTTCAGCAGGAGGCAACAGAACATTTTACAGTAAGGTTCGAAGGGAGGGAAGAGAGGGATATAGCCAGGGTAATAACCATTATCCTTGAAGAGGCATACAGGGAGGTCGGCGCCTCCTTCTCTTTTTATCCGGGGGATCCGACTACTGTCATCCTCTATTCCGAGGAAAAGTTCAGGGACGTAACGCTCACTCCTGCTTGGACAAAGGGTATATTTGATGGTAAGATAAGGCTTCCCGTTGGAGGGGCATTAAACGATAAGGATCTCCTTGAAAAGGTAATCTTTCATGAATATACACACGCTGTCATCCACAATATCTCAGGCAAGGATGTCCCGCGGTGGCTGAATGAGGGTCTGGCCGTATATATGGAGCATGGGGATAAGGAGAGGCTTGAAGAGAGAATAATCAGTGAAATAAAAAAAGGCGGCAGGATAATCCCGCTGCATGAACTCCATGATTCCTTTATGGACAGCGAAGAATCAAGGGTGCCCATCCTTTATGCCGAAAGTTATTCTGCTGTGGATTATCTGATAGATAGATACGGGATATTCAGGGTAAAGACCCTTCTCGAAGCGCTCTCCAGGGGGAGGGAGTTTAAGGAGGCATTCAGGGATCTCTTTTTTATATCCTATGACGAATTCCAGTCCGCCTGGGAAAAGTCGATAATGAACAGGGTTTAAATTTAAAATGAATAGATTAGGCTTCCTGGGCTTTTTACTTATCATCTGTTTTTCATCCTCCGCTATCCTTTTCCCCTTTTCCGCGCTCGCAGATGATGAGAAGATTACAGATCTTTCTGTAACAATACAGAATAAGGACATTCTGGTCTCAGCAAAGTTAATAAAGGCAATTAATAGCACTATTGAAGAAGATATTAAAAACGGAATCCCTAAAGATCTCTTTTATTATATCCTTTTAAAGAGAAAGCAGAACATATGGATCGACGAAGAGATCCTCTCAGTAACATTAAAATATACGATTAAATATGATATCTTAAAAAAACAATATATCGTAACAAGCAGGGAGGGGACAAAAAATAGCCGGAGGGTTATTGAAAATTACCAGGAGATGGTGGACCTGAGCTCCAGGGTAAATAATGTTAAGCTTGCAGAGACTGATATACTAAATGCCAGGGAGTCCTACTATGTGAGCGTAAAGGCCCAGATGAAGGCTACAGCCATCCCCCTTCATCTCGACTATTTCTTTTTCTTCATCCCATTCCTTGAGCTTGATACCCCCTGGGCTGACTCATCAATAATCTACCCCCAGGGGAAGGCTAGGTAGAGATGAGGTCTTCTATGGCATCATCACAAGGACATCCAGGCGAAGAAGGGCTAAAGACAAGGAAGGGAAGCCAGAAGGCAGTCTGGGTAATATCAGCAGCGCTCCTTCTTACCCTCACTATCACCCTCTCTATAATACATTTCAAGGGGATCGAGGACAGATCGCTTTTCCCAAGCAATATACTGATTATCACCCTTGTAAATGTAAACCTGATCCTCGTGATTATACTCTGCCTGCTCCTTTCAAGGAATCTTATAAAACTATTTTTTGAGAGACGCCAGAAACTACTCGGTTCAGGATTCAGGACAAGGCTCATAGCAGCATTTGTAGGTTTTTCACTTATCCCTTCTGTGCTACTGTTCATAGTGGCAAGCGGCCTCCTCACAAACAGTATTGAGAACTGGTTCGGCATACAGGTCGAACAATCCCTGAAGGATTCCCTTGAGGTAGGCCAGGCCTATTATCAGAGGAACAAGGACTTAACCCTGCATTATGCAAGGGAGGTCAGTAAATCCATCCTGGAGAATAGATTACAAGGTGACGAGAATATTAATGGGATAACTGAGAAGATAGGAAGAAAACAGAAGGAATATAATTTAAGCGCCCTGGAGGTGCTCTTTTCCGGCTCTAAAAGATCAGTCAGGGCAACAGATCCTAATATCAAAGGAGGGCTTCAGGCAGTTCCTTCTTCAGATATAGCAGAGAAGGCGCTGAAGGGTGAGGAGGCCACCCTTATCAGATCAACAGGAACCGGTGATCTGATAAGGAGCGCTGTTCCGATCCGATCGGCTGAAGGCGTCATAGGCGTAGTTATTGCAGACCTCTATATACCCGAGAGCCTCGTAGGAAAGATGGAGGAGATAAGCAAGTCCTCTGAGGATTACAGACAGTTGAAGGCGTTTAAGAACCCAATAAAGGGGAGCTACGTCCTATCCTTCCTTCTTATCACCATCGTCATCCTCTTTTCAGCCACATGGTTCGGGTTCTATCTTGCAAGGGGCATTACTATCCCGATCCAGAGGCTTGCAGAAGGGACTAACGCAATAGCCAATGGGGATCTGGATTTCAAGATAGATGTGGACGCAAAAGACGAGATAGGTATCCTGGTCAGGTCTTTTAACAAAATGACGGAAGATTTAAAGATAAGCAAAAAGAAACTTGAGGAGGCAAATATCTCCCTGACGGAATCGAATATTGAGCTTGACCGGAGGAGGGCATATATGGAGACGATCCTGGAAAATACCGCAGCCGGGGTCATATCCATAAACCTGGATGGCTTGATAACAATATTCAACAGGTCAGCCGAGACAATACTCGGCATTAAGGCAGAGGAAGTAAGGGGCAAGAAGGCCTCACAGGTTCTTTCCAATCCCCCCCTCCAGAGGATTTACAATATTAGCGAGAGTATAATCTCAGGGAAAAAGAATCCCATAGAGGAGGAGGTTCAGCTCGATTTTAAGGATAAACATATTACCATACACCTGAGTATCTCCGGCATGAGGGACGAAGAATATAATTTCCTCGGTGTGGTAATTGTATTTGAAGACCTGTCGGAGTTGATCAGGGCGCAGAAGGCCGCGGCCTGGCAGGAGGTGGCAAGGAGGATAGCCCATGAGATCAAAAACCCGCTGACTCCGATCCAGTTGTCTACAGAGAGGCTGAGAAAGAAGTTCTTTGAAGACTCTCCTGATTTCAGAAAGATATTTGACGGATCTACGAGGATTATTATTAACGAGGTAAACAGCATGAAGAGGCTGGTTAATGAATTTTCCAATTTTGCCCGAATGCCCTATCCAAAACCGGCTCCGAGTAATCTACAGGAGATATTAAATGAGGTAATCATGTTATATAGAGGCGCCCATAAAGATATCGAGATCTCCTTTAATCATGCCGATGACCTTCCTCCCCTTAATATCGACAGAGAACAGATGAAGAGGGTATTTGTAAACCTCTTTGAGAATGCCCTTGAGGCGATGAACAGGAAGGGAAGGCTCTCTATCACCACTATAAGTGACCTTAAATCCGGCAAGGTAAGGATAGAGGTGGCTGATGAAGGTATCGGCATACATCCGGAGGATGCAGATAAGCTGTTCCTCCCCTATTTTTCAAAAAAGAAGAGCGGGACAGGACTTGGCCTCGCGATCGTGAATCGGATCATATCGGATCATAACGGACACATAAAGGTAACCGGCAATACGCCGAAGGGGACGAATTTTATTATAGAGCTGCCCATAACGTAAATGGTAGGGGTTAAGATATATTCTTAATTCCCTAAAGAGGAACTATATGGCCGAGAACATCCTGATAGTAGATGATGAAAAATCGATTTTAACTATATTATCGGCAGTCATGATCGACGAGGGATACCAGGTGCTCACCGCCTCCGGCGGGAACGATGCCCTCAAGGTTATAAAAAGAGAGACACCTCCTATTGTCCTTCTCGATATATGGATGTCTGATATGGATGGGATTGAGACGCTGAAGAGGATAAAGGCCCTGTTCCCCGGAGTAATCGTAATAATGATGTCAGGGCATGGCTCGATTGAAACTGCTGTCAAGGCTACAAAGCTTGGTGCATATGATTACATTGAAAAACCTCTCTCCCTTGAAAAGGTTGTGCTTATAGTCAGACATGCCCTCCGGGAAAAAAAGCTTGAGGAGGAAAATAAGGCATTAAGGAGCAGGATAGAGAGGAGATTTGATCTGATAGGTGATAGTGCGGCCCTGGGCAGGCTGAAGGAATTGATTAAAACAGCAGGTCCTACCAATAGCAGGGTCCTGATCTCCGGCGAGAACGGTACCGGTAAGGAGCTTGTTGCAAGGAGGATACATCTTTATAGTCCAAGGGCTGACAGGCCGTTTATAGAGGTAAACTGCGCCGCCATCCCTGAAACTTTGATTGAATCTGAGCTCTTCGGTCACGAGAAGGGTGCATTCACCGGTGCGGTAGAGATGAAGAGAGGAAAATTTGAGCTGGCCGACGGAGGCACACTGTTTCTAGATGAGATCGGCGATATGAGCCTGGCAACCCAGGCAAAGGTGCTGAGGGTGCTACAGGAACAGAGGTTTAACAGGGTCGGGGGAGGCAAGACGATCCAGGTGGACGTTAGGGTTATTGGCGCCTCTAACAAAAACCTGGCGGAGGAGATTAAAAAGGGAAACTTCAGGGAGGACCTCTACTACAGGCTGAATGTAATCCCCCTCCATATACCCCCGCTAAGGGAGAGGAAGGATGACATTGAACTGCTTGCTAAGAATTTTTTGATTGAGCTATCAGGAGAACAGGGACTGAAGGAGAAATCTATTACCGATGAGGCCGTTGAGATATTAAAGAGGTATGATTGGCCGGGAAACGTAAGGGAACTAAAGAATATCATTGAACGCCTCATGATCATGGTGCAAGGCCCTCTAATAAAAAAAGAGGATATACTTCTCTTTCTTGAGCCTTCCAATGCAGCCGGCCCTGCTCCACCAGGTTATCTATATTCCTCCTCCCTGCGGGAGGCAAGGTCATTATTTGAAAAGGAATATATCATGCAGAAACTAAAGGATAATGGCTGGAATATATCCAAGACCGCAGAGGACCTTAGGGTCGAGAGGAGCCATCTACACAGGAAGATAAAATATCTTGGTATAGAGATCAAGGCGGAGTCGTAGACAGGTTAAAGGATGTTTACAACCTCTTTTAGTTCTGTCTACCAAACTGGTATATAAAAGGAGGCAGAGGCTAAGGTTTGAGGTTGAGGTTGAAGCTATGATAATATACGGTCGATCGGAGGATGCACCAATGACCAAGGTCATAATAATCGGTTCCGGCCCGGCAGGTCTTACCGCAGCTATATACGCCGCAAGGGCAAACTTAAATCCACTTGTTATAGAAGGTGTCCAGACAGGCGGACAGCTCATGATAACCACCATGGTGGAAAACTATCCTGGTTTCCCTGACGGGATCATGGGCCCACAGCTCATGGAATATACAAAAAAACAGGCAGAGAGGTTTGGAACCGATTTTGTAAGCGGTGATGTCACATCAGTAGACTTTACAAAAAGGCCATTTAAAGTAGAGGTCGATGGGAAATTATTTGATACAAGATCGGTAATAATCGCATCCGGGGCATCTGCGATGCTCCTAGGCCTTGAATCGGAAAAAAGGCTCATGGGAAGGGGTGTTTCTGCATGCGCCACGTGCGACGCCTTCTTTTTTAAGGGCAAAGAGGTAGTAGTTGTGGGCGGCGGTGATACGGCTATGGAGGAGGCAATTTTCCTTACGAAGTTTGCTGTAAAGGTAACCGTTATTCACAGAAGAGATAAGCTTCGTGCCTCGATGATTATGCAGGAGAGGGCCATAAATAATGAGAAGATCAGTTTCATGTGGGACTCTATTGTAGATGAGATCTTAGGGGATGAGACGGTAAGTGGCGTCAGGCTTAAAAATGTGAAGACCGGACAGCATGCGGAGTTAAGGTGCGATGGTGTTTTTATGGGCATAGGTCATCAGCCAAATACATCCCTCTTCAAAGGTCAGATAGAGATGGATGAGAAAGGATATATAATCACCAGAAACTTTACCGAGACGAACATAAAGGGAGTTTTTGCTGCCGGTGATGTTCAGGATCATAGGTATAGACAGGCGGTTACTGCGGCAGGATCAGGCTGTATGGCCGCAATGGATGCGGAGAAGTACCTGGAAGAATCTGGTATTTCCTAGCCCACTAATATCTTAGTTAGCAAGGATCGTCAGATCTTTAATATGTTAATCGGTAAGACTTGCCTATTGCAATACCATATGTAGTATCATATTGACATGAAGAAAATAAAGGTTGTTCTCGATACTAATGTATTATATGCTGGGTTGTATTCAGCAACTGGTGCCTCACATCAGATTTTCAGGGCAATCGAGAGAGGGACAGTAAAAATAGTTATATCAACCGCACTTTTATTTGAGTATGAATACATCTTGCAGAGAAATAGAACAGAATTAGGGCTATCGGGTCGGGACATTGAGAAGGTATTAGATAATTTATGCAGATTAAGCAAACATCAGAATATTTACTTTTTGTGGAGACCATACTTAACTGATCCCGGAGACGATCATATATTAGAGGTGGCAGTTGCATCAGGAACGAAAACGATAGTCACTCACAATGTGAAGGATTTTAAGGGGACAGATAAATTTGGAGTTAGAGCGATAACACCGAAGAAATTGTTGGAGGAGATAAAATGAGTGCTTTGAGTTTGAGATTGCCTGATTCAATACATAGGCATATCAAAGAGATTGCAAGCAAAGAGGGCGTATCAATTAACCAGTTTATATCTTCCGCAGTTGCTGAAAAAATATCGGCAATTTTGACTGAAGATTACTTGGGAAGAAGATCAAAAAGGGCTAAGAAAGCGGACCTCAGAAAGATATTGGATAAAGTTCCAGAAAGAAAACCTCTTCCTGGAGACGAAATATAAAAATACCCAACAACGCGCAAGAGATGAACTAGTGCCACAGGCCACTTTTTTTGGCATGAGGGTGGTTTGAGGATAGCGAAACAGTTTTTGGTTTGGCGGGTGCCAGTCAGTGGCACTCGTCACTCAGCATAGTATCTGTGCCAGGGATAGAAACAAAAGCCCTGAGAGACAAAAACATCCATGACGCCCTTGTGAAATACGACTATACGCTGAAAGAGATTGTAGATCATCTGAAGATCCACCATACTACCGTCAGTAAGGTGGTTTCAAAACGAGAAAAGGAATAAAGCTGATTTTTCAAGACCCTGAGGACCCAATAACATTGTTAGATTTCATGAGAGCCATGTTCCCAGTCCCGCGAATCACGGAGTCGTTCATTGATGGCGTCATTGAGTCGCTCGGGTGGAAACGATATGTAGATATACGGGAGCCAATTGAGGGAGAGCTGAACGCTGATTACGTCTCTCCAAATGAAGTTCTTGAGCTGAAGATTTTCGAAGAGGAAGGGCTCAATAAATCTGGGCGTCAGTCAAAGATCGCTGCCCTTTATGAGAGGTTCACGACAGATAAAGGGGTTGTCGATCTGGAACTTGATCAGGCTCCGATTGAAATTCGTCGAGAGTTAGAAACGTTGGTGTCTATGCCCCTTCAGACTGCTGTGAAAAAGGCATCAAAGCAAATTCGCCAATCCGCCAAGGCACTGAACATGGATGGCGCGGGTGTGCTCATAGGTGTGAACAATGGGTACTCGTATCTCAATGCCGATAACTTCGAGAGTCTATTGGTACGTCGATGCCGCAACGACTCAACAAACATAGATCACGCAGCCTGTATTACGGTCGATTATCACCAAGGTGCCTTTGACGCTTTCGTTTTCTGTACAGTCCAAGGCGGACCGGAATGGTGTGAATTCAAGCGATTTCAAAAAGCTGTGCTCGGCGCCTTCAACGATGCGATGGGCCAAATGATGGCTGATCAAATGAACCCGAAATTATGGTATGGAAGCCTGATCCCAGTCACAGACATTCGGTTCGAGCGCAATGGAGTAATGTACGTGAGGGAGGCGCCATATGTGCCTGATTCCAGGTTCGAGAAAACTTAAATCTACGCCTGTGTTGCATGTGACGTCTCAACCGCTGTGCGGTTTCGCCGCACCTGAACACAGGCGTTATTGGCCATAAAAAAAGGAGGGAGCAATGTTCAGAAAAAAAAATGAAACGTTCGTGGGATGCGTTATTTTTGTAGCTTTTTTAAGCGGGTGTGCTGCAGGGCCTATAATTACACAGAAGCCATATTTATCTCAAATCAACGGATCTAAGGAAGCGATTTATTCTGCCGCAATCCAGATACTAACTGAGTCTGGTTATCAAATTCAGAATAGCGATAAGGAGAATGGCCTTATCACCACATTGTCTCGTGATGTAAAACTAACTGAAGACCAGTGCGATTGCGGTACAGGCATGGGTATCCCCTATATGAAAGATAAAAGAACCGTAACCACGGTCACCTTGGGATTGTCAGTTGGAACCAACAGATTGATTATTAGTCCCACGGTAAAAGGTAGAATGGTGATAGGGACGCTGGACAGCACAAACGATAAACAACTGGAATGTGTGACAACGGGACAGTATGAACAGGACTTGTTTCAGAAAATTGTCCAAAGGTTTTCTTCTGGCAGTTAGTATAGGGACACCATATCTGATGCTTAAGAGTATGGATAAGATGCCTCAAATTTCCGATGCAATTAGTCAGCCATTTTCTGATATAATATTCACAAATAGTTAAAGGGCCGTAGTGATAGAATTCGAGTGGGATCCTAAGAAGGCTGTTTCAAATAAAAAAAAACATACAATTATAAAATCATCACACCCATCACCTTATTCATGTCATTATGGCTTTTTTGGATCAAAACCATTTTCAAAAATAAATTATTTACTAAAAACAAAAAAAATTATGTGGATTAAAAGAATAGTAAAAATCTGTATTC
>CAZYNY010000027.1:6326-12158 GCA_964648095.1 uncultured Nitrospirota bacterium | reverse complement strand
TTCAAATGAACAAAAACATACAATCACGTTTCAGGAAGCAGCAACAGTTTTTGGAGACCGCTTGGCTATGACCTTTGCAGACCCTGATCATTCTGACAATGAACAGCGATATCTTACTTTTGGGATGTCAAAATATAACCGTTTACTCGTTGTTTCACATACAGACCGTGGAGAAAAGACAAGGATTATCAGTTCGCGACTTATGGACCGCAAGGAAAGGAGAATCTATGAAGAAGGTTAAATCTGAAGAGTTGCGTCCCTTGTATAACCGTGAAGACCTTGGGCCAGGCGTTCGGGGCAAGTATTTTGAATCTTACCAAAAGGGAACCAATTTGGTGCTTCTCAGCCCTGATGTGGCTAAGGCATTCCCTACAGAAGAAGCCGTAAACAAGGCCCTTCGCTCCCTTATAAATCTTGCACAAAAATCTATGAGCCTATCAAGGCGCTCAACCGGACGTGCAAAAAAGCAGCATAACACCGGTTAGCTCGGTTGCACCCACCCTCACCCTGACCTCTGGTGGAAACCATAAAATTATACCAATTCGCATTCAACAGGATACCAAGGCGGCAAGGAGGAGGCACGAAGAAGGCTGAGGCTGAGGCTAAGAAGTTCCTAAACCTTAACCTTGACCTCAACCTGCTTTTTACCAGGTAGCCGAATGAAGACAAATTGGTATCAGACCCTGGGAATAAGATGTATTGACTGGGCCTTAACCGAGGCAGTTATCTCTGATCCCTCAGCTAGGGCAAGCTCCTGGTAAGACTGCTTCGTCACAAGTGCGGTGAGGAGAAATCCACAATCAATTATTATCCTTACTATCGGCCCTTCGAGTGCGATCTTCCTGATCCTTCCCCTTAAGCGATTCCTCGCGCTGCTGTTTGATGCCGCATCCTTTTCGAGTATTATATCCTCGCCCCTTATGCAGACAAATACATCTCCGGATATATCTTTACTCTCTACGGAAAAAAGGCGTTCACTTGAGACATCGACCGTAACAAGGCCTTCAGATATAGCGGTCACCTTTCCGGGGACAACAGTCTCAACCCCTACAATAGAGGCAACCTTTTGGTTTACAGGCCTGTTGAATACCTCATCAACATTACCCATCTGAAGCACCTCACCTTCCGAAATGAGGATCAGCTTATCACCTAACGAGAGGGCCTCGGTCCTGTCATGTGTTACTAAGAGGGTTGTGGTCTGGAATCCCTTTAATATAACCTTGATCTCACCCCTGATCTGCTCCCGGGCCGCGGCATCTATGGCGGAAAAAGGCTCATCGAGAAAGAGGATCTTGGGCCTCCTTATGAGGGTCCTGGCCAGCGCGACCCTCTGGCGCTCCCCGCCAGAAAGGCTTGCCGGAAATCTATCCCTTACATCACTTAATCTCAACAGCCCGATGATATCCTCAAGCCTCTCCCTTGCCTCTCTTCTTGAGAGATTGTATGTTATATTCTTTGTAACTGTAAGGTGAGGAAAGAGGGCATAGTCCTGAAAGAGATAGCCTACACCCCTTTTATGCGTGCAGACGGATATTCGGGCATCAGAATCAAACCAGATCTCGGAGCCGAACTGTACCCGCCCCATATCAGGTCTTTCCAGCCCGGCAAGGCATCTTAGAAGAGTCGTTTTCCCTGAACCGGATGGCCCAAAAAGTACCATAACAGATCCATCCGCATGGAAATCCAGGTCTGCACAGATCCGGAATCCGGATGGATACCTTTTGATTATATTTGCCGCTACCTCCCTGGCCATCCGTAGATCCTTCTTTTGTTAAAACCATACACTATGGAAAGTGTGGCAAAGGACACAATAAGAAGAAAGAGGGCGGTCTTCCCGGCAGATGCATAATCCAGCGCCTGCACCTTATCGTAAATATCTATCGAGGCCGTCCTGGTAACACCGGGGATATTACCCCCTACCATAAGAACCACCCCAAACTCCCCCATAGTATGTGCAAAGCTTAAGACAACACCGGTTATTAACCCTGATGTAGAAAGGGGGATCATGATCGTGAAGAACGTCTTTAACCTTGAGGCGCCAAGTGTCCATGCCGCCTCCACCAGGTGTCTATCCAGGGAATTAAAGGAGGAGGAAAATGATTGGACAGCAAAGGGAAGGCTATATAAGACAGAGGCAATAAGAAGCCCTCCAAAAGAAAATACAAGGTGCCCGCCTGTCAGGCCTTCCCATAGGCCTCCAATGGGGCTCCTTGGCCCCATTGCGACCAATATATAAAACCCGATTACTGTTGGAGGAAGAACAAGCGGCAGGGCCACTATAGCCTCTACAAGAAACTTAAATCTCCACGTTGAAAAGGAGAGCCAATAGGCAATCGGAAGACCTATAATAAGGAGCGTTATCGATGTCAGGAGGGCCAGCCTTGTGGTCAATAATATAGCTTCCCAATCCATTATCTATCTCTCTTGTCATTCTTATTGTTAGGGATAAGAAAACCATATTCCGATAATATCCTTCTCCCCTCTTCTCCCCCTAAATAACTGATAAACACCTCTGCAAGCCGGACATTATTAGATCTTTTTATTATTGCAGCCCACTGTTCTATCCTATTATAAGAGCCTTCCGGTATCAACCGAAATCTACCAATAGCGTTCATCTTCGGAGAAAGGGCAGTGGATAGGGCAATAATTCCTATATCTGCTGCCCCAGACTGGATGAACTGGGCTGTCTGGGATATATTCTCACCAAGTATCAGCCTATCTTTTACTTTTTCATATACGCCAAGTTGTTTCATGGCCTCGACAGCAGCCCTCCCATATGGGGCATGCTGAGGATTAGCAATAGCTATCTTTTTAACAGAGGGATCAAGAAGACCCTTGATCCCTGATACATCTATGTCTATCCTTGATGTCTTAGGGACCCATAAGACTATCCTCCCGATCGCAAAAAAAGACTTGGAGCCGGCAATGACAACCCCGGCTGAATCCATCTGCTCGATATAATTCGGGCTTGCCGATAAAATGATATCAAATGGTGCCCCATTTATGATCTGTGAGGCAAGATTTCCCGAAGACCCGAATATCACCTTTACCTCTACCTCGTGCCCACTATCCTTAAAACCCTTAACTATATCCGGCATGGTAAGATTTAAATCAGAGGCAGCAGCAATTATTAATTCCCTGTTACCATGCCGATCCTGGGCATACAGTAAATCGGGAAATCTGCCAACCACAATAATAGATAGTGTTAACAACAAAAGGCCGGGGCTATGAAAACTTTTTATGCGACACCTTTTAAGATAAATATTAAATCTTTCGATCATAAAAAGTTTGAGTAGGTCCGGCCTTTTCATTTAACAGTCTCTGCCTGTTTCTTCTCTTCCTCTTTCAGAAATATCTTGAGATCATCATAAAGCGACCAGAAAAGTTCTATTGCCCGCTCACCCTCATCGGTAACAATAGCCCCTCCTCCGCTTCGCCCGCCTGTCCTGGTCTCAACCAGTTTCTTTTTTGAAAGCCTGTTCATTGATTCTACAAGCTCCCAGGCACGCCTGTACGACATATCCATTGACCGTGCTGCCATGCTTATCGAACCATATTTCTTGATAAGCTCCAACAGGACTACCCTGCCATATCCTATATATGTCTCCCCCCCTTTTTCTACCCAGATCCTCCCATTTATTGTGTAACTATCCTTTGACTTCTTCATAAGTTTTGCGTAGTATATGACAGGGAATAACGGATGTCAAGGCTGCATTGCTGATGCTTTATCAATCGTCTATATCTTAAGTCCCTGGCAATAGCAGATAAAGTCAGGTACTAGCGAACGTGGCCGTTAATTGAGCAGAGCTTACAATGGCACCCTAGACGCTGCAAGATAGGCTATTTTAGCGATACTGCCAATTCAATATCTTATAAAAAGGCGATCTCCTTTGTGGCATCAATTACCACAAATATCTTTATTGTATTGCTATCAGGGTCTTCTGGAAAGAGATAAAATCCCGCCCTGTCACGTGAAAAGCCTGTAGTATATCCAATGACAGTCTCACCATCCCTGAATGTGACCGTTACTTTTCTCCCAAGACCCGATCTCTCAATATTTTTCTTCTCCTTATATTGCTTATTCCCTTCATGGCTCTTTACAAAAAAGATTCCCTTGAGTTGCCCAACGTCGACTTCGATTACCTTTTTTGTATCCATTTCTTCAATGTGAAACAATTTTTTATTCGGTGAAAAATTATTTGTGATACCTTTCACGATTCTCTTGTCAAGGAAGTGCAGAACTATCTTGTTTTCCATCAATGATCCTGATGGTGTGTTATGATATGACCTCTTCCATGCCTCTACTATTTCATCTCTTATATCGACCAAAACTATCTTTGCGAGGTTTTTATCAGGCTTAAAGGATCTTATGGTAATGATCATTACCCTTGCAGCCTTCTCTGGATCAATCTTGCCGCGCCCCATTCCCATGCCCGGCAGCGCAATAGAAGAATATCCTGATTTGTCGGCAAGTTTCAGCGCTGACATAGTAGCCTCTGATATATTCTCTGGATATGCCCTATCACATTGGGTATCCAGGGTGGAGGCATGGATGATGGCCTTAAATTTTGTTCTTCCTCCTGATGTAAGTATCGCCCATCCTACAGCTATAGGCCCTTTTAGGATTGCCTCTTTTTCTATCTCAGGGCCTGCCTTCTCTTTTATAACTGCTGAAACCCCTCCATTCATCCATCCATAGCTATCGGCTGGATTTACTATTACATCTACATCGGAGTCAAGGATATTTCCTTTGAATATCTCTATCTCCATTCCCCCCCCTTGAGAAAAATTATATTTATTTAAGTATTAAACGGGGCGGCAGCTTGACGCTGATAGCCCCTCCTAGGTCTCCCTCCTTGGCCCCTTCCTTCTTATACCCTGAGATGTCCGCCTCACCCTTTGGCTCGCCATGACAGGTAAGGCAGCCCTTTCCATAGAAGAGGGGGAGCATTACCCGGAGTAATTTTCCATTTTCTGTCGTCTCCTCAAAACTGATGATCTTCTCGCCTTCAAAGGTATTTAAAACCTTTTCTAATATTCCGTTAGTATTAGGAGAGTCCCGCTGTTTTTCTGTAGGATGCCATTTACGGCCAGGAATGGTATTGGCTTTTGCAGCCAGGACGGGATCATAAGGAAATAGAACAGTAATCTTCTTAGGGCTATCTTCCTGGACAGTTACCCCATGTTGAGCTCCTTTGATGAGGATAGTGTTAATTGCCAGTATATCAATTCCTAAAATAATGTCAACAGGCAGGCAGGGGCATTTCCGAGGCTCTGTCCTAGCAGTGCAATACTTCTAAGCTGCTTAAACCAGCCATTTTCCTGGGACCACTTTTTATGGGCCATAGATCTGGGCCATAGATCTGGGCCATAGATCTACCCCTTTATAATTAAATGTCAAATCAAATTCCCTCCGTTAAGGGATTTGATTATTTGGCACCCATCCCGGAACCACCCATCATCCCCTCCATCATGGCCTTGTGTTGTTTCATCATATCATCCATCCGCTTCATCATCTCTTCCATCTTCTGTTTGGTCGGCTGATCCTGGGCCATGCCCTTCATCTCTTTCATTATCTCACGCATCATCTCCATCATATCATCCATCATTTTGTGCATCATCGGCATCCGGCCCTCTTTCTTTTTCTCCATCTCCTTCTGGCTGCCCTTCATCATCCCATCACCCATCATCTGTGCAGAGGTTACAGGACCGACCAAAAGCATCAATGCCAACAAAAAAACGCCCATCATTTTGGTATTCATTTGACCCTCCTATTGTTTATTGTTTCCCTGGTACTCCTGTTTTTAATGAAGTATAGCACCAGATATTAAA
>CAZYNY010000027.1:0-6316 GCA_964648095.1 uncultured Nitrospirota bacterium | reverse complement strand
ATCCGGCCATAAATATAAGTTAGGCGCCTTTAATATGAGATCCTCCTGACCCCAAATATGTACGTTACTCCGGCTGTGGCGATGATATCCCTTCCATCTTCCCTAAAAGCGCCTGTCCCGATCCCCGCATCAAATACCAACTTAGGATGGACCTGCATCCTTGTCCCTAATTCCAGCGCTACCTCAGCCTTTTCGCCGTCAATAGGTTTTTTTACCACAACATCCCCCATTATCATGATGAATCTCAAGGGCCAGGTATAGTCAAAGCCTATGCCATAAAAATATCTGGAGATATCCGATCCCTGGCCTTCTGAGGAGGTTGGGCCCAGGGTATAGGAAAGATTTGAATGGAGCCTTAGGTATCCTAATGTCTTAGTTACCAGGACGGCGCCGCTTGCATGAAAATGATCGCTTCCAAGCCCTCCTGTTGGCAACCCTCCATCAAGCCTGACCGACAGGGCGGGAACATTAAGCCCCTCCTGATTAAAGTTGTAGAGGAGATGAATAGCCGTCTCGGAGATGCCTGATCTGCTTTTTTCATTCCACAGGCGATTATAGCCGGCCTCAACCCCTATCTGTAGATTCTTATAGCCCCCAAACCTGAACTCAGGCCTGAAACCTAACCCATTTTCTCCCTCCCTCCTCTCATATTGAATTCCTCCTTGCAGCTCAAAGGCTAAAAACTCTATAGGGTATGCATCCTCGATTAATATAGGCCTCCCCCGATCGGTATTTCTGAAATCCACCTGGGCATAAAGAGGTAAGCTAAACCAGCTAAGGAGCATCAATAAGATTGCTAAGATCTTTTTACCCATCTTCATTCTCCCTCTTTAATATACGGTATCTTCTTTATCCTCTCTGCCTCCTCTTCCATCTTCTTCATCTCCTCCTCCATCTCCTGGCGCATATGGGCCACCGGGTCATGACCCATCTTTAACATCTCTTGCATCATAGATGTATCCTTCCAGTAGCTCCCATCACGTCTTAAAGGAAGGAATTGGGTCATCCTGTTGTTAGAATCAGACCCTGGCAGTGTCTGCATCAGCTTGATAGCCCTGGTTATCTCTGTCTGCTTATCCTTTACTTTAGGGGATGCCATTATGTCTGCTATCATCCCGTGCAGGGTGTGGACATTATCAAAGATATTGGCAGCAACCGGAGAGAACTTGGTCCATTGGAAGGCGGTATCGCGCATTAAGGGCATCCTCTGGGTCGGGTTCTTAAACCAGTCGATATTCTCATCTATCCACATCTGCAATATCTTTTCCCGCTTTATCGGGTCTTCAAATAGGAGGAGGCCCTCAAAAAATGTAGGCTCAAGCCAGTGGAAGGCCCATATCAGGGCATTGAATTTAGGGTAACTGATACGGAAGGCGCTGGAATAGTACTGGTTATCCATAACATCCATCGGGATCGTATCCGGCGATAGCGCAAGGTCAGGCTCTGAAAGGTAATAGGCAATGGCCTCCTCATATGCCCTCTTTTTATCTTTTATCCTTTCATCTGCCAGGATATCGTAAAGCTGCTCATGGAGCATATCTGCCCAGTCGAAGATATTAGTCGCCTTCCAGGAAAGCTTTGCGAACTCAGGCGAGGTCAACTCCGTTGTTAGTCCAAACCTGGGTGGGTTAGACCAGATGCGGAGGGCCTCCTCATAGATCTCTCCCTCAAGGAGTTCATTCTCGCTCCCATACCTAAATAGGATCTCAAGGGCTATGGCATGTATATAGTGGTCTGCGCTTACTGTCCTGTAGACCTTAGGGTGTTTATTGTAAAAGGCGAAGTTATATTCCCCTGGAAGATAGAAAATACGGTCCCTCTTTGCTATCGCCCATGCCTCCCCCGATGCCTCAAACGCGATCAAGAGGATAAGAAGCAGGAGGAGAACAAATGAATGATATATAAATGTTTTCTTAATTATCATGTCCATTCTCCAGATATTATTGCCATCCTGCAGGAGAATCATCCAGCAGGCATTTTTATATAATGAGGGCTAAGCGAAGAAAAATATCAGAGAAGATAGACTGAATAGATCTGGCATAAATGGACAGGAAACTTTAGAGGATGGGGATCGGAGAGCTGAATTGTGACAGTTGTTGCCTGATGAGTGGAGGTCTCCATCTCCAGGGCTTCAAGATAGATCGATGAAATCTTAGAAGAGGTATCCTCCTTGCTGTAAGAGAACGGGTTTATGCAGCCATGATCATTGCCTTTAGAGGCATGATGAGTCTCCTCCTCGTGGGCAGAGGGATGGCCATGGGCTGTATGGGTTGAAGCGTATGATGAGGCCGCCAGGGATAGATTATTCCATGGGCAGATCAGCCAGATGGAAAACGATAAGATTATAAATAAGAGAAATATCGGTTTCTTTCTCCACATAAAATCAGCTTACTATTTCCTTCTTTTATTGTCAACAGCCTTGGACGGCAACCCCACCTTTATGGGACGAGAACTAAAGGGGACAGCCTGCCGTCCCCTTTACTACGATTTAGTCGCCGGTGCAGACTTTTTTAAATGGAACTAAAGAGACTTATTTAGAGAGGTATCTTTTTCCTGCAGGAATTTACTGATTACTCTTTTCCTTGGGTATCTCCACCTCTTCTGATTTACCGCCATAAAAGACATAATGGATCATTTGAAGAAACATATCGTTGGTATTCTCCAGATTGGCGCTTACAACCAGGATAATCTCCCGCAACAGCTTATGGACCAAGATAGGTTTCTCCCTTTCAGTATCATCATAAATCAACTTGTTGAGCAAGATAATCCTTGTCTCCGTGAGCGCTTTCGCCCTGGAGGCATGCCGACGATTCTCAAAAAATGAGATCTCCCCGAAGAAAGAGCCGGCCTCTTTAACCGCTATCACCTGCCGATGCCCGGTTGGGACCTTCTTGGTTATCTCTACCCTTCCCCGCTGAACGATATACAAAAAAACTGATATATCTCCTTCCTGGTAGATGATTTCCTTCTCTTTGTAATCACGCTCCTCAAGATCCCGTGCTAGATATCGCAACTCATCTTCGGTTAGTCCTCGAAAGAGCGGAATGAACTTAAGATCTTCAATGGTTGCTTTAGTTAACATATCTTTACCTCCTCACGGCTATACGAAAAACCTTACTCCTTCTTCGCCTTAAGCAATACGCCTTGCGTCCCTAGCTAGATATTCTTTGATCCACATCCTGAGAAGGGATGTGTAACTTAGCCCCTTTCGTTCAGCAATAGCTTCAACTGATTTAATATCTTCCGGGTCAAGTCTTATTGCGACGGTCCTCTTGGGCCTTTTAACAAATCTTATTTCAGCGTCCTTTACATCCTTAGAGTAGTCTTCAAAGCTATGGGTTTCCCAGAATTTGGCAGCCTCTTCATCTGTTTTAAATTTTGGTATTTTTTTCATATTATTTACCTCGCTTCTTAAAATAGTTCTTTTCCCATGCATTCATATCTCTTGCTGTTATAACTCTTATTTCTCCTTGCCTTATAAATCTGATTACAACAAAAAGAAATCTTCCAGAATAGGTTTTCCCGAAAACATAGTGCAAATTTTCTCTGCCCGACCTGATAAATGGAGCATCATTATCATTATCATTGAAACAGACTTCTTCTACCTCGTCGGGCTTAACCCCATGTCTTGCAATGTGTTCTATACCTTTATCTATCCATTTTATAGAACTTATCGTTCTCACCCAAAAGTCCTATAACCCCAAACTCATCATAAATGATCAATTTAACAGTAGACTAACGTATTGCATTTGTCAATAGATAGTAATACTTAGATTTTCCGATAATGTAATTTGAATCTGATAAGGACGAAGTCTTTGACTGATAACATCAAACATACTGTTAGCGGGCTGTTGCAGGCAAATCTTTCTTTTAAATGGTCGCTGTCCCCTATTTATTGGACTGCACCCCTGAGACTGGACGTTTTAGGTTAGAGCAACCAGATAGCGATTAAAGAGTAGAGTAGGGAACAGGCGAACAGCGGTCACCTGTTTTTCCAGTTCCCCCTCATCGAACCGTGCATGAGGTTTTCCCTCACACGGCTCTCGGACAACTCTTCACCTTCAAGCCCTTCGCCATGAAACTCGCTAGTCGTTATACAGCCCAAGGTCTTTATAAAGATATTCCCTCTTGATGGCCTTTCGGCAATCGGACGCCCCTCCCTGCAACTTAAGGCATAGGTTGAACTGCAGTAGGGGCGGTTCGCAACGCCCCTACTATATCGGGTTGTGTTGTCCCGATAGTCCTCACTACTATGGGCTGCTCCGACTCCCTCCCCGCCCCTTACCCTTTTCGGCTCTGCCTTATAGGGTTCGGTTTTAAACTCTCCCCTAAATAAAGAGAGTTGACAGGGCAAGATCATTCCTGGTTCAGCCGCTGTGGTCAGAGAACTGAGGTCACCCATTGGTACTTATGACCCCATTGGCATTTTGCTGAAACGATAAAGTGGATGGGACGACAAAGGGCTGGAGGAACAATAAAGAAAACCGCCCCCTTTAATAGGGTGGAATCCGAAGGACTTCTCTACGGATGTGGAGTTATCGCGATAACAGTGATCTGGTTTTTACCAGAACCGTAGCACCAAAAGATTCGGTATGCTGCCGGCGTGGATTGTTCCGCGTAAGCCTCAAGGACTTTCTCCCCTTTCGGGCCCTTGAGGGATGTGAACTCATGAGTTTGCAGACCGGGGTGTCTTGGATTTGTGGAAAGATATTGGAGGGCTTTCCTGACTGCCTTGTACCTTTTGGAAAGTCCTTTGTCAGTCTTAAGCCGGTTTAATTGTTCTTGGGCTTCATCGGTGAGATAGATATCAAACAATGAGGATTCTTCTACAGTTCATCAATGTTGAGTTTCGATATCCTGCCTTTAGCAGCATTCTTAAGCCCTCTGCGGACGCTCTCAAGGGCTTCCTTGTTTTTGTAAAGCCAGGCTTCTGACGTAGGTATAATATCTACCATTGCCTTAAGCCGGATAAGCTCCTCAATCTCGATTACCGCAGCCACCTTATGGCCTTTGGTATCGGTTATATACTGCTTAACCCTGATAAGGTCTTCCCTGCGCTTTATCTCTGTAGTCATACCGGTTCTCCTTTTGTTTAACAAAATTATATCAGATTAACTCATTTTATAAAATCTTTTTAAGACCACGAATTGTATAGCGGCACAACAAATGATGCAATAACTTTCACATAAACTAAAAACTAAAGTAAATTAAAGGGGACAGCCTGCCGTCCCCTTTAACCGCCTGAGAATATATCCTTTCCTGCCACTTTTACAATTAACGAGAATGGGCGTCCCCTTTAGCTCCTTTAGCTCATTCACGCCTGCGAAGTTAGCTGACGGGTTTGGGTCAGGAGATTAACCCATGCAGGGCATCTATCCGCCCCTGCATTCACCCCAATTTATGGTTCCTCCGCCCCTAAATATTTAGGGTTAGGCATTTTTACCTTTAAATCAAAGATGAATATACTCGCACTATTTATAGGTGTCAAATTGTCCTCTCAACGGGACAATTTCATGTAGCCGGCTCCTAATATAATTATTTAGTTGATTACACGTCTAGTTTCAATATATAGTAAGAACATTGGTTTCGATGCTCCAAGATAGTATGTCGGCAAGATAGAATGTCGGATGGAGAAGTAATTGCATAATCATAAGGAGGGGAAATATGAGTCCAAGTAAAAAACCAGTTTCGACCAGGAAACAAAGTACTTCCCAAAAAAAAGTTTCTAAAAAAAAGCAGGCGACAACTCATGAAACATATGTCTGTTATACTTGCGGACGAGTATCCGCTTCAAGTGGACATTTATGTGCTCCAATCACAACCGATAAAGCCCTTTCATGCGAATATTGCGGAAAGGTCGTAAGTAATCCCAGACATATTTGTAAACCGAAGGCAATTGAGATAGCATTTCATTGTGAAATGTGCGGTCGCGCTGCGACTAAAAAAGAAGAGCTTTGCATGCCAAAAAAGATATAAGGGAATTGTCTTGATATCCTCCTGTCCCCTTTCAGTATATTTCAAAAACTCTTTACCTTAAAAATCTAAAACTTGACTGAGGTTGTATGAATGGGCAGAATAAATCGAGTACGTTTATAATACGGTATTGCAATAGACATATTACGATGAAATCAAATATGATCCACACAAACAGATTTGACGGATTCTCTTCTGAAGCTGTCAGGTTTCTATCGGATTTGGAAAATAATAATAACAAGCCATGGTTTCTTGCACATAAAAAAGATTATGAAACCCGCCTCCTAACAGGCTGTCCGACAATTATACGAATACCATGTGTAAGGGCTTTCGATAAAAGGGG
>CAZYNY010000026.1:0-30871 GCA_964648095.1 uncultured Nitrospirota bacterium | reverse complement strand
GGGAAGGCGGCAGGACCGTAGGGGCGGGTGTGATCAGCGAGGTGATAGAGTAGATAGCCACGAGGGGGTAGGGTACAGGGTGTAGGGTCCCCCCCTCAAAACTCTTCCCTCAAAGGTTGCATGGGGGAGGCTCCGCGGGCTTTGTGTATGGAGGGGATGACAAAAGCCCATATAAGTGGATGTTTATCCAGCAAGCGGATGCGAGCGTTGAGGGGGAGGCTCCATCCGGCTTTGCCGGTGGAGGGGGCGACGCAAGCCCCTTAAATAGAGTAAGGAGGTTTCATGAGAGAGATTATAACTTTAGCCTGCCAGGTTGTTGAGTGCAAACAGAGAAATTATTCGACTGTAAAGAATAAGAAAAATGATCCCGAGAGGCTTGAATTAAGCAAGTATTGCAAGTTTTGCAGGAAACATACTCCACACAAGGAGGTCAAGTAGAGGGCCTTTGATAGGCCAGTAGCTCTAATGGTAGAGCACCGGTCTCCAAAACCGGGTGTTGGGGGTTCGAGTCCCTCCTGGCCTGCCAATTATTGACTCAGGAATTATATGAAGAGATTTTTAAACAGTATCAAGGAGTTTTTCACAGAGGTACAGGCAGAGCTAAGGAAGGTGTCGTATCCCTCGAAGAGCGAAACCATGGGCTCTACAAGTGTAGTCATACTGTTTGTGATTATAGTCTCTCTGTTTCTTGCCCTGGTTGATAACCTGCTGGTAAGGCTTGTAAGTATAGTGATCCAATGATCTTTGAGGATTGATTATGTCTAAGGGATGGTACGTGGTTCATACATACTCCGGTTACGAAGGAAGGGTGAAGAGCAACATAGAAGAGAAGATCTGTTCCCTCGGCTTAGAGGAGAAGATCGTCCAGGTATTGGTGCCCACAGAGAATGTGATAGAGATAAAAGAGGGAAAGAAGAGGATCTCTACAAAGAAATTCTTTCCCGGGTATGTTCTTATAGAGATGGAGCTGAGTGATGAAACATGGCAGCTGATAAAGAGCATCCCAAAGGTCACAGGGTTTGTGGGAACAAGTGCACGGCCTCTACCGCTTTCAGGGGAGGAGGTCGAGACCCTTCTTGGACAGATAGACTCAAGGACAGCAACACCAAGAGAGAAGATACAGTATAGCAAGGGAGACAGCGTAAGGATAATTGATGGTCCTTTTTTAGGATTCAACGGTGTTATAGATGAGGTTAATCAGGATCAGAGCAAGGTTAAGGTCCTTGTGAGCATCTTTGGCCGCGCAACTCCCGTTGAACTCGGATTTTTACAGGTGGAAAGGCTTTAATATAAGTAAGGAGAAGATATGGCTAAGGAGATTATAGGGATGATCAAGTTGCAGATACCTGCCGGTAAAGCAAACCCGGCACCGCCTGTTGGCCCATCATTAGGCCAGCACGGCGTCAATATAATGGAGTTTTGTAAGGCCTTTAATGCAAAGACTCAGAGCCTTGGTGATTCAATTATCCCTGTGGTAATAACAGTTTATTCCGACAGGTCCTTTACTTTTATAACAAAGACACCGCCGGCTGCAGATCTTTTAAAAAAGGCTGCCGGGATAATAAAGGGTTCAGCTGCTCCTCACAAGGACAAGGTAGGAAAGGTTACGGAGGGGCAAGTAGAGGAGATTGCCAGAACTAAGATGGTAGATCTTAATGCAGTAGACCTTAAAGGGGCTGTAAAGATTATTGAAGGGACAGCGCGGAGCATGGGTCTACAGGTTGTAAGGGGAGGATAGGTAATGGGAAAGAAAATGGAGGCGGCGAGGGGTAAGGTAGAGGATAGGAGCTATGACTTGAAAGAGGCCCTTGATCTGATAAAAGAGATTGCCCATGTAAGGTTCGATGAGACCGTTGATCTTGCGATAAGACTTGGTGTTGATGCAAAACGATCGGATCAGACAGTAAGGGGCTCTGTGGTCCTTCCGAATGGAACGGGTAAAAAGGTAAAAATACTTGTATTTGCGAAGGGTGAGAAGGAAAAAGATGCGCTTGAGTCCGGCGCAGATTATGTCGGCGCAGAAGATATGGTGGAGAAGATAAATAAGGGCTGGATGGAATTTGACCGCGTTGTAGCAACCCCGGATCTGATGGGTCTTGTCGGAAAGCTGGGAAAGATTCTTGGGCCAAGGGGGTTGATGCCCAACCCGAAGTCAGGGACAGTCACATTTGATATAGCAAGGGCTATAAAGGAGCTAAGACAGGGGAAGGCAGAATTTAAACTTGAAAAGGGGGGAATAGCACATGTCTCTGTCGGGAAAGTATCCTTTGGTAGTGATAAGCTTTATGAGAATATTACGACCGTAATGGAATCGATCATTAAGGCGAAGCCGGCTACCAGTAAGGGTCGTTATATCAAAGGCGTATCTGTCTCATCGACAATGGGCCCCGGGATAGATATAGACACAACAAGTTTAACCAAGACAGCTGGTTGACAATATAAGGGGATTGGAATGCAGAAAGAGGAAAAGGGACAAATAATCACAGATACACACGATAAATTTACAATGGCAAGGGCGGCAATTCTTACCGAGTACAGTGGGTTGAAGGTTGAGGAGATGAGGGAGCTGCGTACAAAACTGCGGAGGGCAGGCGCTGAGTTAAAGGTTATCAAAAATACCCTTGCAAGCAAGGCGGCTGAAGGAACGGCCATGGAAGGTATCAGGGATTACTTTAAGGGTCCGATTGCGGTAGTCTTCGGATATGATGATCCGATCGGACCTGCCAAGATAGTAAAGGAATTTTCTTCGAAGGCAAAAGAGAAGCTAAAACTTAAGGTAGGGGTGATAGACGGCAGGACCTATCAAAGAAATGAAATACTTGCTGTTGCAGAACTTCCCGCAAGAGAGGTACTTATCGCGCTGCTCCTGGCCGGGATGAAATCCCCTATTTCAGGTCTGGTCTTCTGTTTGAAAGGAACCCTGAATAAGCTTGTTTATACATTAAACGGAATAAAAGAAAAAAAGGTAACTCAACAATAAGCAATAAGAAGATAAAGAAAGGAGATAAGTAAATGGTAAAGGTAGCGGAGGAATCAAAGATATCCAAGGATGATTTAATTAAGGCAATCGAGGGCATGACCGTGCTTGAGCTGTCTGATCTGGTTAAGGAGCTTGAAGGAAAATTTGGAGTAACCGCAGCTGCCCCTGTTGTTGGGGTAGCGGCAGCGTCTGCTGCTGCACCTGCGGCCGAGGAAAAGACAAGTTTTGATGTGATACTCTCCTCTGCAGGAGATAAGAAGATCCAGGTAATCAAGATTGTCAGAGAACTGACAAGCCTTGGACTTAAAGAGGCAAAGGATCTTGTTGAAGGCGCGCCTAAGCCTGTAAAGACCGGTGTTTCAAAAGAGGAGGCACAGACCATAGCCAAGAAACTGGAAGAGGCCGGCGGGAAGGCAGAGATAAAATAGCTTCCCTGATGCTTACTGTTTTTTTTATTTTGTCCGCCGGGCAACCGGTATGCTGTATATAAATATTGGAGGTTTTGATGTCAAGCCCTACGAAGAATGATCTTATAGAGAGAAGGGATTTTTCAAAGATCCATGCAAGGATTGAGATCCCCAATCTCATAGAGGTTCAGAAGGGATCATATGAAAGGTTTCTGCAGAGGGATGCTCCTCCTGAAAAGAGGGAGTATATAGGTCTTCAGGAGGCATTTGCCAGTGTATTTCCCATAACTGACTACAACGGCACATCTATGATTGAATTTATCGATTATTCCATTGTCAAGCCTAAGTATGATGTGAAGGATTGCTTTGAGCGTGGAATAACCTATACCGCCCCATTAAAGATAAGGGTCAGGCTTATAGTCTGGGATAAAGAGGAAAAGACCGGCGTAAAGAAGGTTAAGGATGCGAGAGAGCAGGAGGTTTATCTAGGGGAACTCCCTTTGATGACCGATAATGGCACATTTATCATTAACGGGACCGAGAGGGTTGTGGTCAGTCAGCTCCATAGATCTCCAGGGGTTTTATTTACTCATGACAAGGGGAGGATCCATGCAAGCGGCAAGGTTCTTTATTCTGCCAGGATAATTCCGGACAGGGGTTCATGGCTTGATTTTGAGTTTGATGCCAAGGATATCCTCTATGTAAGGATAGACGGAGGGAGAAAAATCCCCGCAACAATCCTGCTTAAGGCCTTTGGGTACCACAGCGAAGACCTCCTCAGGATCTATTATCCCATAGAAGAGGTAAAGGTCTTCAGGGGGAGATTCTACAGGAACATAGATCCGGAGATACATACTGGTCTAAAGGCACCTATAGACATAGTTGACAAGAAGACGAACGAGGTTATCGTAAAAGAAGGGAGTAAGATAACGGCTCAATCCATCAAGAAGATGAAATCGTCGGATATCCATGAGATGCCTATCCCCAAGGAGGAACTGCTTGGACGGGTTGTTTTAAATGATATCGTTCATACATCCAAAGGTGAGATTATACTAGAGAGAAATAAGGAGATTACAGAGGCAATACTTCCCCAGATACTTGAAGCAAAGGCAGAGGGCATTAAGGTAATATATATAGATAACATCAATGTTCTTCCGGTAATCAGGGATACGTTGACTGCGGAAAAGACAACTTCACCGGATGAGGCCAGGGTTGAAATATACAGGAGGCTACGACCGGGTGAGACACCTACCATAGAAACTGCTACCCATCTCTTTGAAAGTCTCTTTTTTAATTCCAAGCGATATGACCTCTCTCCGGTAGGAAGGTTGAAACTTAACAAAAAGTTAGGGCTCGATTTTCAGCTTGACAAGCGGACGCTTGCACCCGAGGATATAGTTGCCGTTGTAAAACATCTGATAGACCTAAAGAGGGGCAAGGGGGATGTGGATGATATAGATCACCTGGGAAACAGAAGGGTAAGGTCGGTTGGAGAGCTTCTTGGAAATCAATTCAGGGTAGGGCTTGTAAGGATGGAGAGGACGATAAAGGAGAGGATGAATCTTCTTGATATGGAGACGGCCCTGCCACACGACCTCATCAATGCGAAACCTGTGATGGCCGCCATAAAGGAGTTTTTCGGAAGCAGCCAGCTTTCCCAGTTCATGGATCAGACAAATCCCCTTGCAGAGATTACCCATAAACGAAGGTTATCCGCCCTTGGGCCTGGAGGCCTAACGCGCGAGAGGGCAGGATTCGAGGTGAGGGATGTCCATCCATCACACTATGGGAGGATATGTCCCATAGAGACGCCGGAAGGTCCGAATATCGGATTGATTGTCTCCCTTGCCACATATGGAAAGGTAAATGAATTCGGGTTTATTGAGGCACCCTATCGCAAGGTGAAAGATGGCAGGGTTACTGAAGAGATCGAATACCTCTCCGCGATAGATGGGGACAGATATATCATAGCCCAGGCCAATACCAAGATGGATGGCCGGGGTAAGATTGTTGCGGATGCTGTTTCAGCCAGAAGGGCCGGCGACTTTGTTACGGTGCTTCCAGAGAAGGTGGAATATATGGATATTTCACCAAAACAGATCGTAAGTGTGGCGACGGCGCTCGTTCCATTCCTGGAACATGATGATGCTAACAGGGCGCTTATGGGTTCAAATATGCAAAGGCAGGCAGTTCCGCTAATCAAGGCCGAGGCCCCGTATGTCGGCACAGGGATGGAGTCTGTTGTTGCCAGGGATTCCGGATATGTGACCATGGCAAAGAGGGATGGGGTCGTTGAGAATATTGATGCCACCAGGATTGTTGTCAGGGCTGACGGAAACAAGAGAGGGGAGAAGCATAAGGATGAGACCCTTGCCCTGGATGCATATCCGCTGATAAAACATCAAAGGTCTAATCAGAATACCTCCATTAACCAAAAGCCTACGGTAAAGGCAGGCCAGAAGATAAAGAAAGGCCAGGTGCTTGCAGATGGACCTGCAATTGATCATGGAGAGCTTGCCCTGGGGAGGAATGTGCTTGTGGCATTTATGCCCTGGGGCGGATACAATTTTGAGGACGCCATCCTGGTAAGTGAAAAGTTGGTGGCAAACGATGTATTTACATCGATCCATATTGAGATGTTTGAGGTAGAGGCCAGGGATACGAAGCTCGGCAAGGAGGAGATCACAAGGGATATCCCTAATGTAGGTGAAGAGGCTTTAAGGAATCTGGACGAGAGCGGCATAATAAGGATTGGTGCAGAGGTGAGACCCGGGGACATCCTTGTGGGGAAGATAACGCCGAAGGGAGAGACACAGCTGACCCCGGAAGAAAAGCTCTTACGTGCCATTTTCGGCGAGAAGGCAGGTGATGTCAAGGATACATCGCTGACCGTTCCCCCTGGTATAGAGGGGATCGTTATAGACGTAAGGATATTCTCCAGAAAGGGATTTGAGAGGGATGAGAGATTAAAGTCTATAGAAAATGATGATATAAACAGACTTCAACGAGACCATCAGGACGAGTTGAGGATAATAGAGGAAGAAAAATCGAAGAAGACCAGAAAGTTACTGCTTGGCAAGGTTGCCTCAAATGAGATAGTAGATCCTGAATCAGGGGAGATGCTGCTAAAGCGTAAGCAGAGGATAACTGCCGAGATCCTGAGCAAGATCGCCGATGATGATCTCAGGAATATTACCCTCAGTGATACTGCAGAGCAGACGAAGATAGATGAGATTGACAATTCAACCAAAGAACAGATAGAGATACTCCAGACCATCTATGATGAGAAAGTCGGAAGGCTTAAGAGAGGTGATGAACTGCCGCCGGGGGTTATTAAGCTGATCAAGGTCTATATAGCAATGAAGAGGAAAATGCAGGTTGGCGATAAGATGGCAGGAAGACACGGAAACAAGGGGGTTGTATCGAGGATAATGGCCGAAGAGGATATGCCCTATTTGCCGGACGGGACCCCTGTTGAAATTGTGCTCAATCCCCTGGGTGTTCCATCCAGGATGAACGTAGGACAGATATTGGAGGCCCACCTTGGATGGGCTGCGAAATCACGAAACCTGCATGTATCATCACCTGTATTTGACGGGGCGTCTGAAAATGAGATAAAGGACATGTTAAAGAAGGCTGGTCTTCCCGTCTCCGGACAGATTACCCTGCATGACGGAAAGACGGGTGAACCTTTTAAGAGACCGGTTACAGTAGGATATGTATATATGATGAAACTCCACCATCTGGTTGACGACAAGATACATGCTAGATCTATCGGTCCCTACTCTCTTGTTACCCAGCAACCGCTGGGCGGTAAGGCCCAGTTTGGCGGTCAGAGGCTGGGGGAGATGGAAGTATGGGCGCTCCAGGCCTATGGGGCAGCATCAACACTTCAGGAATTTCTTACAGTAAAGTCTGATGATGTACCGGGTCGCTCGAAGATCTATGAGGCTATTGTGAAGGGCGAGAACTTTCTGGAGCCGGGGTTGCCGGAGTCATTTAATGTGCTTATAAAGGAGCTGCAGAGCTTGGGTCTTGATGTTGAATTGATAAAGACCAGGGATTGATATAGAAGAAGGTTGAGGCCGGAAGAAGGTTAAGGTTTAGGTTGAGGAATTTCTTAACCTCGACCTAAGCCTCAGCCTGACCTTTTCTTAGCCTAAACCTTAGATTGGGGAGGTATAAGAATTGAGTAACCTTTACAGCCTTTTTGAGAAACAGAAGGAGTCTATCTCTTTCGATGCCATCAGGATAAAACTGGCATCCCCGGAAAAGATCAGGTCATGGTCTTATGGCGAGGTTAAAAAGCCTGAGACCATAAACTACAGATCTTTCAAGCCGGAGAGAGATGGTCTGTTCTGCGCAAAGATATTTGGACCCACAAAGGACTGGGAGTGTAACTGTGGAAAATATAAGAGGATGAAACATAGAGGCATTGTCTGCGACAAGTGCGGTGTAGAGGTGATCCAGTCCAAGGTTAGAAGGGAACGGATGGGTCATATAGAACTGGCTACGCCTGTTGCCCATATCTGGTTTTTAAAGGGCGTTCCGAGCAGGATAGGGACCCTCCTTGATATGAGCTTAAAGCAGCTTGAAAAAGTCCTCTATTTTGAGAGCTTTATCGTTATAGACCCGGGGAAGACATCCTTAAAGGAAAAGGAATCGCTGTCGGATGAGAAATATCGGAATATACTCGAGGAATATGGAAATAGCATAAATGTTGGTACAGGGGCTGAGGCCATAATGGAGCTCCTCAAAAAGATTGACATCAAGGAACTCTGGAATGAACTCCGTCAACAGGTTACCGTGGCAAAATCCACTGCCATAAAAAAGAAGCTTACAAAGAGACTTAAGATAGTAGAGGCCTTCAGGAAATCGGGTAACAAACCTGAATGGATGATTATGGATGTCATACCTGTGCTTCCTCCGGAATTGAGACCCCTTGTTCCACTTGATGGAGGAAGGTTTGCCACGTCTGATCTGAATGACCTCTATAGAAGGGTCATCAACAGGAATAACAGGTTGAAAAGACTGATCGAACTCAAGGCGCCCGCTGTAATCATAAGGAATGAGAAGAGGATGCTGCAGGAGGCTGTGGATGCACTCTTTGATAATGGCCGGAGGGGGAGGGCAATTAAGGGTAGCAATAAGAGGCCGCTTAAGTCCCTGAGCGATATGTTAAAAGGTAAGCAGGGCCGCTTCAGACAGAACCTTTTGGGTAAGAGGGTAGATTATTCCGGAAGATCTGTGATCGTAGTTGGTCCTGAATTAAAACTACATCAGTGCGGGCTCCCAAAGAAGATGGCCCTTGAGCTGTTCAAGCCCTTTATCTTTCAGAAGCTTGAGGAAAAAGGATATGTGACCACTATCAAGAGTGCCAAAAAATTGGTTGAGAAGGAGAAATCCGAGGTGTGGGATGTGCTCGATGAGGTCATAAAGGAACACCCTATTCTTCTTAACAGGGCACCGACCCTTCACAGATTGGGTATCCAGGCCTTTGATCCGGTCCTGGTGGAGGGGAAGGCCATAAAACTTCACCCGCTGGTATGCGCTGCTTTTAATGCAGATTTTGATGGAGACCAGATGGCTGTTCATATTCCCCTTTCAGTGGAGGCGCAGATAGAGGCAAGGGCATTGATGCTTTCCATAAATAATATACTCTCTCCTGCAAGTGGAAGGCCGGTAATGCTCCCCTCCCAGGATATGGTGTTGGGTTGTTACTGGCTGACAAAGGAAAAGACCGGGGCGCGCGGGGAGGGGAAGACATTTTCCAATTGTACAGAGGTAAGGATAGCTTATGATATAAGTGAAATTGAGGAACATGCCAGGATCAAGGTTAGAATAAACAATGCCCTGATAGAAACTACTGTAGGCAGGGTTATCCTCTCTGAGATACTTCCAAAATGTATCGACTTCAAACATGTGAATCAGCTAATGGGCAAAAAAGAGCTGATGAAACTTGTTGATGTCTGTTACAGGGAGGCCGGCCAGAGGGATACAGTCCTTCTGCTGGATAGGATAAAAGACATAGGGTTTTCATATGCGACAAAGGCGGGGATCTCCATATGCATAGATGATATGTTTATCCCTAACAGAAAGGCCGATCTGATTGACCGTGCTAAGAGAGAGGTAATTGAGATTGAAAAGCAGTACTCAGACGGACTCATCACAAACGGCGAGAGATATAACAAGGTTATAGACATCTGGGCACATGTTACAGAGCTTATTGCAAGCGAGATGATGAAGGAGCTCGGGAGTGACAAGTTCAATTCGATCTTTATGATGGCAGATTCCGGTGCGAGAGGGTCTGCCCAACAGATAAGACAGCTTGGCGGTATGAGAGGTCTTATGGCCAAGCCGTCAGGAGAGATCATTGAGACACCGATCACAGCCAATTTCAGAGAGGGGCTTACGGTGCTTCAATATTTCATCTCAACCCACGGGGCAAGAAAAGGCCTTGCCGATACAGCACTAAAGACAGCAAATTCGGGTTACCTGACCAGAAGACTTGTCGATATAGCCCAGGATGTAATAGTAAGCGAGGATGATTGTCATACAGTGGACGGGATATATGTTACATCCCTTGTTGAGGGAGGCGAGATCATACAACCCCTGGAGGAGAGGATCCTGGGCAGGACCGCTGCCGAGGATATAAAAGATCCACTTACCAAAGAGATTATATGCAAGGCAGAAGAGGAGATAGATGAATCAAAGATTGAGGATGTAGTTAATGCCGGTGTCGATAAGGTAAAGATTCATTCGGTACTTACCTGTCAAGCCTTGCGTGGTGTATGCAAAAAGTGTTATGGAAGGGATCTTGCCAGAGGAAGACTAATAGAGAAGGGAGAGGCAGTAGGGGTTATTGCGGCGCAATCTATAGGCGAGCCGGGTACGCAGCTTACAATGAGGACCTTCCATATAGGAGGTACGGCAAGCAAGGTGGTGGAACAGACAGTCCTTGAGGCCAAGAATGCCGGAAAATTGAAGTATATTAATCTGAATACTGTAAAAAACAGAGATGGCGATATGGTAGTGCTGAACAGGAACGGCAAGATTGCCGTTTGCGATGAGTCGGGGAGAGAAAAGGAGAAGTATCCCGTAATATATGGCGCCAAGATAAAGTTAAAAGATGGCGCAAAGGTTGTGGCCGCACAGAGGCTGGTTGAATGGGATCCATATTCCATATCGATCCTTACTGAGGTTGGAGGAAGGGTTGCTTTCGGAGATATAGTTGAAGGTATAACCATGAAGGAAGAGGTAGATGAGGTTACCGGGCTCTCAAGGAGGGTTATAATGGATCATCCAGGATCGAGCCTTAGACCGAGGATATCCTTAAAAGATGAAAGCGGGAAGACATCAAAGATACCGGGTGCAAATCAGTCTGCAAGATACCTTCTTCCCTCTGGGGCCCATATATTGGTCGAAAAGAACTCTATAGCCTACCAGGGGGATATCCTTGCGAAGATCCCCAGGGAGACTACAAAGACAAAGGATATTACAGGAGGTCTTCCAAGGGTGGCAGAACTTTTTGAGGCAAGAAAGCCTAAGGAGCAGGCAGTTATATCTGAGATAGACGGTACAGTTGAATATGGCGGTTTTGTAAAGGGGACAAGGAGGATTATAGTAAAGAACGACATGGGTGATGCAAGGGAATATTATATCCCCAAGGGAAAACATGTCAATGTACATGAAGGTGATTTTATTCAGGCCGGTGAACCCCTTATGGATGGCTCTGCGAATCCTCATGATATATTAAGCGTACTAGGGCCAAAGGAACTCCAGAAATATCTTGTAGATGAGGTACAGGGGGTTTACAGACTCCAGGGTGTTTCGATAAACGATAAGCATATCGAGGTCATTGTCAGGCAGATGCTCAAGAAGGTGAGGATAGAGGATCCTGGGGATACAGAATTTCTGATAGGCGGCCAGGTAGACAGGCTCCTCTTTGCCAGGGAGAATGAGAAGGTTATAGCGAAGGGAGGGAAACCTGCCATAGGGAAACCTGTCCTGCTGGGGATCACAAAGGCGTCACTAAGTACGGACAGTTTCATTTCGGCGGCATCTTTCCAGGAGACTACAAGGGTGCTTACCGAAGCTGCCGTTAGCGGAAAGACGGATGATCTCCTTGGATTGAAGGAGAATGTAATTGTCGGCAGGCTCATACCTGCGGGGACAGGGTTGGCAGAATATATGGATACATTTGTTAAGCCCGTAATGGAATTAGCGGAGGAGAGACTTCCGGAGTTGGAAGGGGAAGCAGGAAAGGAGCTAACTGTAGATTCAAAACAGCCTTAAGTTGCTTTAGCCTGAAGGATTCACAAAAGAATCCTCTTTATGAACTTCAATCAACAGAAGTTGTCAACAAGGAATGAAAAGCAAAAGCCCCCCAAGGGGGCTTTTTTAGAGAACCTTTGTCCTCGAAAAACTTAAGCATAAGTAAATATTAATAGGAATCGGTTCTTTGGATATAAAAAAATATAAAAATATAATATCTCTTGACAAAATGATAGAAGTCAAATATACTCACTTTTTTTTCGGCCCTCTTTCAATTTAGCATAAGGTTTTGGAAGGAGCGTTTGTTTGTGCCTACAATAAGTCAGCTGGTAAAAAAGGGGAGAGAGAAGGCGTGGAGTAAGACAAAGAGTCCTGCCTTAAAGGGATCGCCCCAGAAGAGAGGTGTATGTATCAGGGTTTATACAACAACACCAAAAAAACCAAACTCTGCGTTGAGGAAGGTGGCCAGGGTGCGCCTCACTAATGGTATGGAAGTTACGTCGTATATTCCGGGGGTCGGGCATAATCTTCAGGAACACTCCATAATCCTTGTTAGGGGAGGAAGAGTTAAGGATTTGCCTGGGGTAAGGTACCATATTATCCGTGGTGCGCTTGATACTGTGGGGGTACAGAACAGGAAGCAGGGCAGGTCTAAGTACGGGGCCAAAAGACCAAAATAAGCGGATATCTACCTGAGGGGGCGACGCTAGCCCCTCTAAATAGAGAAAATTATGCCAAGGAAAAAGGTTACTTCAAAAAGAGAAATAGATCCGGACCTAAAATATAATGACAAGCTTGTAAGCAGGTTTATTAATGTAATCATGAGGAAGGGAAGGAAAACTATTGCAGAGTCGATATGTTATGGCGCCCTTGATATCATAAAGGAAAAGACAGGTAATGACCCCATTAAAGTATTTAAGTCTGCAATGGATAATATTAAGCCCCTTGTTGAGGTGAAATCCAGGAGGGTTGGAGGCGCTTCGTATCAGGTTCCTGTAGACGTGCGCCCGGCAAGGAGGGTGGCGCTGGCACTTAGATGGCTTTCCCAATACGCCAAACAGAGAGGCGGAAAGAGCATGAAGGAGAAATTGGCAGGAGAGTTGCTGGACGCCCTGAATAATACAGGCGGGGCAGTCAAAAAGAAAGAAGATACCCACAGGATGGCTGAGGCCAACAAAGCCTTTGCCCACTTTAGATGGTAAAAAGGGATGACCTTTGTGTTGGAGACCCAGCCAGGCAGTGGTTCGGTAGCTGTACTTAATCACAATCCCAGGATTTCCGGAGGTTTTAAGTTGTCCAGGCTTTATCCGTTAGAGAGAACCAGAAACATAGGCATAATGGCCCATATAGATGCAGGCAAGACCACGACAACAGAGAGGATCCTGTTCTACACCGGATCTTCCCACAGGATTGGAGACGTGGATGAGGGGACTACTGTCATGGACTGGATGGAGCAGGAGAGGGAGAGGGGAATAACGATAACCTCTGCTGCCACAACCTGCTTCTGGAAGTATAACAGGATAAATATTATAGATACGCCAGGTCATGTCGATTTTACAATAGAGGTGGAGAGGTCATTGAGGGTGCTTGACGGGGCCATTGCAGTATTCGATTCTGTCCAGGGGGTAGAACCGCAGTCTGAGACAGTATGGCGTCAGGCCGATAAATATTCTGTGCCGAGAATAGCCTTTATGAATAAGATGGACAGGATTGGCGCAGATTTCTTTGAGAGTGTAAAGTCTATGGTTGACAGGTTAGGCGCCAATCCTGTCCCGATTCAGATTCCTATGGGTAAGGAGGCAGGGTTTAGGGGTTCCATAGATCTTATTGAGATGAAGGCGATCGTCTTTGATGACGAGACCCTGGGCGCTAAATATGCGATTGAAGATATACCGGCAGATCTTCTTCTTCAGGCCCGGGAATACAGGGAGAAGATGCTTGAGTCAGTTGCCGAGTTTGATGATACGCTCCTTGAAAAATATCTCCACGGGGAGCATGTTAGTCCCGATGAGATAAAAAAGGCTATAAGGGTCGGAACCATTTCAATGAAGATTAACCCTGTCCTTTGCGGGGCATCGTTCAAAAATAAAGGGGTCCAGCCGCTCCTTGATGCGGTAATAGATTTTCTTCCTGCACCGACGGACATTGAACCTGTAAAGGGGATAGACCCGAATACCGGTGCGGATATTATCAGAAAGCATGATGATAACGATTATTTTTCTGCCCTTGCATTTAAGATTATGAGCGACCCCTTTGTCGGTCAGTTAACGTATTTTCGGGTATATTCCGGCATCCTTATGTCAGGGTCGTATGTCTACAACTCCACCAAAGGGAGCAAGGAAAGGATAGGACGTCTTTTAAAGATGCATGCCAATAAGAGGGAAGAGGTAAAAGAGGCGTATGCCGGTGACATCGCTGCTGCGGTTGGTCTGAAAAACAGCAGTACAGGGGATACCCTCTGCGACGAGGAGCATCCCGTACTCCTTGAGGTGATGACATTTCCGGAACCGGTCATCTCAATGGCTATTGAGCCCAAGACAAAACAGGATCAGGAGAGACTTGGTATATCTCTCGGCAAACTTGCCCATGAGGACCCATCATTCAGGGTATCAACTAATGAGGAGACAAACCAGACTATTATTGCGGGGATGGGGGAACTCCACCTTGAGATTATAGTTGACAGACTCCTCCGTGAGTTTAAGGTAGAGGCGAATGTCGGCAAGCCACAGGTTGCATATAAAGAGGCTGTAAAGGGTAAGGCCCAGGCAGAAGGTAAGTATATCAGACAGACAGGCGGCAGAGGTCAGTATGGTCATGTATTCCTTGAGGTAGAACCGCAAACGCCTGGTGAGGGATTTATCTTTGTGAATAAGATTGTTGGAGGGTCTGTACCGCGAGAGTATGTACCTGCCGTTGAAAAGGGGGTAAGGGAGGCAGCCGAGAATGGGGTCATTGCCGGTTATCCGATGGTTGATGTAAAGGTAGTGCTTACTGATGGTTCGTATCACGATGTTGATTCCTCCGAGATGGCCTTCAAGATTGCAGGCTCCATGGCATTCAAGGATGCGGCAAAGAGGGCCAATCCGGTATTGCTTGAACCTATAATGTCTTTAGAAGTGATTGTACCTGAGCAGTATATGGGTGATGTCATAGGTGATATAAATTCAAGAAGAGGAAAGATACAGGAAGTGAAGCAGAGGGGTAATGCCAGGGCTATCGAGGCAATGGTCCCGCTCTCTGAAATGTTTGGTTACTCAACTGATCTCAGATCGCTTACGCAAGGCAGGGCCATCTTTACCATGCAGTTTCTGCACTATGAGGCGGTTCCGAAGAATATTTCAGATGAGATAGTTGCGAAGGCTCAGGGAGGATAGTTTGTGGCACTGAGATGGCGCCACCGGTTCTTTAAGGTATAAGGTATAAGGAGGGGATATGGCAAAGGCGAAGTTTGAGAGAACAAAGCCTCACGTAAACATAGGCACTATAGGACATGTGGATCATGGCAAGACCACATTGACATCTGCAATAACAAAGGTATTGTCTGCAAAGAAGATGGCAGATTATCTGGCATTTGACCAGATAGACAAGGCCCCTGAAGAAAAAGAGAGGGGCATCACAATCGCCATTGCCCATGTTGAGTACCAGACAGATGCCAGGCACTATGCCCATGTAGACTGCCCCGGTCATGCCGACTATGTAAAGAATATGATAACAGGGGCGGCCCAGATGGACGGCGCCATACTTGTAGTATCGGCAGCAGACGGCCCCATGCCCCAGACAAGAGAGCACATACTCCTTGCAAGGCAGGTAGGCGTGCCCTATATAGTAGTATTTTTAAACAAGGCCGACATGGTAGATGATAAAGAACTGATGGACTTAGTCGAACTTGAGGTAAGGGAGCTTCTAAGTAAATATGAATTCCCCGGGGATGAGACACCTATAATTGCAGGCTCTGCACTTAAGGCACTTGAGTGCGGATGCGGAAAAGATACATGCCCTAACTGCAAACCCGTATTAGACCTGCTCAAAAGCGTAGACACATACATAAAGACCCCAAAAAGAGAGATAGATAAGCCCTTCTTGATGCCCGTAGAAGACGTATTCTCCATCTCAGGGAGGGGCACGGTAGTGACAGGCAGGGTGGAAAGGGGTGTTGTCAAGGTATCAGATGAGATAGAGATAGTAGGCATCAAGCCTACACAGAAGACCGTAGTTACAGGCGTTGAAATGTTCAGGAAACTCTTAGACCAGGGTCAGGCAGGGGATAACATAGGTGTGCTCTTAAGGGGCACAAAGAAAGAAGAGGTAGAAAGAGGCATGGTACTGGCCAAGCCGGCAAGCATCACACCCCACACCAAATTCAAGGCAGAGGCGTATATCCTGACAAAGGAAGAAGGAGGCAGACATACCCCCTTCTTCAACGGATACAGGCCTCAGTTCTATTTCAGGACCACAGATGTGACAGGCATAGTGAAGCTTCCTGATGGTGTTGAAATGGTAATGCCGGGCGACAACGTAACCATGTCAGTAGACCTTATCATGCCTATAGCCATGGAAAAGGAACTGAGATTCGCCATCAGGGAAGGCGGCAGGACCGTAGGGGCGGGTGTGATCAGCGAGGTGATAGAGTAGATCCAATGGGACAGAAAATTAGAATAAGATTAAAGGGTTACGATTACAGGGTCTTGGATCAGTCTTTGCTGGAGATTGTGGATACGGTGAAGAGGACCGGGGCGAAGGTAGCAGGACCTATTCCGCTGCCTACAAAGATAAATAAGTTTACGGTGCTCCGCTCGCCTCATGTGGATAAGAAATCGAGGGAACAGTTTGAGATAAGGACCCATAAGAGGCTGATTGATATTCTTGAGCCGACACCAGAGACGGTCGATGCCCTTATGAAATTGAATCTCTCCGCCGGGGTAGACGTGGAGATAAAACTCTAGTTTATTGTAAGGATTAGGACCTAAAGATGATTGAAGGGATTATTGGAGAAAAACTTGGAATGACCCAGATATACCTTCCAAACGGGGAGGTTGCGCCGGTTACAGTGGTAGAAGCGGGTCCATGTAAGGTTGTTCAGAAAAAGACTCAGGCCAGTGATGGGTATGATGCTGTTCAGATCTCTTTCAGGGAGATCAAGGAGAAGAGGGTAAAAAAACCGATTAATGGGCATTATAAAAAGGCAAATGTTAATCCATGCAGGCATCTGAGGGAGTTTAAGGGCGGCATGGATACACTTAATGTCGGCAATGAGATCAATGTTGATATCTTTAAAATCGGTGAAATGGTAGATGTTGCCGGTATATCAAAGGGGAAGGGTTTTGCCGGTGTAATGAAGAGACACCACTTCTCAGGCGGACCGGCTACACATGGCTCTATGTTCCACAGGGAGCCTGGTTCTATCGGCAGCGGCAGTTCACACCCATCCAGGGTGAGAAAGAACAAGAGACTGCCGGGGCATATGGGCGCCGGGAGGGTCACAGTCCAGGGCCTTGAGATTGTTGATATTAAGAAGGAGAATAACCTCCTCTTTATAAAGGGCGCTATTCCCGGGAGCCCGGGCGGATTATTGATTATCAAGAGATCAGTAAAGGGATAGGAAGGATACTGTAAAGATGCCGGAAATTGAGGTAAGAAATAGCGAAGGGAAGGGCGTTGGAATGATGGTCCTCAGTGATCGGTTATTCGCTACAGATATAAATAAACCCCTTGTCCACGAGGTCTTGGTGATGCAGATGGCCTCAATGAGGCAGGGGACGGCGTCAACGAAGACCAAGGGTCTTGTGTCCGGCGGCGGGAAGAAGCCATGGAAGCAGAAGGGCACGGGACGGGCCCGTGCAGGTTCGATAAGATCTCCGCTCTGGAAGGGAGGGGGAACTACTTTTGGTCCATTGCCGCGAGACTACTCTTATAATATCCCAAAAAAGAAGCATCGGGCAGCAATATCAAGCGCCCTTACAGCAAAATTAACTGATGGCGAGTTCATAGTAGTTGACGATATTTCACTCCCCGAGGCAAAGACAAAGATCCTTTGTGAGAGACTGGAAAAGTTGGGCTTAAAGGAGAAGATATTGATAATACTGGATGGAGTGGATGAAAAGATAGAGAGGGCGGCTGGTAACATACAAAATGTAAAAGTTATCCAGATAAACCGCCTTAATCTATATGATATCCTCTACCATAAGTATCTCTTGATAAATAAAAAGGACATTGAAAAGCTGGACGGGACATGGTCATGAGTAGAAGTCCATACGACATACTGATTAAGCCTTTGCTTACAGAAAAGATGACGGCCTTGAAGGAGAGCGAAAACAGGGTCTCCTTTGTTGTTGACAAGAGGGCAAATAAGATCGAGGTAAAGAAGGCTGTTGAGGAGGCATTTAAGGTTAAGGTTGCGGCTGTTAACGTAATGAACCTTCTTGGCAAGAAGAAGAGACTCGGCAAATTCGCCGGCAAGAGACCGGATTGGAAAAAGGCTATAATCACCCTGAAAAAGGGTGAAAAACTTGAACTTTTTGAGGGTATGTAAGGAAAAAGCAGATGCCGATAAAGGAATATAAGCCTACATCGCCAGGTAGAAGGTCGCAGACGGTATTGACCTTCGATGAAATAACAAAGAAAAAGCCGGAGAAGAGCCTTAGCGTTTTCCTTCCCCCCTCCGGAGGAAGGAATAATATCGGTAAAATGACGATCCGCCACAGAGGCGGCGGGCATAAGAGGATTTACAGGATAGTTGATTTCAGGCGGGACAAGGAAGATATACCAGCCAAGGTTGCGGCCATAGAGTACGACCCTAACCGATCCGCAAGAATAGCCCTCCTTAATTATTCCGATGGGGTAAAAAGATATATTATTGCTCCGGAGGGGTTGCAGGTTGGAGCAACTGTTATGTCGGGCAAGAATGCAGAGATAAGGACAGGAAATGCCCTCCCATTGATGAACATACCCCTTGGCACCACCATTCACAATATAGAGTTACGGAAGGGAAAGGGCGGACAGATTGCCAGGAGCGCAGGTAATGGCGCTCAGCTTACAGCAAAAGAGGGGAACTATGTACATCTGAAGCTTGCCTCCGGCGAGGTAAGGATGGTCCACAAGGAGTGTATGGCAACTATCGGACAAGTAGGAAATTCCGATCACGAAAATGTTTCTATCGGTAAGGCCGGCAGATCCCGGTGGTTAGGAAGGAGGCCCAAAGTAAGGGGCGTTGCAATGAATCCGGTTGACCATCCCCATGGTGGAGGGGAAGGAAAAGCCGGGCAGGGTAATCCCCATCCTGTATCTCCCTGGGGACAGCTGACCAAGGGCTATAAGACCAGGAGACGCAAGGAGACAGATAAATTTATTATCAGAAAGAGGAAATGATTTTTATTGAGGTATTTCTATGCCTAGATCGGTAAAAAAAGGACCCTTTGTCGAAAAGAGTCTTCTTGAAAAGATTGAGAAGCTAAACCAGGCCAATGAAAAGAAGATTATCAAGACCTGGTCGAGGAGATCCACAATTACACCTGATATGATTGGCCATACGTTTGCAGTACATAACGGCAAGAAATTTATACCGGTATACGTAACAGAGAATCTTGTTGGACATAAGCTCGGAGAATTTTCTCCGACAAGATTCTTCAGAGGGCACGGATCAGCGAAGACGGAGAAGGCACCGGCGGTGCGTAAATAATTATCACGCGACCTCCTATTGTCCCGTCAATGGGCAGAAACAAGAAGATATTCAGGGATAAGCAGAAGAAAAATGGAAGCTAAAGCAACGTTGAAACATGCCCGCGTGGCACCGAGGAAGGTAAGACTTGTAGTAGATCTTATCAGGGATAAACAGGCCGGTGAGGCCTTAAATATGCTTAGATTTCTAAAGCGGCATGCAGCAAAGGTAGTTGAAAAGGTTTTGAAATCTGCACTGGCAAATGCCCAGGTAAAGGAAATAGGGGATCCCGATACCTTATGGGTCTCTACCGCATATGTTAACGGAGGACCGACATTAAAGAGGGTCCAGCCCGGTCCTATGGGAAGGGCAAATCCGATAAAGAAAAGAACAAGCCACATTACTCTTGGTTTATCATCCAAAGGGGGAGCAAAAGAGAAGAAGGGGGGCAGGTAATAACGATATGGGTCACAAGGTTCATCCTATAGGATATAGGCTCGGTTACATAAAAACCTGGAATTCAAAGTGGTTTGCTGAGAAGGGATATAGCAGTCTTCTCCATGAAGACTTAAAGATAAGAAAGATAGTTAAAGAGAAGCTGTATCATGCAGGTGTCCCCAAGATCGAGATTGAGCGTTCGGCTGATCAGGCAAAGATTACTATTAGTACGGCCAGGCCGGGGATCATAATCGGAAGGAGAGGGACAGAGGTCGATAAGCTTAAGAATGAGTTGGAGGCCCTGACAAAAAAGAAGATATATATAAATATCAAAGAGATAAAGAAACCGGAATTGGATGCCCAGCTTGTAGCAGAGAATGTTGCCATGCAACTTGAAAAGAGGGTGGCTTTCAGAAGGGCGATGAAGAAGTCTGTTGCCGCTGCCCTAAGGCTTGGTGCTGAGGGAATAAAGATAAACTGTGCCGGAAGGCTGGCCGGCGCGGAGATTGCGAGGACAGAGTGGTACAGGGAGGGACGCGTGCCCCTTCATACACTTAGGGCTGATATCGATTATGGGTTTGCTGAGGCCAGGACGATGATGGGGCAGATCGGGGTGAAGGTATGGATATACAAGGGTGATATTATACCTGAAGGCACAAAGGAAAGAGAGAGCGCCGGGTTCGGAGAGTCTATAAATGCTTAGTCCTAAGAAGGTAAAACACAGGAAGATGCATAAAGGGAGGATGACAGGAAAGGCATACAGGGGCTCTGATCTTAGCTTTGGGGAGTTCGGGCTGAAGGCATTGGAGCCTGGATGGATATCTGCACGGCAAATAGAGGCTGCCAGAATTGCAATAACCAGACATGTTAAACGGGGGGGGAAGGTCTGGATACGGATATTCCCCGATAAACCTATCACAAAAAAACCGGCAGAAACCAGGATGGGAAAAGGGAAGGGAAATCCGGAATACTGGGTTTCAGTGGTTAAGCCCGGCAGGATCCTCTATGAGATGGATGGAGTGCCTAAAGAGACTGCGGAAGAGGCATTTAGGTTGGCCTCACACAAACTCCCGATCGCTACCAAAATTGTGGTAAGGGGCGAATTCTAATGGACATGAAAGAGACACGTAATCTTACAAAAGAAGAGTTGATGGGAAAGAGGCTGGACTTAAAAAGAGAACTCTTTAACTTAAGGGTTCAGCATGTATCAGGAAAGAATGAAAACCCTGCGAGATTCGGGCAAGTACGAAGGGATATAGCAAGAATAGAAACAATCTTAAATGAAAAGAAAAGATCGGGCTGAGTAAGATGGGAAAGAGAAAGACATGCATTGGCGAAGTAGTAAATACAGGTATGGATAAGACACGTATAGTTGTGATCGAAAGGATTTTTAGCCATCCAAGATATAAAAAGATCATAAAGCAGGTAAGAAGATTCAAGGTGCATGACGAGAAGAATGAATGCCGCTTAGGTGATAGGGTCAGGATGGAAGAGACAAGACCTCTCAGTAAGGATAAGAGGTGGAGGGTTGTTGAGATAGTTGGAAGGTCCAGCTTGGATACGCCAAGCGCGGCTGCTAAAGAGGCTTAAGAGAGATGATTCAACTCCATACAATGCTGGATGTTGCGGATAATTCGGGGGCAAAAAAGGTAATGTGCTTCCATGTCATGGGTGGTTCAAAGAGGAGGTATGCCTCACTGGGCGATATAATAGTGGTTACCGTCAAAGAGGCAGCTCCGGAGGCCACAGTAAAGAAGGGCGAGGTGGCAAAGGCAGTCGTTGTGCGGACGGTAAAAAGCGTAAAGAGGAGTGATGGTTCCTACATTAAATTTGACAATAATGCTGCGGTACTTATAAATGCCCAGGGAGAGCCGGTCGGCACCAGGATCTTCGGGCCCGTAGCAAGAGAACTGAGGTGGAAGAAGTTCATGAAGATAATATCGCTGGCACCAGAGGTCTTGTAAGGATAAAGGGATTAAGATGGGATTGAATGTACACATAAAGAAGGGTGATCAGGTAATGGTCATAACCGGCAAGGAGACAGGGAAGTCCGGGAGGGTCCTTTCTGTAAACTCTAAGGAGCATAGGGTCTTAATTGAGAAGTTAAATCTGATCAAGAGGCACACTAAACCGAGCCAGAGATACAAAGAGGGTGGAATCATAGAAAGGGAGAACCCGATAGATATCTCCAACGTAATGGTTATATGCGGCAGCTGCAGCAAGCCATCCAGGACCGGGATAAAGGTTATCGATTCGGGTAAGAAGCTTAGATATTGTAAGAAATGCGGGGAGATCATAGATAAGGGGTAGCGAGCAAGGCGAGCATGAGGGGGAGGCTCCAAAGGCTTTGCCTTTGGAGGGGGCGACGCTAGCCCCTATAGATAGATAAGGGGTAGGGTAGATGGCGTGGATTAAGGGTGTCTACAAAAAAGAAGTGGTTCCGGCCTTAAGGAAGGAGTTCTCCTATAAGAATCTGATGGAAGTGCCTCGATTGGAGAAGATTGTGATAAATGTAGGCATGGGCGAGGCCATAGCAAACGTCAAGATGTTAGATGCGGCAGTTAAGGAGATCTCTCTTATTACCGGACAGAAACCGCTTTTGACAAAGGCAAAAAAGTCTATTGCCGGTTTTAAGCTTAGGGAGGGTATGCCGATAGGGTGCAAGGTGACCTTACGGGGAAATATGATGTATGAATTTCTGGAGAGGCTTCTTAACGTAGCCCTTCCCAGGATAAGGGATTTCAGGGGTGTATCAGGTAAGTCTTTTGATGGAAATGGAAACTATACACTCGGCTTAAAAGAGCAGCTGATATTTCCTGAGATAAAATATGATGAGATTATGGCTGTACACGGGATGGACATAACTATTGTAACCACGGCCGGAACTAATGAGGAGGCCAAGGCACTCCTGCGGCTCCTTGGGATGCCATTTAGGAATTGAGGGGAAAAGGTGGCTAGAAAAGCGCTTATAATAAAGGCTCAGCAAGATTCAAGATTTAAGGTGAGAGAATACAACAGGTGCCCGATTTGCGGCAGGGTCAGGGGATATCTCAGGAAATTTGACATGTGCAGGATCTGTTTCAGGAACCTAAGTCTCCGAGGGGATATACCCGGGGTAATCAAATCAAGCTGGTAGTTTTATGGGAGTAGATCTATGACAATGACAGATCCTATTGCCGATATGCTTACCAGGATCAGGAACGCAAGCATGAGGCGCATTGAAGAAGTTGATCTTCCTTCTTCGAGGATAAGGGTGGAGATTGCCCGGATATTGAGGGAAGAAGGATTCTTAAAGGGGTTTAAAGCTGTAAAGAAGGAGGGACTGGATGTCCTGAGGCTTTTCCTTAAATATACTGAAGAAGAGAGGCCGGTTATAAGCGGACTCACAAGGGTTAGTAAGCCGGGAAGAAGGGTCTATGCCGGCACAAAAGAGATTCCTCCGGTAAAGAGGGGCCTTGGAATTGCCATAGTTTCGACATCCAGCGGGATCATGACTGATAAGGATGCCCGGAAGAACAATATCGGAGGGGAGGTAATCTGTTATGTCTGGTAGGGTTGGTTGAATGTCCAGGATCGGCGAGAGAAAGATATTGATACCTTCAGGGGTAGAGACCAAGATTTCTGAGAACCATGTAGACGTAAAGGGACCCAAGGGGAGCCTCAGCCGGGATGTCTCTTCGAAAATTAATCTCTCCATGGAAGATGGAAATATAGTAGTATCAAGGTCGTCTGATGAAAGAGAGGACAGGTCCCTTCACGGTGTTACGCGGACCGAGATAGCCAATATGATCGATGGCGTTACGAAGGGGTACGAAAAGGTTCTGGAGATAAACGGAGTTGGTTACAAGGCCCAGGTCCAGGGAAAGACGCTGGTATTGAATCTCGGATTTTCCCATCCTGTAAACTTTCCTTTGCCTGATGGAATAAGCGCCTCAGTTGACAAGCAGACAATAATTACTATCAGGGGGATCGATAAATTCCTGGTAGGGCAGGTTGCTTCTAACATAAGGGCAATCAGGGAACCGGAGCCGTATAAAGGGAAGGGCATAAAGTATAGCAATGAAAAGATCATAAGGAAAGAGGGAAAGACAGGAAAAGGAAAATAGCAACTATGATTCTGAATATGAATAAAAAGATCAAGGCGAGGGAGAGAAGACACCGGAGGGTCAGAAAGAAGATCTTCGGGACACCGGATCTTCCAAGGTTGAATGTATTTAAGAGCAATACTAATATATATGCCCAGATAATAGATGACCTGGCCGGCCGGACCATGGTTAGTGCATCCAGTCTTGACAAAGGGCTCGCAAAGGATATCAAGACAGGGGGCAATATTGATGCTGCCAAGAAGGTAGGTCAACTGCTTGCCAGGAGGGCACTTGAGGCGAATATTACAAAGGTAGTATTTGACAGGGGCGGCTATATATATCATGGAAAGATAAAGGCCCTTGCCGATTCAGCAAGGGAGACAGGACTTATTTTTTAACACAACCGTAATCGATTTCTAAAGGAGAGATTTTTGGAGAGGGTTAAACCTGATGAACTGGCGCTAAAAGATAAGGTTATATACATAAACCGTGTAGCCAAGGTAGTAAAGGGCGGGAAGAGGTTTAGTTTTACTGCCCTTGTTGTAGTTGGTGACGGGAACGGATTTATCGGGGCAGGGAAAGGCAAGGCCCAAGAGGTGCCGGAGGCTATAAGGAAGGCTGTTGAGAAGGCAAAAAAGAACCTGATCAAGATACCGTTGTGGAATTCAACGATCCAATTTGATGTTGTTGGTCATTATGGGGCAGAGGATGTGCTTCTTAAGCCTGCTGCAGCCGGTACAGGAATAATTGCCGGAGGGGCTGTAAGGGCTGTTATGGAGAAGGTCGGGATACAGAATATAATAAGCAAGTGTCTTGGCAGCGGGAACCCACTCAATGTAGTGAAGGCTACGCTGGATGGCCTGAGCAAATTACGGGATTCAGAGGAGATAAAAAGGTCAAGGCAGACCGAGGTCATCGAGGCCGGCTAGGGGAGTAGAATGAAGAAGAAAAAGACCTTAACAATCACCCTGAAAAGAAGCTGTATAGGCAGACCGGAGAAGCAGAGGCTTGTAGTGAGGGGGTTGGGACTTAGGGGGATAAACAGCAGTGTAGTCCTTCCGGACATCCCTGAGATCAGGGGGATGGTAAATAAGATCCCCCATCTGGTGGAGGTGAAGGAGTCATGAAATTAGGTGAATTAAGTCCGCAGAAGGGGTCGAAAAAGAAACCGAAGAGGGTTGGAAGGGGCCCCGGGTCGGGACATGGGAAGACATCAGGCAAGGGCCATAAGGGATATAAGTCCAGATCGGGTGCGGGGAAGGGAGCTGAGTTTGAAGGCGGGCAAATGCCCCTGGTAAGAAGGATGCCAAAGAGGGGGTTTGTCAATATCTTCAAGAAGGATTTTTCCGTCATAAATCTGGAGAAACTGGAAGGGTTTGACAATAAAGAGGCAATAACCCCGGATCTCTTAAAGGAGGCAGGGATAATAAAGAAATCGGCAAAGGCCATTAAGATACTTGGGGATGGGGAGATTAATAAGCCGTTGACGATCAAGGCCCATAAGTTTAGCAAGAGCGCTTTGGAAAAGATTCAGGCCGCTGGTGGGAAGGCGGAGGTATTGTAGTTGCTTGAAAGGCTAATAACCAGCATCCAAAATATCTTTAAGATCCAGGAACTACGGAAAAGGGTAATCTTTACCGCCCTTATGCTTGCAGTATACAGGGTAGGCGCCCATATACCCACGCCAGGGATAAACAATGAAGCCCTAAGCCAGTTTTTGAAGGAGAAAGGCGGGGCGCTTTTAGGTTTCCTCGATATATTTTCAGGGGGCGCACTGTCAAGGTTGACTATATTGGCATTGGGGATCATGCCTTACATAAGCGCCTCCATTATCCTGCAACTTCTGACAGTGGTGGTCCCTTCTCTGGCCAAACTGGCAAAGGAGGGGGAGAGGGGAAGAAAGAAGATCATTCAGTATACAAGATACGGGACGATATTGATAAGCATTATCCAATCCTTTGGCATAGCAGTTGGTCTTGAGGGGATGAACAAGGGGGTTTTTGTCCAGTTTCCGGGATGGTCATTCCGCCTTATGACGGTGATTACATTGACGGCCGGTACTGCCTTTCTTATGTGGCTTGGGGAACAGATGACCGAAAGAGGGATCGGGAACGGGATCTCGCTTATTATTTTTGCAGGGATAGCTGCCAGGCTGCCAAATGCCATTATAAATACATATCGGCTCTTTGAGACCGGCCAGCTGAATCTCATCTTTTTGCTCATTCTGGGTATAATGATAGTCTCCGTTGTTGCTGCTATCGTCTTTCTTGAAAGCGGCAGAAGGAAGATTCCTGTACAGTATGCCAAGCGTATTGTCGGAAGGAAGGTCTATGGGGGACAGTCCACGCACATACCCCTCAAGATAAATACGGCCGGTGTGATCCCTCCCATCTTTGCCTCCTCGCTCATTGCATTCCCGGCAACAGTTGCAGGATTTATCACTGTTCCGTGGATACAGGCCTTTGGAAGGAACCTCTCCCCGGGGTCGGTCTTTCATACGATTCTATATGTCGGATTAATAGTCTTCTTTGCCTTTTTCTATACTGCAGTAGTCTTAAATCCGGTGGATATCGCAGACAATATGAAGAAGTACGGAGGTTTTATTCCGGGTATAAGGCCCGGACAGAAGACAACTGATTATATATATAAGGTACTGACAAGGATCACCTTTGTCGGGGCCGTATATCTGTCTGTTGTATGTGTGATCCCCGAGATACTGATTTACAGGTTAGGAGTTCCATTTTCTTTTGGCGGGACCTCCTTGCTGATAGTAATAGGTGTCGCACTTGATACAGCCCAGCAGATCGAATCCCACCTTATCACAAGGCACTATGAAGGTTTCATGAAGAAGGGAAGGCTGAGGGGGAGGAGCGGCTGATGAGGCTGATACTTCTCGGGCCTCCGGGTGCAGGAAAAGGCACACAGGCCCAGATCCTGTCTGATAGGTACGAGACAGACAAGATCTCGACAGGAGATATACTTAGGGATGCAGTTGGAAAAAAGACTCCCCTTGGGCTTAAGGCAAAGGAGTATATGGATAGCGGGAGACTGGTTCCTGACGACCTGGTTGTGGAGTTGGTCAGGGAGCGGCTTGGGACGGATTCCTGCAGAAAGGGTTATATACTTGATGGTTTTCCGCGCAGCATGTTGCAGGCTGAATCCCTGGAGAAAATCCTTAAACAGAGAGGGGAATTGATTGACAGGGTCCTCTTCTTTGAGATCGGGGACGATGAACTGATAAGGCGTCTTTCAGGGAGAAGGTCTTGCGAGGGATGCAAGAGGGTCTATCATATAGAGTTTAATCCTCCTGTGAAAGATGGTAAGTGTGATTCATGCAATGGAGATCTTATCCAGAGAAGCGATGACAGGAAAGAAACGGTGAAGGCCAGGCTGAAGGTGTACAGAGAGGAGACAGAACCCCTTATTGCATATTATAATGCAAATGGATTGATATCCAGGATAGATGGTCTTGGGAAGATAGAAGAGATAACAAAAAGGGTCGACAGGGAAGTATCCAGGGCAGATGATGATTATCCTGAAGTCAGATCGGGAGATTGAAAAGATATCGGTTGCATGCAGGGTTGTGGTTGGGGCATTAAAGGAACTGAAAAAAGAAATTAAGGCCGGGATAACGACAGAAGAACTGGACAGGATAGCAGAGGAATATATACTGAGCAAGGGAGCAAAACCGGCATTCAAGGGATACAGGGGTTATCCGGCAACCCTCTGCACCTCAATAAACGAGGAGGTAGTACACGGGATCCCCTCTAAGAGGAGGCTTGCTGAGGGTGATATAATAAGCCTTGATCTGGGTGCAATACATGATGGTTATTATGGTGATGCCGCTTTGACCATAGGGGTAGGAAAGATAAACAGGGAGGCGGAAAGGCTCGTTAAGGTAACAGAGGAGTCGCTTTACAGGGGGATAGAGGAGGCACAGCCGGGGAAAAGGCTTGGTGACATATCATGGGCAGTACAGTCCCACGTAGAGAGTGCCGGATTTTCTGTTGTATTCGATTTTGTCGGTCACGGCATCGGGAAAAACCTGCATGAAGAACCTCAGGTGCCGAATTTTGGTGTCAGTGGCCAGGGGCCCAGATTGAAAGTGGGGATGGTGCTTGCAATAGAGCCGATGGTAAATATGGGTGGGGCTGCAACAAGGATATTAGATGATAACTGGACGGCGGTAACGAAAGACGGGAGTCTTTCTGCCCATGCTGAGCATACTGTAGCTATAACCGGAAAAGGGCCGATGATCCTGACAATATTTTAAAAGGGTATTAATTATGCCTAAAGAAGATGCCATTGAGGTACAGGGAACGATAATGGAGACCCTGCCCAATGCTATGTTCAGGGTCGAGCTTGAGAATGGACATAAGGTATTAGCGCATATCTCCGGAAAGATGAGGATGCATTTCATAAAGATACTGCCGGGCGATAAGGTGACAGTTGAGCTATCGCCCTATGATCTCACAAGGGGAAGGATTACGTACAGGTTTAAGTAGATATCCACGGGCAAGACCGTGGGTATCTACTAAGCGAGCAAGGCGAGCGTTGAGGGGGAGGGGGCGACGCTAGCCCCTAAAAAAATAGGTATTGGGGAAGGGTTAGTATATGAAGGTTAGATCATCGGTAAAGGTTATCTGTTCCAAGTGTAAGGTGGTTAAGCGCAAGGGTGTAATCAGGGTAATCTGTGAGAACCCGAGGCACAAACAGAGGCAGGGATAAAGGAGGCTTAAGTGGCAAGGATAGCGGGCGTAGATCTTCCTAAGGACAAGAGGGTTGAGATAGCCCTTACCTATATATTTGGGGTTGGCAGCCCTTCTTCAAGTAAGATCCTGGACGCTGCCAGGGTAAATCCTGACACCAGAGTAAAGGACCTGAAGGAAGATGAGATTATCAGGCTAAGGGAGATCATCGAGCGGGATTACAAGGTGGAAGGAGACGTGCGCCGTGAGATCTCCATGAGTATAAAGAGACTCATGGACATAGGGAGCTATAGGGGGTTAAGGCACAGGAGGGGTCTTCCGGTGAGGGGACAGAGGACCAAGACAAATGCAAGGACAAGGAAGGGTTCGAAGAAGTCCATAGGGATGAAGATAAGGAAGGAGAAGACCGCTTAAAAGATGATGATGAGGTGTTATGAATGAAGAAGGGTAAGAAGAAGGAAAAAAAGAATGTCCAGTCTGGCATAGCCCATATCCAGGCATCATTCAACAATACTATTATAACGATTACAGATATGACCGGAAATGTCCTTTCCTGGTCGAGTGCAGGTAATCAGGGTTTTAAGGGTTCCAGAAAGTCTACGCCTTTTGCTGCACAGAGGGTTGCAGATACAGCGGCTAAAAAAGCAATGGATCATGGGATGCGGCAGGTTGAGGTATATGTTAAAGGGCCCGGCGCCGGCAGGGAATCGGCAATCAGGGCCCTTCAGGCTGCCGGCCTGAAGATAAATATGATAAAGGATGTTACGCCAATTCCTCACAATGGGTGCAGGCCACCCAAGAGGAGAAGGGTGTAGCAGAATCATGGAGGAATTAATTGGGAAGATACATAGGTTCAGTATGTAGGTTGTGCAGGAGAGATGGTACAAAACTCTTCCTCAAAGGCGCCAGGTGTTACACCGAGAAATGCGCGGTGGAGAGGCGGGCTTATCCGCCGGGACAGCATGGGCAGGGAAGACCAAGGATTTCAGAATATAATACGCAGCTGCGAGAAAAGCAGAAACTAAGAAGGATGTACGGTCTTCTTGAAAGGCAGTTTTCGGGCTATTTTCATAAGGCCGCCAGAAAGAAGGGCGTTACCACGGATTATCTTCTCCAATTTCTGGAAGGGCGACTTGACAATGTAGTATACAGGATATGTTTTTCGTCATCCAGGAAAGAGGCAAGGCAATTGGTGGATCATGGCCATATCCTGGTAAACGGGAGGAAGGTAAATATACCTTCCTGTCAAGTGAAAGAGGGAGATACCATTGAGGTAAAAGAGAAGAGCAGGGGTATTGTTCCGATCCAGAAGGCCCTTGAAGGGCTGGATACAAGGGGCCTGCCGTCATGGCTTGAGCTAAATAGAACGACCATGCAGGGACGGGTCAGGGCAATACCTGTAGCGGATGAAATTGAACTTCCCGTTAATGTGCAGATGGTAGTTGAACTATATTCCAGATAGATTCTACATATGCATGGAGTTCCGCCGGCTTAGAGCAAAAGCGGTGCATGTATTTTTTAATAGTGGGCAAAATAGCAGTACCCGGAAAGAAAGGATGTAGCCAACATCCGTAGCTTGTAATACCAATTCGCATTCAACAGGATACCAAGGCGGCGAGGAGGAGGCGACGCAGGCGTACGGTTTGTACGCCCGGGAGCCGACGACGAAGCCAACGAAGGTAGCCGAATGAAGGCAAATTGGTATAAATGCTCATAAGAGGGCGAATGAGGTATGGCGCCTCTTATGTTATATATGCCTTAAGGAGGATATATGATTGCAAAGACGAAGAATTTTCAGGTTCCGATGGCCCTTGAGTCCGAAAAGGAGACCCTGTCGGATACCTATGGCAAGTTTTCTGCCGAGCCGTTCGAAAGGGGGTTTGGGATTACAATAGGTAATTCCTTAAGGAGGATACTCCTCTCATCTATAGAGGGCGCTGCCGTGACATCAGTAAAAATCGAAGGGGTTCTCCATGAGTTTTCTACAATACCTGGGGTCAAGGAGGATGTCACTGATATCATACTTAATATAAAAAATCTAAGATTAAAGCTCCATTCGGATAAACCTAAGACGATCCACCTCAGAAAAAATGGATTAGGCGATGCCAAGGCAGGCAATATTACTCATGATGCAGATGTTGAGATATTAAATCCGGACCTGCATATTGCAACCCTTGACAGGGATGCAAAGCTTGATATCGAGATGGCCGTCAAACGGGGCAAGGGTTATGTTTCAGCAGAAAGGAACAAGGAAGAGGGGATGCCTATCGGCATGATACCGATCGACTCCATCTTCTCCCCCATACAGAAGGTCGATTTTAAGG
>CAZYNY010000025.1:9387-30919 GCA_964648095.1 uncultured Nitrospirota bacterium | reverse complement strand
AGATCACTAAACCAACAGACCTTATCTCCACTATAATCGGAAATGGGATAAGGATCGGATCTGATACGAATCTTGTGATATCACCGCCGGAGGTGCAGTAAACCTTCCTCGTAAAGGTACGCATTCCTTCAGAAGCGTGATTTACATCTTTCTACAAAAATGCTAATATACGCAAGTTTATGAGAAAAAAAGCAGCCCTGTTTATCTGCTTGATCCTCTGTTGTCTTCTGCTTTTTCTTACAATGCGGTATGTTTCAGCCGCAGAGAAGGAAGCCAGGATAAAATCAATAGAGATCAAGGGGAATAGACGTATCGAGACAGACACTATAAAGACAAGGATCAAGACCCGCGAAGGTGATCTTTTTTCATTGGCAGCCGCGAGGGAGGACCTAAAAACGATTTTCCAGATGGGCTATTTTGATGACGTAAGCATCGATTCTGAGGATACCGAAGAGGGGATAAACCTTATATTTGTGGTTAAGGAAAAACCCGTGATAACAGAGGTTGTCTTCCAGGGGAATAAGGAGGTAGAAGCAGATAAGCTTAAGGAAAAAGTGAATATAAAGGTTGAATCGTTTATCGATAATCAGCAGATTAAGGAGAATATAAATAAGATAGTCCGGTTTTATGAGGAGGAAGGATATTACGATGCCAGGGTAACGCCGGTTATCAAGGTGCTGCAAGACGATAAGGTATCACTCATATTTTATATAGTAGAGGGGGAAAAGGCACAGATAAGGGAGATCATCTTTGAAGGGAACAAGAATATAGACAGCAAGAAGCTTAAAAAGTCTATCAACTCATCTGAGCACAGATGGATAATCTCCTACTTTACCGGCAGCGGCCTATACAAGAAGGACCTGGTAAATAGTGATGTTGATAGCATCAAAGAGCTCTACCTGAATAATGGCTACATGGATGTCCAGGTCGGTCAACCAAAGGTCGTCTTAAGCGAGGACAGGGAGCAGTTTACCTTAACTTATCCTGTAATCGAGGGGGATCAATTCACCATAGGAGAGATCGGTTTTAGGGGGAACAAGATAATAAGCACCAAGGGTCTGAGGGAGAAGCTGAGCAGCAAGGGAGGCGATATAGTAAGAAGGGATTTTTTGCGGAAGGATGTGTCGGCGATAACGGATATGTATGGCGAAAAGGGATACGTTTTTGCTCAAGCAGTCCCGCAGATGGAAACGGCCCGGGAGACAAGGAGTGTTGATATTACCTTTGATATTAATGAGGGGGACCAGGTAAGGGTCAGAGAGATCAATATATATGGCAATGACAAGACAAGGGACAAGGTCATAAGAAGGGAGATAAAGGTTGTTGAGCAGGAAATTATCAATACCAAGGACCTCAAGAAGAGCTTCCAGAGGCTCAATAACCTGAACTACTTTGAGACGGTTGAGATCACACCTGAACAGGTGGGGAAGGATATGATGGATCTCAATGTAAGGGTGAAGGAAAAATCGACAGGCACATTCAGCGTAGGGGGCGGGTACAGCTCTGTAGACAGGCTCGTAGCCTTTACTGATGTAACAGAGGGGAACCTGTTCGGAAGGGGTCAGCTAATAAAAGGAAAGATTGAATTGGGAAGCAGGAAGACATCTTACGATATTACCTTCAAGGAGCCTTATCTTTTTGACTATCCAGTGTCAGGCACCGCTAACCTCTTTAACATAAAACGGGAATTTGATTCCTATGAGGAGAGGAGGAAGGGGGGGAGTCTTGCCCTGGGAAAATCCTTTACAGAATATATCGGGGGAAGCATAAGCTACAAACTTGAGACCTTAAATATCTTTAATGTAACAGAAGATGCCTCGGATATTGTCCAGGAGCAGATAGGGGAGACTACAACGAGCAGCACAGGACTTTCCCTCTACAGGGATTCCAGGGACTTTTTTTTTGATCCCCGAAGCGGTTCGAGAAACTCCGTGTCTTTTCAATATGCCGGCGGGTTTCTGAGGGGCGATAATGAATTCATAAAGACAATCGGGGATTCAAGCTGGTATTATAATCCTATATGGGATACCGTCATCTCGGTCCATGGCAGGTTAGGATATGCAGTAGGTATCAGCGGCAATGAATTGCCTGTTGGAGAGCGTTTCTATGTTGGGGGTATTAATACAATCAGGGGGTTTGCGTTTGGAAAGGCCGGCCCTCTGGATTCAAATGGTAATATAATCGGTGCAAACAAGGAGCTGATATTCAACATGGAATATACATTTCCCCTTGTTCAGGAGGCGAAGATAAAGGGCCTGTTGTTCTTTGATGCAGGGAAGGGGTTCGATGATGATGAGCCGATAAGCCTTAACCATATAAGGTACAGTACCGGGACGGGGATAAGATGGATCTCCCCTGTGGGGCCTCTACGCCTTGAATGGGGATATAACCTGAACAGGAAAGAGGGAGAGAAGCAAAGTCAGATGGAATTTTCTATAGGTACATTATTTTAAGAAAGGAGCTATGAAATTGAAAAGACTATTCCTGATTCTCAGCATCTTCAGTCTCTTCTTATATATCAGACCTGCGGCAGCCGCAGAACTCAAGGTGGCATATGTAGACGCCCAGAAGGTCCTCGACAACAGCAAGGCAGGCAAGAGGACCAAGGCTACAATAGAAGAGTATGTCAAGAGCAGACAGAAGATAATAGACCTTGAGGAGGAGGAGCTGAAAAGGATGGACTCTGAGCTTGCAAAGCAGGCCGCTGTCTTGAGTCCTGAGGCAAGGAGAGAAAAGGAAGAGGTGCTTAAAAGGAAGTTTGCTGAATATCAGAAGAGGGCCGCTGACCTTAGAGGTGAGGTGGACAACAAGAAGATCGAGGTATTAAAGGAGTTTAATCAGGGACTGGAGGAGACAGTGAAAAAGGTTGCCGAGAAGGATGGCTATATCATGATTTTTGATAAAAACCCGATGGGCGGACCCCTTATCTATGCAAAGGAGAACCTCGATATTACAGATAAGGTAGTCGCGGAATATGACAAGAAGACATCAAACTAAAGCGAGGAAGGCTGAAGTAAGGAAGCTAACCGCCTTCAGCCTATCAACCTATGGGTTTTACTTTAAAACATCTCTCCGGGATAGTTGGCGGGAGGATAATCGGAGATCCTGACCTTGTGATAACCGGTGTCTCCGGGATCAGGGAGGCAAAGGAAGGGGATATCACTTTTATAGCCAACCCGAAATATCTGCCGGAACTTAAGACTACCAGGGCATCAGCAATAATTACATCAAAGGAGATAGAGTCTGATATCACCCAGCTCCTTGTGGACCATCCTTATTATGTCTTTGCAAGGATAATGAACCATCTCTACCGGAAGGTCCCATCACCCAAAGGCGTAAGCAGTAATGCCTTTATCTGTGAAGGGGTAAGGCTCGGAAAAGATATATCTATATATCCCTTTGTCTATATTGGGGAGGATGCGGAGATTGGAGATAATACCATCATATACCCCGGCTGCTATATTGGTGAGAGGGCAAAGATAGGCGGGCAGACCATGATATATCCAAATGTCACCATCAGGGAGGACGTGTCTATAGGCAAGTCTGTTATCATCCATAGCGGGTCTGTGATCGGGAGTGACGGGTTTGGTTATGCCACGCATGAGGGGAGACATTATAAGATCCTGCAAATAGGCACTGTAATGATAGAAGATGATGTGGAGATCGGTGCAAACGTAACTGTTGACAGGGCAGCCATGGGAAAGACGATAATAAAAAGGGGTACAAAAATCGACAACCTCGTGCAGGTTGCCCATAATGTGGTAATAGGCGAGGATTGTCTCCTTGCTGCCCAGGCCGGGATAGCCGGCAGCGCGGAGTTGGGAGACCATGTAACACTTGCAGGGCAGGTAGGGGTTGTAGGTCACATAAAGATCGGGGATAATGTAATGGTTGGCGCCCAGTCGGGTATAAGCAAGGGGATAAAGCCGGACCAGATAGTCTCGGGTTCCCCGGCAATACCGCACAAGGAGTGGCTCAAGGCCCAGTCGGCCTTCCCTGGCCTGCCGGAGATGAGAAGAAGGATAAGGGAGCTGGAAGAGAAGGTAGAGGGGATTGATAATAGATTGACAGAAAGGGGAGACGGTCATGGTAAAGGTAAGTGAGATACAGGAGATATTACCGCATCGGTATCCTTTTCTTCTTGTTGACAGGATTGAGGAGATAGATCTGGGTAAGAGGATAGTCGGCGTGAAAAATGTGACCATCAACGAACCCTTTTTTCAGGGACACTTCCCGGGGTATCCGATAATGCCGGGTGTGCTCATAATCGAGGCCATGGCACAGGCAGGAGGGGTGCTTGCCTTTAAATCGAGCAAAGACGCCAATAAGAAACGTGTTTATTTTATCGGGATAGACAATGCACGGTTCAGAAAGTCCGTCTTCCCGGGAGATCAGATCAGGCTTGAACTCGAGGTGCTCCAGGAGAGGCATCCATACTGGAGACTAAAAGGCATGTCGTATGTAAATGGGGAGCTTGTATGCGAGGCAGAGCTTCTTGCAATGCTTGCCGACAGGGAAAAGTAGATACCCATGGGCTCTTCCGTTATACTTTTTGGTTTGCACCCGCCCGTGGGCATCTACTCAGCGAGCGAAGCGAGCGTTGAGGGGGAGGCTCCATCCGGCTTTGCCGGTGGAGGGGGCGACGCAAGCCCCTTATTACTAAGTAGGAGATCAACTTGAACAGACATCCAACGGCAATAATCTATCCTGGGGCAGAGATCGGATCTGATGTTGATATCGGACCCTATTCCATTATCGGGGAACATGTAAAGATTGGGAATGGGGTGAAGATCGGAGCGCATGTAGCAATAGCAGGATGGACGGAGATTGGAGATGGCTGCAACCTTTTTCCATTCTCATCAATAGGCACCGTCCCGCAGGATCTTAAATTTGGGGGTGAGGAGACAAGACTTAAGATAGGAAATAACAATACCTTCCGGGAGTTTGTAACGGTCAACAGGGGAACTAAAAAAGGTGGAGGTGAGACATATATAGGGAATAATAATCTCTTAATGGCCTACGTGCATATTGCCCATGATTGCCGGATAGGGAACCACGTGGTAATGGCTAATGCCGCAACACTTGCCGGACATATATCTATAGGCGATTATGCTATTATCGGTGGTCTCGTAGGGATCCACCAGTTTGTCAGGATAGGTGACTATGCAATGATAGGCGGATGCTCGGCAGTTGCGCAAGATGTTCCGCCATTTCTATCTGCTGTGGGGAATAGGGCCAGGCTTTATGATATTAATAGGGTTGGTCTTAAGAGACACGGATTCTCAGCAGAGAGGCTGGAAAAACTCAAAGAGGCCTATAAGATACTTTTTCGGTCCGGACTGACCCTGAAGGAGGCCATTAAGAAGACGAGGAGAGAGATTGATGATTCCCCGGATGTTGAATTGCTTCTCCAATTTATAGAGGGGTCGGAAAGGGGGATATGCCGGTGATCAGGGATTTAGACAGGAGGAAGGTTGAGGCTGAGGTTTAGCAAAAGATTTAATTATGGTTAAGATTTTATGAGGCATTTTCTTCCTTAACCTAATCTTTCGCTTAACCTAAACCTAAATTTAATGAATAAGATAGGTCTTATAGCAGGAAACGGGAGGTTTCCTATTATATTTGCAGAAAATGCCAAAGGGATGGGTCTTGAGGTAATTGCAGTGGCTCATAGGGGCGAAACCATATCAGGGCTCGAAGGGTTTGTGGACAAGACATTTTGGATAAGGGTAGGGGAGCTGGGAAAGCTGATAAAGATATTCAAGAACGAAGGTATTAAGGATGTTGTGATGGCCGGCGGGATAAAGAAGACAAGGCTCTTTGCAGACATAAAGCCGGATCTGAGGTCGCTGATGCTCCTTGGAAGGTTAAAAAATAATAATGATGACGGGATATTGCGGGCCGTTGCATCGGAGCTTGAAAAGGAGGGGATAATTGTAAGGGAATCTACCATCTACCTTACCTCATTGCTTGCTCAAAAGGGTCTTATGACAAAGAGGAGACTGACAAAGGGAGAGATGGAGGATATAGAGTTTGGGTGGGAGATAGCGAAGGAGATAGGGAGATATGATATAGGACAGTGCATTGTGGTTAAGAAAAAGACTGTGCTGGCTGTAGAGGCAGTAGACGGAACAGATGAGACGATAAGACGGGGAGGGAGACTGGGGAAGGAAGGGGCCCTGGTTATAAAGGCCTGTAAACCCCATCAAGATTTGAGGTTTGATATCCCGGCTATAGGGCCTGATACGATATCTGCCATGGGAGAGGTATCTGCCGTTGTCCTTGCTGTTGAGGCAGGGAAGACGGTCCTCCTCGATAAAGAAGAGGTGATAAGGATAGCCAATGAATCTAATATATCGATAATCGGGGTGGAGACATGATAGATGAGGGTGAGATAAGAACCGGCGTAATAGGCGTGGGCTACCTGGGCCGGCACCATGCAAGGATATATTCAAACATGCCCGGTGTAAAGCTGGTTGGTGTTGCGGATATCAATAAAGAAAGGGCAGATGAGATAGCTAAGGCATACTCGACTACCCCATTTTATGACTATAGGGATCTGCTAGGCAAGGTTGATTCAGTAAGTATAGCAGTCCCCACGGTATTGCACCATAAGGTGGCAATGGACCTTCTTTCAAATGATATTGATATCCTGCTTGAGAAACCGATTACAACAACTATAGCAGAGGCTGAAGATCTGATAAGGCAGGCAGAGCGGCATAGCCTGATCCTCCAGATCGGACACCTTGAGAGGTTCAATGCAGCCATGATGACCCTGGCCAAAATCATTAAGGGTCCAAGGTTTATTGAGTCTCACAGACTGGGTCCCTTTATTGACCGGGGGACCGATGTCAGTGTCATCCTCGACCTGATGATCCATGATATTGATATACTTTTGAGCCTCGTAAACAGCGAGGTAGAAGATATCAGGGCGGTGGGGGTCCCGGTCCTTTCATCTGATATCGACATTGCCAACGCCAGGATTGAGTTTAAGTCCGGGTGTGTTGCCAATGTCACGGCAAGCCGAATATCAAAGGAGAAGATGAGGAAGATCAGGATCTTCCAGGAGGATGTCTACATATCCCTCGATTATCAGGCGCAGGAGCTTTTTGTATACAGGAAGGCAGGCGGCGACGGCCTGGAGAAACCCAAGATAGCCATGGAGAGGATAGAGGTGGAGAAGGGGGAACCCTTGCAGGCGGAACTGACTGCATTTATAGATTCTGTCAGGAGCAGGACAAGGCCCCTGGTCTCGGGACATGAAGGCAAAGAGGCGCTCAGGGTTGCCCTCAAGGTGTTGGGCGTGATAAGAAAATGAACCAATGTAAAGCCCAAATGACAAAGATCAAATGTCAAATGGCAGCGGAGAAGAGGATATTGATGGTTACGGGCGAGGCCTCCGGCGACCTCCATGGGGCAAAGCTTGCAAAGATCCTCTACCAGGAAAGAAGGGGACTTGAGATCCTCGGTATCGGCGGTGACAATATGATCGGTTCAGGGGTCGATGTCATATTTCATATAAGGGATCTGGGCGTAGTAGGGATAACAGAGGTCTTCTTTCACCTGAAGGCCATAAGGGATGCATTTAGGTCTGTGCGGAGATTGATAGAGGACGGGAGGATCGACCTTGTTATCCTGATAGACTATCCGGATTTCAATCTTAGGATAGCCGAGATCGTCAAAAAGAGGGGTATACCTATTATCTATTATATCTCGCCGCAGATATGGGCATGGAGGAGCTGGAGGATAAAAAAGATAGCGAGGCTTGTAAACAAGATGATAGTGATCCTCCCCTTCGAGGAGAAGATATATCGCGACGCAGGCGTAGACTGTGAATTTGTAGGGCATCCCCTCCTGGACGATATTGAGCCTGCCTTTAATAAGATCGAATTTTGCGCCAGGCATGGCATTGACCCAGACAGGCCTGTTATAGGGATGATGCCGGGGAGCAGGAGGGGCGAAATCAGGCGGATACTCCCGGTTATGATGGAGTCTGCTATGTTCATCTCAAAGGAGATCCAGGATGTAGAATTTATCCTCTCCGCTGCGCCTACTATTGATGACAAAGAGATAAAGGATATTGCCGGTAAGTGGCCTATTGACATCAAGATCGTAAGGGGTGATTCCAACGGTCTGATAGCCTCGTCAGGTTTTATGATGGTTGCATCAGGCACGGCAACATTGCAGACAGCGATCCTTTGCAGACCCATGGTAATCATATATCGCGCCTCTCTTATTACCTATCTGATAGGAAGGCTTATGGTAAGGGTTAAGCATGTGGGTCTTGTGAATCTTGTTGCCGGAGATGGGATCGTCCCGGAGTTCATTCAGCATGGTGCGGTCCCTGAGAGGATCAGCAGTGCCATCCTCGGGATCATGAAGGATGAGAAAAAAAGGGATGAGTTGACAAAGAGACTCTCCCTCGTCAGGTCAAAGATAGGTACCCCTGGCGGTTCACACAGGGCTGCCCGGATCGTTCTAGGTTATATTTAGAACATGAGAGTATACTTAAGACTATTAGTATTTCTTAAGCCCTATTGGCCAAAGTTGGCAGCTGCCTTCCTCTGTGCGGGGATAGTCGCGTTGTCAACGGCCGGATATGCATGGCTTGTCAAGCCTGTATTAGACGATATATTCATCCGCAGGGACCAGTTCATGCTTCTTATCCTGCCCGTTATTATCCTTGCTGTGACGGTTTTAAAGAGCCTCTCTCAATATGGTAAGGGCTATCTTATGAGGTATGTAGGCAGCAGGAGCATAGCCGATATCAGGGAGCGACTTTATGAACGGATAATCTCCCTTCCAATAGGGTTTCACTCAAATAATGCCACAGGTAAAATGATATCGAGGGTGATCAACGATGTGGGAGTCATGCAGAGCGGGATGTCCGGGGCAATAAAGGATATCTTTCAGCAGACTGTTACCATGATAGCACTTTTTTTCGTAATCTTTTATCAAAACGGGAGGCTTGCCATCATAGCCATCCTCATCTTCCCCTTCGCATATTTTACGATTGTAAAGATGGGCAGGAGGCTTAAAAGGATATCGCATTCAAGCCAGGAGAGGATGTCTGATCTGACAACGCTCTTGCAGGAGACCCTCTCCGGTATAAGGATAGTAAAGGCCTTCGGGATGGAGGATTATGAGGTCAGGAGGTTTTCCAACAAGAACTCAGCATACTTCCAGAGGATTATGAAGGGAGTTAAGGTGTCGGAGTTAAGTTCCCCGCTGATGGAGGCCATAGGTGCTGTAGGGGCAGTTGCCATCATCTGGGCCGGCGGATATGAGGTCATACAGGGAAGGATGACCCCCGGGGCCTTCTTCTCCTTTTTGACCGCATGCTGGCTCCTCTATGCCCCGGTAAGACAGCTTGGAACAGCTAACAATGAGATTCAGCAGTCCCTGGCAGCGGCAGAGCGTGTATTCCATGTTATGGATGAGGAAACAGAAATCGGGAGGGATACAGGGAAACAGGGGATAAGCTCAGTCAAAGAGGCGATAGAGTTCAGGTCTGTCTATTTCCGGTATGACGGCATTGAGGAGGGGATCATCTCTGATATAAACCTTAATGTAAAGGCTGGAGAGGTAATCGCTGTTGTTGGAAGCAGCGGCAGCGGCAAGTCAAGCCTGTTAAACCTCCTTCCCCGGTTCTATGAGCCGACATCGGGTTCAATCTTAATTGATGGTGTTGATATAAGGGACATAACCATCCCGTCACTAAGGGGGCAGATCGGGATCGTTGGACAGGAGACATTCCTCTTTGATGATACAGTCAGAAACAACATAGCCTACGGAAGGGTCGATGTGGGCATGGAGGAGATAATCAGCGCGGCGATTGCCGCATATGCGGACCCTTTTATAAAAGGGCTTCCTGACGGATATAATACCATGATAGGCGAGAGGGGAAACAGGCTGTCCGGCGGGGAGAGACAGAGGCTTGCCATTGCAAGGGCAATATTGAAGGATCCTCCGATACTTATCCTGGATGAGGCCACATCCTCTCTTGATACGGAATCGGAATATCTGGTGCAGAAGGCCCTCTTTAATCTTATGCAGGGGAGGACTGCTTTTGTCATAGCCCACAGGCTATCAACGGTCCAGCATGCGGACAAGATTATAGTCATAGACAAGGGCAGGATTGTTGAAGAGGGGAGTCACAAGGAGCTTTTGAGAAGAAAGGGGGCCTATCATCGCCTCTATCAGATGCAGTTTATGAACGACAAAGACGGGAGCTACGGTTATGCAGGCGGTTAGAAGAAAACTTAAAGTTATTCTCCTCCCATACCTTGGAAGCATCCTTCTGAGGCTGATCCGTCTTACCATGAAGATGGAGACGATAGGGTTTGAGCTCGCAGGGCCGTTCTTTGAGAGCAGCAGGAATGTAATATTTGCCTTCTGGCATGGAAGACAGTTGATGATGCCCTTTTTGCCTTATCCTTACAATAGCAGGAGGGCTGTTGTCCTTATTAGCCTGCACCGTGATGGTGAACTGATAAGCAGGACGATCGGATATTTCGGGTTTCAGTCAATAAGGGGCTCAACAACGAGGGGAGGGTCGAGGGCCTTCCTGCAGATGCTAAGGATGGCCGGAGAAAACCTGGACCTTGTGATCACGCCTGACGGGCCCAGGGGACCAAGATACAGGGTCCAAAAGGGCATAATAGAGATCGCAAAGAAGACCGGGCTCCCTATCTTTCCTGTTACCTTTAGCGCATCAAAAAAAAAATTTTCAATAGTTGGGACAGGTTCCTGCTGCCGATGCCGTTTTCAAGGGGCCTGTTCATAATGGGAAATCCCATCTGGGTTCCGGAGGACTCGGATGAGCTGATCATTGAAAAAAAGAGGTTAGAACTCGAAGAAGAGCTCAACGTCATCACAGAAAAGGGAGACAGATACTGGGACCAGCCTGAGGCAGGCGGCTAGAGATGGCAATCCTGATTTACAATATCATTACCATAGCATCAATTCCTTTCCTCCTCCCATTCTTTTTATACCGGTTCCTTTTTGATCCAAGTTACAGGAAGGGGACAGGCAACAGGCTTGGAATCCTGCAAGAGGCGATCAAAGATGGAATTGATGACGGCAGGAGGTACTGGTTTCATGCCGTCTCTGTAGGCGAGGTGATGGCCGCAGCCCCTTTGGTTAAGATCTTTAAGGATAGGCACCCGGACTCTGTCATAATATTTTCTACTGTTACAGATACAGGCAACAGGACTGCAAGGGCCCAGATCCCCGAGGTCGATCATTTTATCTACTTTCCCTTCGATCTCTTCTGGATAGTAAAAAGGGTAGTGAAGGCTATGAGGCCCAGGCTCTTTATCTTCTTTGAGACCGAGATATGGCCTAACCTCCTCTTGCATCTAAAGAGAGAGGGGATCCCCTCAGTAATGGTAAATGGAAGGATCTCCGACAGGTCATTTGGGAGATATAAATTAGTCAGGCAGGTACTAAAGAAGGTTTTCGGCTCTGTGGCCCTCTTTCTGATGCAGACAGAAAAGGACAGGGAAAAGATCGTAGCCCTTGGCGCAAACCCCTATAAGGCATTTAATACCGGGAACACTAAATATGATAGGGCGTTGGAATTGATAATGAGAGAAAAGGGGTGTGGATTAACAAGGGCGGACATGAATATACCTGATGGGACTGCTGTGATAGTTGCAGGGTCTACACATCAGGGTGAGGAGGAGATGCTTATTGATGTCTTTAGGCGGATATTGGCCGGATACCCGGATACTGTGATGATAATTGCCCCCAGGCATCTGGACAGGTTAAACAGGATCGAGGCCCTGATTGCAAGTTCAGGGCAGGCCTTCTTTAGGAGGAGTAAATCCGGAAAGGGGGTTGAGGCAAAGGGCGGCACTATTATAATCCTTGATACAATAGGAGAGCTCTTTGGTCTCTACAAGACCTCAACGATAGCATTTGTCGGCGGAAGCCTTGTCCCTGTCGGCGGGCATAATATACTTGAGCCTGCCGCACATGGAAGGCCTGTGATATTCGGGCCCTATATGGATAATTTCCATGAAATAGCAACCCAGATCACCGGGCGGGGCGGGGCAGTGCAGGCCCAGGACCGGGACGATCTGTATATAAAGATAGATAAACTCTTGTCAGACAGGGATTCCCTTGAGAGGATGGGAAGAGAGGCAAAGAGGTTTGTAATGGAGAATTCCGGCGCCACAGAGAAGAGCATGACATTGATCGAGAGGTATATTAACTAGCAGGCCTTATGCATCTCTCCATACACAGTCTGTTCAGGGATGTTATTTGTAAAAAGAGAGGATCTGTTTTACTTAACATATTACTGCTGCCCCTTACGCTGGCATCTTATATCTTCCTTGCGCTGATTGAGGCAAGAAGGTTTTTTTATAGAATAGGGCTGCTTAAGAGCAATAGATTAAACTGCAAGGTTATAAGTATCGGGAATCTGACCGTAGGCGGCACAGGCAAGACCCCCTTTGTTATCTTCCTGGCAGAAAGGCTTAAAAAGAGGGGGAGGTCTGTTGCCGTGATAACGCGGGGTTACAAGGCCGGATCAAAGGAGACTATAAGCCTGGTTTCAGATAAGGAGGGTCTCCTCCTTGCCCCGTCTGATGCGGGTGATGAGGCTTATCTGATAGCGTCAAGGCTGAAAGGCATCCCGGTGATTATCGGAAAGGACAGGCATCTGGCCGGTGAGTATGCGCTGTGCAACTTTCAGGTCGATACCATAATCCTGGACGATGGATTCCAGCATCTCTCACTTAAAAGGGATATGGATATGCTTCTTATTGATGCCACGGATCCGGAAGGTAACGGCTATATGCTCCCGAGGGGGATACTCAGGGAGCCCTTCTCGGGCCTTAGTCGCAGCAATGCGATAATCCTTACCAGGGCGGATCAGGCAGACAGCATTGATTCTGTGGTCAGCAATATCAGGAGATATTCTGATTCAATCAGTATATATTATTCCAGGTTTAAGCCGGTCGGTCTTAAGGAGATAAGATCCGGGGCGGAAGAGGGGATAGGGCATCTAAAGGGAAAGAGGGTGCTCCTGTTTTCCGGAATAGGAAACCCCAAATCCTTTAGTCAAATGATAGGCCGGCTGGGCGGTGAAATTGCTGGAGAGATGATCTTTCCGGACCATCACAATTATATGATAAGGGAGCTGGAACAAATTGAATTATTCGCATCCAGAAACAAGATAGACCTTATAGTGACAACAGAAAAAGATGGGGTGAAGATTGCTGAGATACCCTTTGGATATCTTCCCGTCTGGGCATTGAGGGTTGATCTTATCCTGGAAGATCAGAACAAACTGGAGGAGTTGATCCTTGGGGAAAAAAGGGGAATCGACACTTAATAAGTTTTACAGATCAATAGAGTATTATATCTTTATTCTCTCCCTGAAGGCCCTCTCGCTTTTGCCCCTTAGATTTACGGCAAAGGCCGGCGAGGTAATCGGGGGACTCCTCTATGTAATAGACCGGAGGCACAGGGCCATTGCCCTGAAGAACCTCAATATGGCACTGGGAGGGGAGATGGATTTAGATAGGTTAAAGCTGATTGCCAGGAGATCCCTTGAGAATCTTGGGAGATCGGCAGGCGAGTTTATATCTATCAGAAGATATACAAAAGAGAATATCAGGGAATTTATTACTACCGAGGGCCTGGAGAATTTTGAGTCTGCCCATAAAGAAGGGAGGGGTGTTATCCTGCTCACCGGGCACTTTGGTAATTGGGAGCTCCTGGGTATAGCTATATCACTCCTTGGCTATCCATTCCATGTTGTAGTCCGGCCGCTTGATAATAGGCTCCTTGACAAAAAGGTAAACGAGTTAAGATCCATTGGTGGCAATAAGGTTATTTATAAGAAGAATGCCTTAAGTGAATCCCTCAGGCTTTTAAGAAAAAGAGAGCTGGTAGGATTTCTTATCGATCAGAATACAAGCAGAGAAGAGGGGGTTTTTGTAGACTTCTTCGGAAAGAGGGCAGCCACAAACAGGGGCCTGGCATTGATCGCATTAAAGAGCGGGATCCCGGTAATTCCGGTATTTATCATAAGGGAAGGTCCGGTATACCATAGGGTTATCTTTGAGAAGGGGGTCGAGGTAACCAGGAGCGGAGATATATCGGAAGATATTACCAATAACACCCAAAGATTTACTAAGATAGTCGAATCATATATAATTAAACACCCTGACCAATGGCTCTGGGTGCATGACAGATGGAAGACCAGGCCTTGACCCTCACCTCCCCCTTGAAGGGAGGGTACAAGGAAGGGGCGCTGGATTCAAGTTTTGATGTTGGCTATGGATTATAAACAGCAACATAAATAGCGTCATGATTATACCCCATCCCCACATTTAACGCCCACTCTTATCCCCCTCTTTAATCAAAGAGGGGGAAGGGGGAGTTGGGGAGGGAAACAAATGCTCCCTCTCCATCAGTGAGAGGGTTGGGGTGAGGGTGGGTTAATTCGGATTTATGTCGTTATGTATAGTAGGGTATTTGAGGGCGACAGGTGGTCACTATCAATCCTGATCATATCAGAAAGATCCTGGTAAGGGGTGTAAACTGGATAGGGGATGCGGTCCTTACTACCCCGGCACTCTTGGCCATAAGGAAGGAATTTCCTGGTGCGACAATACACCTCCTTGCAAAAAGGCCGGTTGCCGAGCTTCTCGGCAAAGATCCCGGCATTGACAGTATAATGGTCTATGATATCCATGGTCGCCACCAGGGACCCCTGGGGAGGATTAAGTTAGTTGAGGAGATCAAGAATGGGTCCTTTGATATGGCCATCCTTCTCCAGAATGCCTTTGAGGCCGCCCTGATCACCTTCCTTTCAGCGATACCGATCAGATGTGGTTATAATACAGATGGGAGGGGTTCCCTCTTAAACCTTCCTGTCCCCTGCACAAAGGAGACCCTCGGTCTCCATCAGGTTTATTATTATCTTAATCTTGTCAGGTCGATCAGCTCAGGGGAATATAAGAGTGAGCCCCTGTTAAGGATAACAGGGGAAGAAGAGGCCTGGGCAGAGGAGCTTTTAAATAGATCCGGTTGTATCGGGAGGCCTGTTATAGGCATAAATCCCGGATCAACATATGGTTCTGCAAAGAGATGGCCCATTGAGAGGTTTGCCATGCTTTCTGATATCTTAATTGAGCAGCATAGCTCTAGGGTAATTATCTTTGGGGGTCCAGGCGAAAAGGAGCTAGGCGCTCAAATTGCAGGACTGATGAAGGAGGTACCCCTTGACTTAAGCGGGGAGACATCCATAAGGGAGCTCATGGCCCTTATCAGGAGGTGCGACCTCTTTATCACCAATGATTCAGGGCCGATGCATATAGCAGCCGCTTTTAACGTACCTATAGTAGCAATATTCGGCCCAACAGATCATAAGACTACTTCACCCTTCGGGGCCGGCCATATAATTTTAAGAAAGGATGTCCGCTGTTCCCCATGTCTTTTAAGGGAATGTCCTACTGACCATGAGTGCATGGAATCGATTACTGCTGATGAGGTCATTGACGCCGCAGAAAGACAGATCAAAAGAAAAAAGGATAAAAGAGAATGGGAAGAATCGCTGTCTTCATAGACAGGGATGGCACAATCAATAAAGAGTCAGGTTATATAGACAGGCCTGATATGATAGAACTTATACCAGGGTCGGCTGAGGCCATTAAAATTATAAATGGCATGGGGCTTAATGCAGTGGTTGTTACAAATCAGTCCGGCATAGGGAGATCCTATTTCAAGGAGGAGTCTTTAAGGGAGGTTCATAGAAGACTAAAGGAGATCCTTATGGAAGAGGGGGCATATATTGATGCCATTTACTATTGTCCCCACCACCCTGATGAAGGCTGTGATTGCAGGAAGCCGATGCCTGGCCTCCTGAAGAAGGCCGCGTCAGAGCTTGATATCGATCTTTGCTCATCATATGTTATAGGTGATAAGATAAGCGATCTTATCCTTGCCCTAAATGTAGGGGCAATGGGGATACTGGTCAGGACAGGTTATGGATCAGAGACTATTGAAGCTGTCAGAGACCAAGAGGGCCTTTCAGGCCTGGTTGCAGAAGACCTCTTAAGTGCAGTCAGATGGATAAAAGAAGACATAAAAAAATACTCATCATAAAACCGAGTTCCCTCGGGGATATAGTTCATTCGCTTCCTACTCTAAAGGCGGTCAGGCAGCTCTTTCCGAAGGCATTTATATCATGGCTTGTGAAGGAGGAGTGGGCGGGGATCCTGGCAGGGAATCCATATCTGGACGAGATCCTCTCTTTCCCCTTTACCTTAAAGGGGATGCCGCAGATAATCGGATCAGTCAGGAAGAGGAAGTTTGACCTGGTCCTGGATCTCCAGGGACTTCTGCGCAGCTCAGTGATCAGTTTTCTATCCGGCGCATCGATAAGGATCGGCTATGATAGCGCCAGGGAGGGGGCCAAGATATTTTATACCGAGAGGGTCAGGGTCCCTTTGTTAGATATCCATGCTGTTGACCGCTATATGCTCTCTGTCGGGATAGAAGGGTTTGCCCCATCCCCACCTGATTTTTACATAAAGATTGATCAGGCTGATACCGGCTATGTAAGGGAGATGCTGACGGGAGACCTCCCGGCCAGCAGACCGCTTATAGCTGTTAATCCCTTGGCGAGATGGGAGACAAAGGTTTGGCCCCAGGAGCGGTTTATTTCATTGACAGATCATCTGATCAATATGCTTGAGGCAAGGATAGTCTTAATCGGCAGGCATGAAGAGGAAAGGGACGGAGAGGTAGCTTCCTCTTCCTTCCCAGGAAGTATTATAGACATGAGGGGAAAGACTAGCTTAACACAGCTTGCGGCCCTCTTGAAGGAGGTTGATTTGCTTGTTACCAACGATTCAGGGCCGATGCATATAGCGGCAGCATTGGGAACCCCTGTTGTTGCTATCTTCGGACCAACAGACCCGAAGAGGACAGGGCCCTATGGAGAAATACACAGGGTCGTCCGGGGCTCTGCCAAGTGCAGTCCCTGTTTTAAGAAGAGATGCGGCATGCCGAGCCATCTCTGCATGGAGGCGGTTAGCGTTGAGATGGTGTTGGAGGAGGTATTGAGTTTCTTGAGCAAGAGTAATGTTGGATCAATCGGTGCAGGGAGGGAAGAAGATGGATAAGGAGTTTAAAGATTATCTCGATAGTAAACTTGCAGATCTTAGAGGCTACATAAATGAGAAATCAGAAGAAACAAGGCGGCATTTTGATGTAGTGAGTGAAGGATTGAGGTCTGATATAAGGATGATAGCTGAAGGGCACCATCTTCTTGACAATAATATAGAAAGGTTAAGAGAGGAGAATGAGGCGGCACATAAGGAGATCCTGTCTGCAATCAAATTCTCTTATGCTGAACTTGATAGGCGCATTAGGATATTAGAGGAGAGATATAACAGCCTGGAGGATCGCATAAGGAGGCTTGAGGCGGTCTGATGGGGATTAATGTAATACAACGGAGGTATAATAATGGGTATAAATAAAGAACTTCTGGATATACTTGCCTGTCCAAAGTGTAAGGGGGATATACATCTTAACGAGAAGGGCGATGGACTGGTCTGCGATGCATGCAAGCTTATCTATCAGATTAAAGACGATATACCCATTATGCTGATTGATGAGGCCATTAAGCTTGGGCCTGCGGATACCCAGAAATGATTCAGCGGATCCGCCATATGATTGGCTATAATCGGATCCCATTGAGCATTTTTTTGGGGATTGGATTCTTTCTGCTATCCCCTACATCGGCCCTCTCATTGTGCCTGGGGATACCATTGATCCTGCTTGGAGAGGGGATTCGGACCTGGGCGTCGGGGTATCTTGAAAAGAATAAGGTTCTTCAGACCCTGGGTCCTTACAGTTTGACACGAAACCCACTCTACCTGGGGAATCTTCTCATCGGGTTTGGATTTGCCCTGATCGGGAACAGCCTCCTGGGAGGGATGGTATTGATAAGTGGTCTCCTTATAATCTATTCAGCCACGATTTTAGAAGAGGAGAGTTATCTTGTCCAATGCTTTGGGGAAGCCTTTAACGCCTACACCCGGCGTGTTCCGCGCTTCCTGCCTCGAATTGCCTGGCCTGAATCAGGGGGGTTTCGATGGGCACAGGTTCGAGCCCACAAAGAGTTAAATACATGGTTGTGGCTAATTGGCGGGGTTCTTCTTTTTTCAATAAAGGCCGGGATAGGTTTGAGGTAGAAGTGTCCAGGGTTTCAGTAACCATTATAACCTTGAATGAAGAGGCCAACCTGTCCGCCTGTTTAGATTCCGTGAAGTGGGCAGACGAGATCCTGGTAGTCGACGCCGAAAGTCATGATCGTACGGTTGCTATTGCCAGGGATTTTGGCTGCCGGGTCTTGATCAATCCTTGGCCGGGACATAAGGAGCAAAAAAACATTGCTGCTGAGGCAGCATCCTATGAATGGATCCTAAGCGTTGATGCCGATGAGCGCCTCACGCCGGAGATTCAGCAGGAGGTCCGCAAGGTCATTTCCGACCCGGACAGCATGGATGGTTACAAATTTCCAAGAAAAAATTACTTTCTTGGAAAATGGATGAGGCATGGCGGCTGGTATCCCGATCATGTCTTAAGGTTGTTTAAAAAAAATAAGGGGAGATTTGGCGGGATAAACCCCCATGATAAGGTAATAATAGAAGGAGACAGGGTAAAGATCATCAATTTTCCTATTATACATTTAACATATAAAGATTTTTCTCAATATTTGACCAAACAGAATTCCTATGCTGAAATATCGGCAGAGGAGATAGTAAAGGAGAGAGGAAATAAGATAAAGGTTGGACAAATGACCCTTGTAAGCAAATTCCTGATTAAATTTTTTGAACTATACATCTGGAAGAGGGGTTTTTTGGATTGTCTGCATGGCTTGATTGCTGCTATTGCTGCCTCATATTTTGTATTCGTGAAATATGCAAAGGTGTGGGAAAGACAAAAAACGCACTTATGATAAGTATAATTACGGCAGTACATAACCAATTAGCTCATAACAAATTATTTCTGGAATCCATTAAACGGCACACCTATCATCCCTATGAAATCATAATAATTGATAATCTTTCCACCGATGGATCTGATGCATTATTTGAGTCAAATGGGTGTAAGGTGATCAGAAATGGCAACAACCTCTGTTATCCGGACTCTATGAATATAGGGATTAAGGAGGCAAGGAATGATCTCCTTTGTTTCCTCAATAATGATGTCTATGTGGGTGTTGACTGGGACAGGTATTTAATTGAGGGAATGAATATGTATAAACTCGATGCAGTATCTCCTATTGGCATTGAAAAGATGCCTTCACCGTCTATAACTAAAAAATATTCAAGGAGATGGAAAAGACTGGGGAGGAGCAGACATCCTAAGATGCAAGAAGAGGGACTGCGGTCCCTCCTCAACAGGATGTATGGAGACTGGGATGAATTCTGCAAAGGTACATACAATAGCTATTACGGTAGAATTTTTGATGGTATAACAGGTTGCTGTGTTATGGTAAAAAGAGGTTTGATAGATAAGGTTGGCTTATGGGATGAGCGCGTGCAGGCCGGAGACTGGGATCTATACCTTCGGGTGAGAAAAAGGGAATCAGAGATAGGAGACGTTAAAAGGGTAATGACAATTTGTTGGTCATATGTGCATCATTTTATTAGGGCGACAGTTAAGAATAATCCTATTCCTTTTGCATGTATTCACCCAAAAGTATCAGTTGAAGAGAAGTGGGGCATAGAGGAGATTAGAAGGCTCTGGTCAGACCCGGACGAGGTAAGGCCAAAATTTAAGGAAAGACTACTTAAGCGCTTCATGGATATTAAAAGACCAAAGGAAATAAAATGAAGGTTAGCGGTTTTACTTTCTGCAGAAATTCAATAAAGTTTGATTATCCCATCATTGAATCAATGAGGTCTATTCTTCCCATAGTAGATGAATATATAGTGAATGTAGGCAATTCTGAAGATGATACAGTTAAGTTAATTAGGTCTATAGGGGGGAAAAAAATCAAGATCATTGAGTCTGTATGGGACGAAACCTTGAAGAAAGATGGTCTTATATATTCCGAGCAGACTAATATTGCCCTGGCACATTGCACAGGGGACTGGGCATTCTATCTCCAGGCCGATGAAGTTGTACATGAGGATGATCTGGGAGCAGTCTATAGGGCCATGAAGGAAAATTTAAGCAATAAGGATATTATGGGCCTTATGTTCCGCTACCAGCACTTTAAAGGTGATTACTGGTCTTTGGACCCCTGGATGTATCACAAAGAGATTAGAATTATTAGAAACAATGGAAAAGTAAGGTCACATGGCGATGCTACGGGATTTTGCTGCATCGAAGACGACCCTATTAGGAACCTGAAAAATGGGCCTAAGACGCGTTGGGTATTCAGCACGGGAAGGATATTCCATTATGGATGGGTAAAAGACCCCAAGGTTATGACTGCTAAGAAGCGGTATCAGATATCCCTCTATCACGAGGGGAGAGTCCCGGAAAATGAAAGGGTCTTCTTTGAGAATGAAGAATACTCTTACGACAAGTATGATATCCTAAAAGAGTTTCGTGGTACACACCCCAAGGTTATGGAGGACAGGATTAAGAAGGAAAAACGCTTAAGAACAAGGTACAATAGATGGCTGAACTGGAGGTTCTACAAAGAGGTCTTAACCCATGGGTTCAAAGGTTAAAACAGGATTTTAAGAAAAGCTTATAAACGGCTGGTTTTTGTCTGTTACTTATCTATTTCATGCTTCAGTGAAAAATAATAATGCTATGAAAATAACTTTGGACATAGGTTGTGGCGGAAACAAGGTGCCGGGAGCCATTGGTGCAGATAAGAGGATTGCACGTGGAGTTGATATTGTCTGTGATTTTGAGAAAGGCATTCCATTTGGAAACAACCGAATCGATGTTATTTATCTGCGCCATGTGATGGAGCATGTTCAAGATCTCGTTTCTTTTATGGAAGAACTATATCTGGTTTGCAAAAAGGATGCGATCATACATATCGAATCACCTTACTATTCCTCTCGCGGTGCATTTAGGGATCCGACACATCGGCATTTTATCAGCGAAGATACATTCCAATATTTTGAATATCCGGCAGATTATGATATTAAAACCAATTTTAAGATTGAAAATATTAGATACGGTTATCGCAGGCCATTTCGCTATCTCCCGGAATATATTCGAAAAAGATTTCGCAGATATCTGCTAAATGTGGTTGATAATTTTTATGTCACACTTAGGGCTGTAAAATAAGCAATATTTAAAAGATGAAGAAGCTGTCTGTTGTGATTATTGCCAGCAATGAAGAACAAAACATCAAAGATTGTCTGGAGAGCATAAAGTGGGCAGACGAGATCATCGTTGTCGATGCTCATAGTAAAGATAGGACTGTAGATATTGCCAGGGGATATACAGATAAAGTTTTTTTAAATGAATGGCCTGGTTTTGGCCCGCAGAAGAATCTGGGCATCGATAAAGCCACGTATAATTGGATCCT
>CAZYNY010000025.1:0-9377 GCA_964648095.1 uncultured Nitrospirota bacterium | reverse complement strand
GAGGGTTACGCCGGAGCTAAGGGATGAAATTGAAGATAAGATTTCAAATGCTGCGGACAATGTATTTGTTGGGTATCAGGTTCCTAGAAGGAATTATTTCTATGGAAAATGGGTTCGTTGGGGCGGAGCGTATCCAGATTATCAGTTAAGATTGTTTAGAAAAGACGCAGGAAGGTATAATGATGTGCCGGTTCATGAAAACCTGATTCTCCAGGGACCAATAGGATATCTTAATAATTCTTTAAATCATTTAGCCGATAGGCGCATAAGTGATCGATTTATAAAAGTGGATAGGTATACTGCCATGGCGGCTAAGGAAATGGCCAATAAGAAAGGACGGGTGAGGTGGTATGATATAGCCCTTAGGCCCATTGCTCCTTTTATAAAGGCCTATGTATTAAAAAAGGGTTATAGCGATGGGATATATGGCCTTATTTATGGGGTTTTTACCGGTTTTTATACCTTTTCAAAATATGTGAAATTATGGGAGATACTAAAGGAGACAGAAAGATCACGGAAGGTAGTATGATTCTGGGACAAAAGATAAAAGAGGAACTAGATAATCGATCTATTAAGAAGATATTAATTATTGCCATAAGGGCCATTGGTGATATGGTCCTTATCACACCTGTCATTGAGTGCATAAAAAATAGCTATCCCCACATAGAATTATCGCTCCTTATAGATTCCAGATGCATCGCAGTATTTAAGAATAACCCGAAGATTGACAGGCTCTATTTGATAGACAGAGGAAGGTCTGTTCCGCTGTTAAAAAGGATCAAGGAAAATCGATCCCTTATCAGGCGTCTAAAGGGCTGCGATATCGCTATAGACCTGTTCAGCCGTGGTCCAAGAGGGGCGTTAATATTATTTCTGAGCGGTGCACCGTATAGAGTCGGTGATGTATCGAGGGGAGGGGTAAAAAACATCTGCTATAATTTAAGGCTGCGGGTCCCACAGGATAAACATCTGGTGGAACAAAAGCTATGGATGATGAAGTCTATCGGCATAGAGAGTATCATTACAAAGCTGAAATTATATATATCTAAGGAGGAGAAAGACTTTGCAAAAGAGTTTTTTTTATCGAGGGGGTTGATTTCCGGCAAAGATCTCCTGGTAGGTTTTTTCCCCGGTTCTGGTTGGATAAATAGGAATTGGCCTCCAGAGAGATTTGCCATGCTTGGTGATATTCTTCAGGATAAATTTGATTCAAAGGTAATCCTCTTTGGTGGAGAAAGGGATAAAGATGTTGTTGAAGGAGTTGCTGAACTGATGAGGCGGAAACCTTTTGTTTTTGAATCCGCACCATCTTTAAGGAACAGTATCTTATTCATGAATGAGTGTGATATTTTTGTATCAAATGACACAGGACCTATGCACATCGCAACGGCCCTCGGTATCCCGACTGTATGCCTTTATGGACCAGGAGACAGAACGCTTTATGGACCATGGGGGAATAATGCACATGTAGTTTGCAAGGGCCTCGATTGCAGCCCCTGTCCACCTTTCAACGACTACTGTAAAGATAATAAATGCATGAAATTAATAGAAGTAGATGAAGTGTTAGAGGCGATAAATCAGTTATCACGGAAAGAACTTATAGCGGACAAAGATGGAATTAGTTTTAAGTAACTCAAATAGAGACAAGATTACATGGCTTGAGACAACATTCTGGGTGTTCCTCTTTATTGGCCTATTTTCATTGCCCCTCTCAGAGGCCATAAAAAATATCTTTCTTGTAGGCGCCTACATTCAAGGATTGGTCCTTATTATTCTAAGGAAAGGTGAAATAAAGATATCCCCTATTGGATGGGCCCTTATATTCTATGTATCAGTAACGTTGTTAAGTGCGATAAACTCCTCCTATTTTTTTAGGGCCATACGCGGTGTATGGGACATCTTGAGCCCAACTTTATTATATATCATCCTTATAAATACCATAGATTCCCATAGAAGGATTAAAAATCTCCTTTATATTATCTTATTATCTATTGGAATCGGCGCAATCTTAGGAATCACAGAATATCTCTTATGGCCAAGTAACTTTACAAGATTAAAGATCCATTCCCTGGGAAGTACCGCCGGCTACCTTGTAATTGTAATTGGTTTAATGATTGGAGTGCTTATTAATATGAGGCTTGAAAAGAGGGAGAGGGCGGTCCTAATTATAATCACGTTGCTCTCCTTTATTGCCTTAATATTAACGAATTATCGAACTCAATGGGGTACCCTGTTAATAATATTTTTAGTTTTTTCTCTATTGAATAAGATTAGGGCTACTTACAGAACTATCCTCTCCTTTTTACTCATATTTGTTATTTTTATAATTACGATTGTGATATTAGACCAGAAAGTAGTTTTCAGTCGAATAAGAAATATGGCAACGCCCTCAAAAGATCCTGCTATGGTTGCCCGCATGACCATCTGGAAGGGCTCGTGGGCCATGTTTATGGATAATCCCATCTTAGGTGTTGGACCCAAGTGTTTCCAGACCGATTGGAATTTTGAACGGGATGAAAACAGAAAAAAGTACAATGTCTTACCTGAAGCCGGGCAGGCCCATAATATGTTCCTTAACGTAGCGGCAGAAACGGGGATAATGGGCATAATAGCCTTGCTGGCCTGGTTAGGAACGTATGCCTATCATTTGTTCAAATCGAGAAAGGATATTAATAACGATCTGGCGCTTTCGCTCTGGTATGGCGCCCTTGGAGGGTGGATTGCTATATTGATCGGAGGGATGACGGAATCCTTTATTGGAGCTGAGATATCCCTTCTTATAATGACCATCCTGGCCCTCTTCCATTCATCCCTGCAAGTTAAAGAGGGAGATTAAAGGATTCCAAGGTTTATGCGGCAGGATGATTTTAAGAAGATACTAATCATCAAACTCCGATATATCGGAGATGTATTGCTCTCTACCCCTGTTGCGGCAAATCTCCGACGTCATTTTCCTGATGCCCATATAACCATGGTTGTTAACAGTGGAACTGATGAAGTCCTTCGATATAATCCTCATATAAATAGAGTGATTCCTATCGACCGTTCTGAGGTAAAAGGGAATTTCATTGAACGGATCCAAAGCTCGTTTCGAATAGTAACCCAGATACGAAGAGAACAATTTGACCTGGTTATTGACCTCACAGATGGAGACAGAGGGGCCATCTTAAGCTACCTGAGCAACGCCAGGATGCGAGTAGGATACAACGCTGAAGGCAGGGTTCGGGGAAGACTTTATACGACGATCGTTCACCCCTCTTCACCGGATCTTCACAATGTAGAATATCAGCTGGAGGTGATCAGGGCCTTGGGACTGCCGATCAAGACAAAGGACCTGGTGCTTCATTGGGGCATAGAGGATGATCTATTTGTAACGGATTGGCTCACAAAAAACGGATTGGCCAAGCATCATTTTGTTACCATACATCCAGGAGGCCGTTGGTGGTTCAAACAATGGCCATTAGAGCGTTTTGCAACACTGGCAGAGAGCCTGCGAGAACGATTCGGTTTAGAGGTGGTCTTCCTGGGAGGAGAGAAAGAGCGGGAAGGTATCAAGGAGATCGCGCATTATCTGGGTAGATCCTTTTATGCAGCAGAGGGGCTCACATTGCTTCAACTGGCCGCATTAATCCAACGATCATGTCTTTTTATCGGAAACGACAATGGTCCCATGCATATAGCCGCCGCTGTCGGCACACCAGTCATAGCCCTCTTCGGCTCATCTGATCCAAAGGTCTGGGGGCCATGGGAAAAAGGGAGTACGATCATCTACAAAGGGGTGTCTTGCAGCCCCTGTACTCATACAGGCTGCAACATGGGAGAATTTAATTGCATGAGACAGATAACGGTCTCTGAGGTTATTGCAGGGGTTGAAAAACAATTGCCTCGCTCTCACTCCCCGGCAGGATCATACCGGGGGTAAGGAATCTGTTATCAGGAGCGGAAAACCATTAGCAGAATCCTTTCATTTCCGTCCACCTAAGACTTGAACGATCTCTCCTTCTGTGCTAGTCTCTAATCTATGAAGCTACCTCTCATTGCAATCATAGGCAGACCCAATGTTGGAAAATCTACCTTTTTTAACAAGCTCCTGGGAAAAAGACTTGCTATTGTGGAGGACCAGCCGGGTGTGACGAGGGACAGAAACTATGCACGGTGCGGATATGCTGACAAGGAGATATACCTGGTTGACACTGGGGGTTTAATCATCGAAGGCGATGAAGGGATTACGGCCAAGGTAAGGAAGCAGACAGAAGAGGCAATGGCTGAGGCTGACCAGATAATCTTTCTCCTTGACGGGAAGGAGGGAGTTACGGAGGGGGATAAGGAGATCGTCGAGATCTTAAGGAAGGTCAAGAAACCCATTTATTATGCTGTAAACAAGATCGACGGGCCAAAAGCAAGGGACAAGGTATATGAATTCTATCAGCTTGGTATAGATCCTATATACCCTGTATCAGCGGAGCATGGATACGGTATTGATGATCTTATGGAAGAGGTCTGCTCCCTTTTGCCAAGGTCTGTATATACAGAAGAGGCAGAAGAGAAATTGCCTAAGATCACCGTGATCGGAAGGCCGAATGTCGGCAAATCTACGCTTATCAATACCCTTCTGGGGGAGGAGCGTATGGTGACAAGTGAGGTGCCGGGGACAACAACGGACCCGATAGATACGACAGTTGTGCATAGCGGGAAAAACTACCTCTTCATAGATACAGCTGGTATACGCCGCAGGGGCAAGATAGAAGGCGGGGCTGAAAGGTTCTCTGTTTCAAGGGCAACAAGGACGCTTACAAGGGCGGACATTGCCCTCCTTTTGATCGATGCCGTGGAGGGGATAGTGGAACAGGATACAAAGATAGCAGGGATGGTCTTGAAGGAGAGGGGGCTTATTCTCCTGATTAACAAATGGGATATGGTTTTATCCGACCCTCCGGCAAAAAAGAAGTTTGAATCGGAGATCAGCAGGAGGTTCCCCTTTCTGTCTAATACGCCCCATCTGTTCATCTCCGCCAAAAAGCATAAGGATCTGGAAAAGATCTTTCCGTTAATAGATCAGGTGATGGAGGGATTTACCCTGAAAGCCTCCACCTCATCCTTAAACAAGTTGCTTGAGGAGATCCTATCCACAAACCCGCCTCCTTCTTACAAAGGGATGAGGGTTAGGGTAAAGTATATCACCCAGATCGGTTCGTCACCGCCTGCATTTCTAATATTCTCAAACCGTCCTGAAGGGATAAAAAGGGGATATATCAGATTCCTTGAGAATAAGATTATAGACAGATTCCAGATTGTTGGGTCGCCTGTGAAGGTCAAGATGAGGGGCAGGACAGACGCTTAACCACCTTTTATAGGGGCTTGCGTCGCCCCCTCCACCGGCAAAGCCGGATGGAGCCTCCCCTTCAACGCTCGCCTTGCTCGCTACGTAGATCCCTCCGGCCTTTTCCCGTGGGTATCTACCTATCCATAAACCTGCTTACCCCCCCGAATGTGCCGAACCATTTAGTCCCATCCTGATCTATTGCAATAGAGTATACAGTGTTTGAGAAGAGGCCGTCTTCCATCTTATAATTCTTAAAGCCTTTTCCATCAAACCTGCTGACCCCGCCGTTAGTCCCGATCCAGAGGATTCCCCTGGAATCCAGCTTAAGGGAGTGGATCATGTTTCCAGGAAGACCGTCCGACATGGTATAGGTCCTCCAGCTCTTTCCATCAAACCTGCTCAAACCCGCGCCCCATGTCCCGAACCATTTATTCCCCTCCCGATCCACCACACCGGAGACGACATAGTCCGGGTTATACTCGTTGGCCTTTATCTCATGTTCCCTGTGCCTCTTTCCGCTTGGGAGGAGTTCAATCTTTTTTCCAAGTTCCTTCTCTATCAGCGCCTGATCGGCGCCCAGGCCGTCTTTGTGTGTCCATGTCCACCAGACCCTCCCGTCGAAGCTGTTAACGCCTCCTTCTGTGCCGAACCATTTAGTCCCGTCTTTGTCTACCATGGTTACATAGACCCATTCGTTTGCGAGGACCTCAAGCGTATATCTTCCCCAAGGTCTCTCATCAGCCCTCTTTATCTTATTTACGCCGTACCATGTCCCGACCCACATAGTCCCGTCAGGCTCAAAGGCAAGGGACCAGACATATTCATCAACAAGCCCATCCTTGCTGTCATAGGTTTTCCATCTCTTTCCATCATAACTCGTAAGGCCGCCGCCATTTGTGCCAAACCACTTGACGCCGGCCCTGTCCTGGGCTATGGAGAGGATCGACTGGCTCCTTAGTCCGTCCTTTATTGTATAGACCACCTGACCTTCGTTTGCCTTGTTATACCTTATTATCCCGTCAGATGTGCCTATCCAGAGGTAGTCCCCGTCGATTAAAAGCGCCTTAATGATTGCCCCTATCGACCAGTTTGACCAGAGAGATTCATTCCCCTTTGGCAGCTTAACCCTATTAATGGATATATGGTCCGACCTGTGCAATTCCAGCTCAAATGCCTCCATGCAGAATATGAATAAAAAAAGTATAACTACAGGAATGATATATTTGATTGGTTTGTGCCGTCCGGATCTCATCACCCTCCCCATTTCAATTTTTCCCTCAGTATCCCGAAGTAGTTTCTGTCAGGAGATCCGACAAGCTTGATCTTCTGTTCTGACGCCTTTATCTCGACTACATCCTCCTCCCTCAGGGAGAATCCTACCTGACCGTCGAACGTAGCTACGGCGCCTTCATCTTTTGATTTTAATATTACCTCAACCCCGACATCACCTGGGACAACAATCGGCCTGTTAGTTAAGGTATGAGGGCATACAGGCGTTATGATCATAGCATCAAGGGATGGGTGTACGATTGGTCCTCCGGCAGAGAGGGAGTAAGCAGTTGAGCCGGTCGGGGTAGATACAATAAGGCCGTCAGCCCTCAGGCCGGTGACGAACTGATAGTTTATATAGACCTCAAGATTGATCATCCTGGCCAGCGAGCCCTTACTTATCACGACATCATTTAATACGGTAGACTGCGCTATCCGCTCGCCCTGTCTGAGTATATTGCTCTTCAGCATCATCCTCTCGTCTATTATAAAGTCCTCCTGAAAGATCTTTTCGAGCGCAGTATATACCCCGTCCAGGGTTATCTCTGTGAGGAAACCCAGCCCTCCAAGATTTACACCGAGTATCAGGGTATCCTTTCCCTCAACGAGTCTTGCCACGCTGAGGAGTGTCCCGTCTCCTCCAAGGACGATTATCATCTCGACAAGGGATGGGATCCTGGACTTCTGAACAGCAGAAGGAAGCCCCGCAACGGCTGCCGTGTCGGTATCCAGAAATACCTCTATCCCTCTCTCTGCCAGCCAGGGGAGCAGACCGTCTAAGACCTTTTTAACCTCAGGTCTATGCGGTTTTGCTATGATGCCGATCCTCTGTATTTTAAGAATTTTTTGAGCCATTTTTTAATTCTATCTGCTTTTTGATCGACCGTCAATAAATGAACCTGCAAGCGAGTCTCATTTTTTTCTTGACATTTAAATTTATTGTATTATATATACATCAATTTATCTGTTGATTAGGACAGGAATTTCAGCCCAACATGTTTTACCGGGCAAGGAGGAGGTGAGTCCTTAAGATACAGAAGTTGTATAACGGGGATTTAAAGCGCATATGGGGTTATCAATCTTACGAAAGGGGGCAAATAGATTGTATGCTTTAGGGACGCATTTGTTGGTGGAGTTGAAAGATTGCACCAACTCAAAGCTTTTAAATGATGTAAAAAAGGTCGAAGAGGCCTTGGTTTCTGCGGCAAAAGAGGCAAAGGCAACAATTATCGAGACCTGTTTTCACAAATTTAGTCCCTTTGGTATCAGCGGTGTGGTTGTTATTGCGGAGTCGCACCTGACGATCCACACCTGGCCCGAATATGGTTTTGCAGCTGTAGATATTTTTACGTGTGGCGAGACCCTCCAGCCTGCTATAGCCGCGTCATATCTGATTGAAAAATTCAAGTCACGGAGTCCGTCTGTTGTAGAAATGAAGAGGGGAATAATTTCAAATGGCGGTGTAAAGCTTCCTCATAAACAAGTCAAAGAGGTATACAACTATGGGGGAGCCCAAGAGTTACAAATGGCTCTTTGATTACTTAAGCCCAGATGAAGGGCATATACATGGGATAAACACCATTATATATTCCAGGCAGACCAGGTTCCAGCAGATGGAGATAATGGACACGAAAAGTTACGGCCGCTGCCTGGTTCTTGACGGAAAGATGCAGTCCAGTGAGGCGGATGAGTTCATCTATCATGAGGCCCTTGTTCATCCGGCCATGCTCACACACCCAAATCCAAAGAGGATATTTATAGTTGGCGGAGGGGAAGGGGCCACCCTCCGCGAGGTCTTGCGCTACAAATCCGTTGAATATGCGCTTATGGTTGATATAGACGAGGAGGTAGTGGAGAGCTGTAAAAAATACCTCCCCGAATGGCATCAGGGGTCGTTCGAGGATCCAAGGACAGAGCTTAAGTTTCTGGATGCCAGGAAATATCTGGAAGAGACAGAGGATCAGTATGATATCATCATAATAGATATCTCTGAGCCGGTAGAAGAGGGTCCTGCCTATCTCCTCTATACAAAGGAATTCTATTCAATGGTAAACAGGAGGCTCACAAGAGACGGGATAATCTCGCTCCAGGCAGGCACTACCTCCGCAACCAATCTCTTAAACTTTGCCTCGGTCCATCAGACCCTGAAGACCGCCTTTCCGGTAGTGCGTCCGTATCAGGCCGCAATCCCATCTTTCGGTCTGCCATGGGGATTTACCCTTGCCTCAAAGAGCGTTGATCCGCAAGTAATCCCCCCTGAAGAGATCGGGAAGATGGCGCTGGAGAGGATCAGAGGCGAGCTTAAGTATTACAACGGAGATATACATAAGGGTCAGTTCCTATTCCCAAAACATATCACAAAAAGGCTTGAGAGCGAGGAGAGGGTCATCGAGGATAATTATCCCCTCTTTACTTATCACTAGAAGACTGGGGATCAGCTATCAGAAATTAACATGCATCCCGGTGCCATTATTTAATTCCACGAATGATATCCTATGGAGATAGACGAGCAGCTCAAGACCCCACTATTTGATGCCATGGTTGGCCTGGCAGAAAGCAGGAAGGTCTCATTCCATACACCAGGGCACAAGAGCGGGAAGGGGATATCAACCAGATTCAGAAAGTTCGTAGGGCCCAAGATCTTTTCGATCGATCTGACCACACTGGATGAGGTCGATTCCCTCCAGAAGCCGAAAGGGGTAATCAAGGAGGCCCAGGAGCTTGCAGCGAAGGCCTACGGCGCTGACCGCTCATATTTCCTGGTTAATGGGACCAGCGGCGGCAA
>CAZYNY010000024.1:25328-31651 GCA_964648095.1 uncultured Nitrospirota bacterium | reverse complement strand
GCCAGGAGCTTCTTGAAGTATCTCTCAGATATGGACGAGAACTGGGCAGTAAAGAGGAGGTCCTCGTCAGAAAATCCTCCCTCATCCTGGCGGCCTTCTGCCTCAATTACACCGATGATCTCGCCTTCTGAGATGATCGGGAAGGCTATAATAGGCTCTCCCACCAGTATGCTGCTGTCAGGACCCTCCATCCCCCTCATCAATATAAGCGGCTCGCGCCTCTCCAGGACAGAAGAGGCGACCCTCATCTCCATGGGTTTATAAATAGATCCTGATGCACCATCCAGCCGGAGGTCTCTTTTATATTCCAGTTCAATCTTCTTTTCCTTTCCCTTGCAAAGATATAGCCTGGCTGATCTTCCGCCCATGGAAAGGAGGAGCACATCAAGCAGGAGGGTGTAGAACTCAACCTCATCATTTGCAAGATCTATCTCCTCGAAGGCGCCCTTGATCTTCTGGACAGCCAAAGACTGCCTGATAGGAAGGGACTCGGTCTCCCTTAGCTCCCAGAGGAGCCTTGCAGCGGAGGAATTCATGATCTCAACGCCTGCGAGGTTCAATGAGCATAACTCCCTGTGGAGATTAGGGTTGCCGGTGGCATCAACTATCAGGTTTAAAGGCACGAAAGATGATAAGTCTGAGATCCTGTGGGATAGCGTTATCTTAAGCGTTTCGGAAATCTCCATCCCATATGTCCTGAGACGGAAGACAAGCGCATTCTTGTCAGGTTCTACTATCAGGACTACATCATTCTCCTTGTGGGATGCCAGAACTGAAAGGGCCTCAAACCCCTCCCTTCCACCGCCAACAATAGCAATCTTAAGATTACCTTCACCCAATTTATATCCCCTTCAGTATCCCTGAAACCTTCAATCTGTTTAAAAACCCCCTCTCATCCTCTTCTGCCCCTCCACGGACAGGCATGATCTCTTCCGCTACCATAACCCCTTCACCTTCAGAATCTTTATCGGCCCTCTTAAGTCCTTCAGCAATAATGGAATGGATATCCCTTGAAACAGTCTCCTCTCCATTAAATTCTGACAGATCACCTACGCTAAAATCAGCACCCTTCCATTGGAGCATACGATAGACCGCCTCCTCCCCCCTTATATCTACTGCATCAGCATCAACTATACTTCCCCCCTGAAGAAATATCCTCCCATTCATATTCCCCTTGGAGAGTTTAAGGGTGCAGCTCTTTTTGTTCATGGCCATTACCTGGATCACATCTATGAGGGTCATATCGCCAAGCGTCCCGGATGATACCTTTGAGTCCTCAGAGAGGGTATCAATCCTCTGGTGGTATCTCCTCAGACTTGTCTCGACCTTGGCTAGAAGATCTTCAAAGTTATATGGCTTCTTTAGATAATCTATGGGTCCAAACTCCTGGCCAAAAAACTCATGGGGTATCTTATCGCCGGATATAAGGAAAATAAAGGGTACATCTGCCATCGCAGGTATATTCCCAAGTAACTTTTTAAATTCAAGGCCGTCTATCTCAGGCATTACTACATCAGAAATGATAAGGTCAGGTTTTGCCAGTATAGCTGTAATAACCCCATCCTTTACCTTCTCGGCCGTATACACCTGGTAACCTGACTGCGAGAAGCGGAGTTCAAGCAGTTTTAAAAGGCGTGTATTATCATCTATTATAAGGATCTTGTTGGAGGGGGCCTGAGCCATCCTGATTTCCTGCCATTTTTATTAGATTGCATCAAATATACAGTTTTCATGAAATAGTGTCAAGGCAATGGTTTTGGTTGATTTTGGTCTGAGACATTTGGGTTGACATCTCCAAGCCAGAATGTCAGAATTAACCTGTCTTTTTCCAGTTAAAGGGGGATTATTTTGATAAGATATATAATTCTTATGATTATGATTTCTCTGATCACCTTGAATGCCGGTCCCCTCTGCGCCGGAGAAAAGGAAGGACTTCAAAGATTTGAAGAAACGGGTTTTTTTCTCATGATTACACTCGCAGACGGCTACACAGTAGAAAAAACCTTCCCTAACGACACTGTTATTGAACCGCTTAATCCCTCTAATGACTTTAAAGAAGGCATCCCGGAGGTCTATTCCGTTTTTCACTTCCGGCCTAACATGACAGGCTTTGAGCTTTGGGTAAGGGTAGTAGCGGAAAGGGCAGAAGGTTTACCGTCAGACAAGGAAATTGGATGGAACGCTGTAACGGTTACTGCCGGTGAAAGTAGCGCCTTTATAAAACTTCCATCCCCTCCTCACGGCTGGTCAAAAGGGGAATATCTGGCCGAATTCTTTGTCAACGCACCGGTTACAATAAATCTTGAGAGGGAAATTAGGTTTACAGTATTTCCCCCGGAATAAAAGAGGGTAATCTTTGAGTCAGATTACCCTCTCTATCCTGATGGACATTCTTACTTTATCCCCTCCAAATTTAGCGACAATATTTTTATGTCCCTGCCGGCCGCTGTGCATGACGGAGCAGTGAAATAATCCCCGCTGCTCCAATATGTCTGGCTGGGAAGATGGGTATAATCAAAGGTCTGGAGACCCGCATCTTTTTGACCCATGGCATATATATCCACAGACTTATAGTCTGACAACACAATAAATCTGTGTATCACTGAACCATCCTCATTTGGCATAAAGAGCCCTACAAATTCCCTGTCGCCATTTCTCGGATTGGCGAGGTACACACCATAGCTGCAATCCGACTTAAGCTCACTAGCCTCTATTGTAATTACCCGCAGTCCTTGTTTGGTATCTTCTACCATCGCCTTTGCATTGAAATCTGCACCGCTGAATTCTGGAATCCCTTGGATAAGCACAGATTCCACTGGTACAGCTACTGGAGCCCTCGCGGCATAAACTACGGCCGTCATGCCTATCAGCAGAAAACCAGCAAGGAGTATAATATAACTCTTACCTATCCTCATTTTTCCCCTCCTTTTTTAATTACCTTTTCGTCTTCATCTGCCCACGTCAGGCAAACTGCTATATTTATTATATTAAGTCTCATGCACATATTTATCAACTCCCCATAAGTATGTTTTTTCTAACTTTAAATGATGATATTCTTCACCTGAAAGTAGGAGGGACATCTCTTTATTCTTTACATTTTGTTAATAAAGATGTAATAATTTTTCATTGCTCAGGAGGTTTGATGACCAAGGTAAGGGTAAGATTTGCGCCATCTCCAACAGGATATCTTCATATAGGCGGCGTTAGGACCGCACTCTTCAACTGGTTCTTTGCGAAGCATAATAAAGGTAAATTTATCCTGAGGATAGAAGACACAGATCAGGAGCGCTCAACAGAGGAATCCATTGGTGCGATCATAGAGGGGATGACCTGGCTCGGCCTTGATTGGGATGAGGGTCCATATCGTCAGACGGATAGGATTGAGACCTACAGAAGACATGTGGAAAAACTCCTTTCTGAGGGGAAGGCATATTATTGCTATTGCACGCCTGAGGAGCTTGAGGAGAGGAGAAAGAAGGCCCTGACGGCAGGTGAGATCCCGAAATATGACAGGAGATGCCTCGATCTTGCTCATCCCCCTAATGGCAAAAAACCCGCCGTACGGTTTAAATCGCCGCAAGAAGGATCCACTATAGTAGATGATCTGATTAAGGGGAAGGTCGTCTTCGAAAACTCAAACCTTGACGACCTTATAATCATGAGGTCAGACGGATCTCCTACATATAACTTCTGTGTTGTTGTAGATGATGCAACCATGGGGATCACCCATGTAATACGAGGCGACGATCATTTAAATAATACGCCGAAACAGATCCATATGTATCATGCCCTGGGGTATAGTCTACCTAAGTTTGGACACCTCTCGATGATACTTGGATCCGACAAGGCACGTCTCTCAAAAAGACATGGTGCAACATCGATCATGGCCTATAAGGAGATGGGTTATCTCCCGGAGGCAATGGTAAACTACCTTGCAAGGCTCGGATGGTCTTACAAGGACCAGGAGATCTTTACCAGGGAGGAGCTAATTGAAAAGTTCACCCTTGAATCTGTCGGGAGCTCAGCTGCTATCTTCAACCCTGATAAGCTGCTCTGGGTAAACAGTCAATATATACACAATGCGGATCTCGACAGGCTCTCCAGCCTTTTAATGCCATTTCTTTATAAAGAGGGGCTTATAAAGGTGGGGGAAAAGACTGATGAAGAAAGGCTGACCAGGATCATAAACGCCTTAAAACAGAGGTCCAGAACACTTGTCGAGCTGGCATCATCAGCCGCATATTTCTTTAAAGAGGATATTGAGATAGATAAGAAAGACGCAGATAACGTCTTAAAGGAGGGATCGTTACAGATACTTGAGCGGCTCCATTCAAAACTTGAAGAGCTATCAGATTTTAATCAAGCAGCTATTGAAGAAGCATTTAAAGGGTTTATAGAGAAGGAAGGTTTGAAGCTCTCGCAGATAGCCCAGCCGGCGAGGATTGCCATTACCGGAAGGACTGTGAGTCCGGGGATATATGAGGTGATGGAGATCCTGGGAAAGGAGAGGACATTAAAGAGGCTTAAGAAGGTGGTGGTAAAGGGATGATGCCGGATCAAAGATCCGAAGAGGGAGAAGATAAATACAAGTTAAGGCTTAAGTCTATCCGTGTCGTGATCTTAAGGATAGACGACCTGATCCATATTATGGTGGCATTCTTCCTGCTCCTTGCCGGTCTTTTTGTAGTTGCAAAAAGCCTATTTGTTTTGAGATCCTTTGAAAGCCCCGCGATCCTCTATTTTATAAATGATATGCTCTTTGTTATAATCATCCTGGAACTCCTCTGGACAGTACTGGCCTATCTTAAGAGAAAACAATTTCCTATTGTATCCTTTATATTTATAGGTATAATATCCAGCATCAGAAGGATACTTATGATCGAGGCACAGACCTCATTCTCCTTTATGAAGAGCGGAGAGGGATTGATCAGTAAGGAGATGATTGAGCTTGGGATTTATTCTATAATGATCCTGATCCTGGCGTTGAGCTATTATCTCCTGGCAAAGGTGCCTCACCAGGAGTGATGAACTGGGGGATCGTCTAACTGGCAGGACGACAGACTCTGGATCTGTCTATCGGGGTTCGAATCCCTGTCCCCCAGCCAGTTTATTTTAGGGTCGGTTTTGGCCGCAAGATCGAAGGGCGGCAGCTTAGCTCAACAAGCATACTGGTCTCAAAATAGGTTATGAAAAATGGAGAGTTGAATTATTGTCCTGCCGGCATCTCGGAGAGCACGATCTTCTCTCACCCCCTTACAGTCAGCACAGGACAAGGGGCTAAGCGTACAACCCGTTCAGCCACACTTCCCATAAGGATATGCTCGATGCCCGTACGGCCATGGGTCCCCATTATGATCAGATCAACCCCGGCCTCGCGGGTTTTTTTGACTATCTCAAGATAGGGATTCCCATCGAGAAGGATACTATCTACCTTAAGGCCCTTTTTTAACAACCTCTTTTGCAGGTTTTCCAGGATCGGTTTGGCTACTGTCTTTAATGCCGTATAATGATCAATTATCTGGACTGTATCAGTTACGCTATAAGCAAACGGTTCGATCACATGGATAAGCAGGATTTTTGCCTCGAATTTCCTGGCAACCATAATTGCATATTCAATTGCATGATCTGAATAGACTGTAAAATCGGTAGGTACCATGATCTTCCTGATACTCAATAACTTCCTCTTTTGCCCCTTCATATCAACCCCCCTTCCCCATTAACTAGCGCTAAGTTGCAAAATCTTCGTTATTAATTTATGTTTGTCATTCCCCTCATAATAAACCTGATACCGACTTTCTATTCTGCCCTCTTTCCCAGCCAGATCTCTTGAGCGGATCTTACCATAGTTCATCCTCTCTTTCCGATTTATCTTTTTTCCGGCTCAGCAGCCTTGAACATCTCCAATTAAAGGGGCATATTCCCGTGCTTTTTTGGAGGATTTGAATCGCGCTTACGCTTTAACAATTCAAGGGCTGATATCAGTTTCGGCCTTGTATTCGAGGCCTCGATTACCTCATCTATATATCCCATCTTTGCGGCAATATAGGGATTGGCAAATTTTTCCCGGTAATCACTTACCTTCTCTTGCAGGGTCTTCTTCGGGTCTTCCGACGCCTCGATCTCTTTTTTGAATATGATCTCGGCCGCACCCGCAGATCCCATGACTGCTATCTCTGCTGTAGGCCAGGCGTAATTTATATCTGTCCCTATATGCTTGCTGCTCATCACATCATACGCGCCTCCATATGCCTTGCGTGTAATCACTGTAATCTTTGCCACTGTCGCCTCGCAGAACGCATAGAGGAGCTTTGCCCCGTGAACGA
>CAZYNY010000024.1:0-25318 GCA_964648095.1 uncultured Nitrospirota bacterium | reverse complement strand
ACGATTATCCCCTTGTGCTCCTGGGCGGTCCCGGGAAGAAAACCGGGTACATCGACAAAGGTGATGATCGGGATATTAAACGCATCGCAGAACCGTACAAACCTTGCGCCCTTGACAGATGCATCGATATCGAGGCTCCCGGCAAGGGAAATAGGCTGGTTTGCCACGATGCCGACGCTCATCCCCTTTAACCTTGCAAACCCGACTATAATATTCTCAGCAAAACCTGAATGGATCTCAAAGAAATCCCCGTCATCAACAATAAGCCTAATGACCTCCTTCATGTCATACGGTTTTTTAGGGTCTTCCGGGATGATCCGGTCAAGAATAAGATCAGCCCTGCCGGGGTCATCCCTGCATTCCCCTTCATGGGGATGCTCCATATTATTCGACGGAATAAAGCTCAAAAGCCGCCTGATATAGTAGAATGCCGTTTCTTCGTCTTTTGCAATAAAATGGGCCACCCCGGATTTCATCCCATGGACCCCTGCCCCCCCAAGCTTATCAAAACTGACATCCTCCCCTGTCACCGCCTTCACTACTGCAGGTCCCGTAAGGAACATATGGCTTGTACGATCCACCATAATGACAAAGTCTGTAAGGGCAGGTGAGTATACTGCCCCGCCTGCACATGGACCTAAAATTGCAGAGATCTGGGGTATAACCCCTGAGGCCATAGTGTTTCTTCGGAAAATCTCGGCATATCCCCCAAGGCTTATGACCCCCTCCTGTATCCTTGCACCTCCGGAGTCGTTCATGCCTATTACCGGCACCCCTGTCTTCATGGCAAGGTCTATTACCTTACAGATCTTCTCAGCATGGGCCTCACCTAATGCCCCGCCAAAGACGGTAAAATCCTGAGAATAGATACAGACCCTTGTCCCGCTAATGGTGCCGTATCCGGTTATAACACCATCACCGGGTATAATCTTTTTCGCCATCCCGAACTCATGGGATCTGTGGGTCTTAAGCATGTCAAGTTCCTGGAACGAGCCCTCATCAAGGAGCAGCCCGATCCTTTCCCTTGCAGTAAGCTTCCCCTTTTCATGCTGCTGCCTGATCTTCTCTTTTCCTCCCCCCTCCAGGGCCTCCTCTTTCAGTCTCTTTAATTTATCCTGATAATCCGGCATAATTAGAACCCCGCCTCTTTTGTCATCTCTTCCGCAGCGGTATATGGGTCAATCTCCCTTTTCGAAACCATCTTAAGATATTTACTGTATATTCCCCTGCTCCGCACCTTCTTTAGAGCCTCCTTCATAACAATATCCCCGAAGATCCCTTTGACCTCTTCTTCGCTTATTGACTCCTTCTTTTGCGGGAGTCTTTCGGCCTCATTCAGGTAGTCCCGATGCATCTCTACCCCCTTCATGATCTCGCTGATCCCTTCATCCTTTAAGGCAGAGGCCTTGATAATTACCGGCCGCCAACCATCCTTCCTCCCTGTAATCTCAAGGGCCTCAGTTATATCATGTTCCAGCTCATCCGCCCTGCCAAGATCGCTTTTGTTTATAACAAATATATCCCCTATCTCAAATATCCCTGCCTTTAGTGTCTGAAGCTCATCTCCAAAATCAGGGGTCAGGACAACCACAGTGGTATATACAAGGGAAGCTATGTCCACCTCGTCCTGGCCCACACCAACAGTCTCAACTATGATGGTCTCCTTCCCCGCAGCATCCAGGATATTCACCACATCCCTTGTTGCCTTTGCTATCCCGCCCAGATGTCCCCTGGTTGACATGCTCCTTATAAAGACCCCCTCATCTATTGCATGCCTCTGCATCCTTATCCTGTCACCGAGAAGACTGCCCGATGTGATGTGACTAGATGGGTCGACGGCTATTACCCCAACGCTGATACCCCTTTCCCTGAAACCCTCGATCATCGTGTCTATTATGGTAGACTTGCCGCTACCCGGCATACCTGTAATACCTATCCTGTATGCCCTGCCTGTATGCCTATAGAGGGTCTTAAGCAATGCATATGCATCTGGGGAATTATCCTCTACAAGACTAATCAGCCTTGATACTGCGCGGATATCGCCCCCTAGTACCAAGTCAACAATATCCATCATTCCCATCATGTAGGGGCGACCCTATGTGGTCGCCCAGGACAGGCACACAGGCCTGCCCCTACAATATTTCAGGTTAATGAAAAATATCTATTCTTTTCCGAGGACCTCTCTGGAAATAATCAATCTTTGTATCTCTGACGTCCCCTCCCCTATCTCACAGAGTTTTGCATCCCTGAAGTATCTCTCAACAGGGTAGTCCTTGATATATCCATGGCCGCCAAAGATCTGGATCGCCTTTGTTGTCGCATTCATCGCCGCCTCAGAGGCAAAGAGCTTGGCCATAGATGCCTCCTTTGAACATCTCTCACCGTGATCTTTCAAAAATGCAGCATGATAGACAAGGAGTCTTGCCGCGTCAATGGCAGTAGCCATATCGGATAACATCCATTGAATAGCCTGGAACTCGGCTATCCTTGTTCCGAACTGCATCCTCTTTTTTGCATAGCTTACCGCCTCCTCAAAGGCCCCCCTGGCAATGCCGACTGCCATAGAACCTATCCCTATCCGCCCACCGTCCAGTATCTTTAGTACATCTTGAAAGCCCTCATCCGGCCTTCCAAGTAGATTTTCCTCCGGTATCCTTACATCATCCAATATCAGCTCCGAGGTGTCGCTCGATCTAAAACCAAGCTTATCCTCCTTCTTTCCGATCCGGAGACCCGGTGTCCCTTTTTCCGCTATGAAGGCAGAGATCCCTTTGCTCCCCTTCGAGGGATCTGTTACAGCCATGATTACACAGATATCAGCAACAGATCCCTGGGTGGCAAAGAGCTTTGTCCCCTTAAGGATCCACTCCCCGTTCTTTAATGTTGCTGTGGTTTCTATGCCTCCGGCATCGCTCCCGGCCCCGGGCTCGGTATTCGCCCAACAGCCAAGCTTCTCCCCCTTTGCCAGGGGGATGACATATCTTTTGCGTTGTTCTTCTGTCCCGAATGTGTATATATGGTTTGTGCAGAGCGAATTATGTGAGGATATTATGATCGCCACCGATGCGTCTCTCCTTGCAAGCTCTTCGATAGTGATTGCATAGCTAATGTAGTCAAGTCCCGATCCGCCATATTCAAACGGGATAATTGCCCCCATGATACCAAGACCTGCAAGCTCCCGTATTATATCAGAGGGGAATATCGATTTCTCATCCCTCTCCCTTGCGCCAAGCGCTACCTTGTCCCCTGCAAAATCCCTTATAGTCTTCTGTAATAGCTTTTGTTCCGCGGTGAGTTCAAAATCCATAGGATCCGGCCTCGACTACATTTTAATATATCTTATGATCTTAGGTAGATATAGTCAAGGAGGTCAAGCAACTCCTTTTATTGACAACCCAAAACCGTTCCTGATAAAGTTTAGGCTGAAATGGGTTCTAATAAATCTATAAATAAACCCACCCTTACCCAAAGGCTTTTTCTCGGATATCTAATCATGGTGGCCCTCACTGTCTTTGTTGGCGTCTATACCATTATCAGCCTTAATGAGCTAAGACAGATAAACAAGGGGATAGTGGAGGTCGATCTCCCTCTGATAGAGGCGTCACATGCCATGATCGAGACCCTGACAGCCCAGGACATATATGCAAGGAAATATGCGATCTTAAAGGATAATTACACGGAAACCCTTTTCTGGGGCCGCAGCACAGAATTTGAACATCTGATCTCCAACCCTGCCTTCATAAAAGGCGGCTACAATCACATTAAGGAAAGACTGAGACAGCTTCATGATGAGTATAATAACATCTTTAAGCAGGAGTTGGCATTAACCACCCTTAAAAAAGGGGCCCGCGCATTCACAGAATCCTTAATGGCCCCGCTTCAGATGAATATGGATGAACAGCTCCGGCTTCTCCGCCAGCTGGAACAGCAGGCCAGGGACGATCAACAACAGAAACTCATGCTCACAAACCGCAGGAGCGAAGAGAGCTGGAAGATTGCCCTCATAATCTCCCTTGTCAGTCTTGCCCTTGGTCTTGGTTTTGCATCGTTTGCCGCCCACAGGATCAGCCGATCTGTCCAGCAGCTAAGTGAGGCTACGAGAAGAATCGGGCAGGGCGAATTTGACCGTCTTCCTCCTTTGGAGACCGATTATGTTACAAGGAGCCTTGGCGATTCGATCCGATGGATGACCAAACAGCTCAAAGAAATAGGAGAGATGAAGCTTGACGCCAATCCCCTTACGCAGCTTCCCGGGACCATTGCAGTGGAACGCGAGCTTATAAAAAGGCTCCGGAGCCAGGACATCTTCGCTTTTTGTTACATAGACCTTAAAGACTTCAAGGCCTTTGGGGACCGCTATGGTTTTTCAAAGGGGAGCGCGGTCATCATGATGGTCTCGCAGATACTGGTAGAGGCCGTACAGATATTCGGCAATCCGGCTGATTTCGTGGGTCATATTGGCGGGGATGATTTTGTTCTGATCACCGAGCCCCGATATGTCCAGACATTGAGCGAAAGGGTGATAAGGGAGTTTGATCAGACAATCCCCTCTTATTACGATGAAGAAGACAGGGAAAGGGGATACATCATCTCAAAAGACAGGAAGGATAATGTGGATTCCTTCCCTATCATGACGATCTCAATTGCAGTGATAACCAACGAGCAGACCCCTCTCCGCGAGCCGTCAGAGGTAGCAGTGATCGCTGCACAGCTCAAGCAATATGCAAAGAGCCTTCAAAGGAGCGCCTACGTAGTCCATAAAGGGCCCCAAGATGACAAAGACACATAGATTGACAGGCTTGCTTCTCGTCTTTTCTATTGTCTCGGGCTGTAATAACTTCCCTGCAATACGCATAGATGTACGAGGTCCTGCACTTAAACAGGCAGAGTCCTTTTTTGAGTCAGGCAAATATTCTGAGGCTGCTGAAGCTTACAGGAAGATCCTGAAAGAGACGCCACCCGTACCAGAGGCAGCAGAAGCGCAGTACCTCCTGGCCTTCACCCTAAGTTATTATAAAAATCCCCAACAGGATTATGCTGCATCACTGAAGGAGTACCAGAAGGCAGCATCCAGATACCCGAAGTCACCATACCGCAGAGAGTCGGAAAACATGATCTCTCTTCTTTCGTCCCTGCTTGCACAAAAGCAGCAGATCTCTGACGAACAGGCAAGGACAAAACAATTGGAGGAGAACCTCTTAAGGCTTCAACAGCTTGAGATCGAGACAGAGCAGCGAAGAGTGAAACCAAAACAGGATTAATATAACATCCTGTTCAACCATCCTTAAAAATTATCTTTGACTCCCTGTATGATCTTGAAATATAATTTTTTAAGGCAGTTTTATCAGAATTAATAAGATCTTAGGAGATATTCACATGCATGCTAAAACAAAATGGGTGGAGGGTTATGGACAAGGGAACATCTATTGAGATCCTGGCAAAGGCGATACAGTTCGAGATCGAAGGCCACGATTTTTACGAAAGGATGGGAAAAAGGACAAAAAACATAAAGGGGAAGGCCCTTTTTAGCCGGCTTGCCAAGGATGAGACAAGGCATGCCAACCTTCTTATCGCCCAATACAATTCGCTGAAGGAAAAAGGAGGTTGGATCCCATACAGCGAGATATTAAAGGGGGTCGATCCGCAAGAGATGAAAAGACAGAGGGAGGTCTTTACTAAACCAATTAAAGGACAGAAGAAAGGACATAACCAGATAGGCAAAGATACAGATGATATTGGCGCATTGAGGCTGGCTATAAGCCAGGAAGAAGAGGCGCAGGTGTTTTATAGAGACGCAGGCATGAAGACCGGTGATCCGCAGGGAAAGATCCTCTATTCCAAGCTTGTGGAGATGGAAGGAAAGCATCTCACCATCCTAAACGCAGAATATGATTCATTGAGCAATTCAGGGTACTGGTGCGATTTTCCTGAGTTCACAATGGAATCGATGGAGTAATGGATGAGGTTAGGCGCCCATATGTCAATATCAGGAGGTCTGCATCTTTCCCTTGAAAGAGGCAAGGAAGTCGGATGTGATGTAATACAACTCTTCACAAAGAACTCTACCCAGTGGAAAGGGAGGGTTATAAAAGAAGAAGAGGCCGCGCTTTTCAAAGAAACCGCAGACAAGACAGGGGTAGAGGCTATAGCGGTACATGATTCCTACCTGATTAACCTTGCATCGCCTGATGATATTATGCGGGAAAAATCTATTGAGGCCTTCCATCAAGAGATGATAAGGACAGAGGCCTTGGGCATCCCCTACCTTGTTACTCATCCTGGTTCGCACAGGGATTCCGGTGAGGAGACAGGCATTAAGAAGATAGCCAGGGCCCTTAATATCCTTCATGAAAGGACAACAGGCTTTAAGATGATGATACTGATCGAGACCACTGCCGGCCAGGGAACGGGTCTTGGTTATCGATTTGAGCAGATCAGGAGTTTAATAGATCAGTTGAATGTCCCGGAAAGCATAGGCATCTGCCTTGATACATGCCATATATTCGCCGCAGGATATGATATAAGAGACAAAGGGCCATATAATAAGACCTTTGATGAGTTTGATCAAATTATCGGGATCAAAAAGATTAAGCTTTTCCACCTGAACGATTCCTTAAAGGCATATTCAAGCAGGGTAGACAGGCACCAGCATATAGGGAAGGGATTCATAGGCAGAGAGGGGTTCAGACTGATCATGAATGATGGGAGGTTTTCTGATATACCAAAAGTGCTTGAGACGCCGAAGGGTGAAGATATGCAGGAAGATGTAACCAATCTCAAAACATTAAGGGGACTTGTGAACTAGGAGGGTAAATGGGTAAGACGATGGTGGAAAAGATCATTGGAAGGCATGCCGGCAAGGAGGTTGTGGCGGGTGAGCTCGCGATTGTTGATGTTGATCTCGCTTATGTCCAGGACTGGACAGGCCCCCTTGCAATAAGCCAGATCAGGGAGATGGGTTTTAAGGAACTAAAGCGCCCGGAGAGGGTTGCCATATTCATTGACCACTCCTCCCCAAGCTCAGCAAAGGAGATAGCTACCTCCCATATAGGATTAAGGGAGTTTGCCAGGAATACAGGATGTAAACTCTTTGATGTCGGGTCAGGCGTCTGCCATGTAATTGTTGCAGAGAAGCTTGCAAGGCCCTGGGACCTTATAATCGGAGCGGATTCACATACATGCATGGGCGGCGCATTTGGCGCCCTTGCCACGGGGATGGGCTCCACGGATGTCGCGGTTGCGATAGCGTTCGGCAAGACATGGCTTAAGGTGCCTGATGCTGTCAAGGTCGAGGTTAAGGGTAAGCTCCAGAAAGGTGTCTATGCCAAGGATCTGATGCTGTATCTCATCGGCAAGATCGGCGCTGATGGCGCATCATACAAGTCGCTGGAATTCGTGGGCGAGACAACAGATAATTTCCCGATGCATGAGAGGCTGGTTTTGGCAAATATGGCCATCGAGGCAGGGGCAAAATGCGGGATATTCCCTTCAGATATTAAAACAAAGGCCTATCTTGCAGAGTATGGGAGGGAGGGCGATTATAAAGAGATAGCGCCTGATCCTGATGCAGTATACGAAAGAAAGATTGAGATAGACGCATCGATACTTGAACCGATGATCGCCTTTCCCCATACCGTAGATAATATCAGGGCAATCTCGCATCCGGACTGCGCTGATGTCAGCATAGACCAGGTCTATATAGGCACCTGCACAAACGGCAGGTTTGAGGATCTCAAGGTTGCGGCCGATATTCTAAAAGGAAGGCATGTCAAAGAGGGGACAAGACTGGTCATAACACCGGGATCAAAGGACATATATCAAAAAGCGATGAGGGCCGGTCTCCTTGATATATTTGTCGAGGCTGGAGGGGCTGTAAACAGCCCGGGCTGCGGTGCCTGCCCTGGTGCCCAAACAGGGATACTGGGAGACGGCGAGAAGTGCCTTTCCACAATGAACAGGAATTTTAAGGGGAGGATGGGGAACCCCACATCATTCATCTATCTGGCAAGCCCGGCAGTGTGCGCTATATCTGCGATAACAGGAAAGATAACAGACCCAAGGAGGTTTATATGATACAGAAAGGGAGGGCATGGAAGTTTAATGACAATATCAGTACAGACTTGATTGCGCCGGGGAGGTATGCCCACTTGAGGTCAAATCTGCCTGAGCTTGCAAAACATACCTTAGAGGATGCAAGGGCCGATTTTGCGCCTAATGTAAAGAAGGGTGATTTTGTAGTTGGGGCCAGGAACTTTGGCCTTGGGTCAAGCAGGGAGCATGCAGCCCTTATAATAAAACTTTGCGGAACATCAGCGGTAATTGCAAAGAGTTTTGCCCGGATCTTTTTCAGGAACTGCATTAATATCGGCCTTCCCGTAATCGAGGTGGATACAGATAAGATAGATGATGGGGATATCCTGGAGCTTGATCTTCAAAAGGGTGTCCTGCTTAATACCACAAAGGGGACCAGTTTCACATTCCCCCCGCTTCCGACAATTATGACAGCAATACTGAGTGAGGGCGGGATGGTAGAGTACCTGAAAAATCATGGCGATCTTGTGCTTAAGGCCTAAGCCGAATATGGATAATGACACACTAATAAAATACTACAAGGACATGCTCCTGATCAGGCGCTTTGAGGAGAAGGCAGCGGAGATGTATACCCTCGGCAAGATTGGAGGTTTTTGTCACCTCTATATTGGCCAGGAGGCAGTTGCTGTTGGGGGGCTCGCAGCCATAAGGAAGGACGACTATGTTATCACTGCATACAGGGATCATGGCCATGCCCTCGCTATAGGGACAGACCCGAAACTGGTGATGGCGGAACTCTTCGGCAAGGCAACAGGTATCTGCAAAGGAAAAGGCGGCTCTATGCACCTCTTTGATAAGGAGAAAAACCTCCTTGGAGGTTTTGCAATTGTCGGTGGGCATATACCTCTGGCAACAGGCGTGGGATTTGCGATTAAATACCGCAAGGAAGACAAGGTCTGCCTCTGTTTTTTTGGCGAGGGGGCGGTAAATACCGGGGCATTCCATGAGTCGCTCAACATGGCGGCCCTCTGGAAGCTCCCTGTGGTCTTCATTTGCGAGAATAACCGTTATGGCATGGGCACACCCATTGAGAGGGCGTCTGCCATATACGACATCTCACAGAGGGGCTCCGCATACGATATGGAACATGAGCACATAGAGGGGGCCGATTTCAACGAGGTCAGGGAGCATGTCAAGAAGGCTGTAGACAGGGCGCGGGAGAAGAGCCTCCCTAAATTTATTGAGATCAGGACCTATAGGTTCATGGGACACTCCATGGCTGATCCTGCCCATGGGCATTACAGGACAAGGGAAGAGCTGACAGAGCAGAAGAGATCTGATCCGATCAATTTTCTCCAGGAGAGGCTGACATCTGAAGGCCTGCTGGATGATAATATGGTCAAGGCCATTGGAGTTGAGATTGAGAAGATTGTGGCCGAGGCGGTCGCCTTTGCAGACTCATCTCCATTCCCTCCTATTGAATCAGTATATGATGATCTGTATGTATAGCTTAGTTCCAGTGTATCCCTTCTTGCCGGTTCAAGGAAATGTTTTATGGCAATAATAAACCTTAGAGAGGCATTAAATCAGGCGATGAGGGAGGAGTTGCGGCGGGATGAGAGCGTATTCCTCATTGGTGAGGAGGTAGGATTCTACCAAGGGGCCTACAAGGTAAGCAGAAACCTCCTTGAGGAATTTGGCACCACGCGGGTGGTAGATACGCCTATAACTGAACTCGGCTTTGTAGGTGTCGGCATCGGGGCCGCCATGGTTGGGCTAAGGCCGATCATTGAGGTGATGACTTTTAATTTTTCCATACTTGCGCTGGATCAGATCTTAAACAACGCGGCAAAGATAAGGTATATGTCGGGCGGGCAATTTAAAGTCCCGATGGTAATCAGGGGACCTGGAGGGGCAGCACATATGCTTGGCGCCCAGCACTCCCAGTCCCTCGAGATATACTTTGCCCATATCCCCGGCCTAAAGGTGATAATCCCATCCACGCCTTATGATGCAAAGGGACTCTTAAAAAGCGCCATCCGGGATGATAATCCCGTTATATTTATCGAGGCGGAGCTTATGTATGGTCTCAAGGGCGAGGTCCCCGAAGAAGAATATATTATCCCGATCGGTGTTGCCGATATAAAGCGCAAAGGAAAGGACATAACGATAATTGCATACTCCAAGATGCTCCACCTGGCACTTGATGCAGCAAAGGAGCTTGAAACTCTGGGCATCGATGCAGAGATAGTAGACCCAAGGACCATAAGGCCCCTGGATGTTAAGACCATAGTTGATTCTGTAAAGAAGACTGGGAGGGCAGTAATTGTTGAAGAGGGGTGGCGCTTTGGAGGTGTTGGTGCGGAGATAGTCAATGTTATCTATGATAATGCCTTTTCCGATCTCGATGCACCTGTTGAGCGGGTAACAAGCCTTGACCTTCCCATGCCTTATTCAAGAAATTTAGAACAGGCCATTCTCCCCAGCAAGGAAAGGGTCATCGAGGCGGTGAAGAGGGTGTGCTATTTATAAACATTTGTTTAACTCAAACCAGATTTATACCACACTTGCCTGCGGCAAACCTTAGGGCTTCGTCCCGTGTTGCCAGGGCCCCAGAGAACGATTAAATTAATGCCTTTGTACTAGTTTGATTGCCAACCCAGGCAGGTCTATGATATAAAAAAAGGTATGCTCAAACAAAATGGGGAGGCTCCAAAGGCTTGTTCTTTGGAGGGGGCGACTAAAACCAGCGAGCCAGGCGAGCGTTGAGGGGGAGGGCTTCGACGCTGAGCTCAGCCGAAGCGCTCCATCCGGGCTTTGCCGGTGGAGGGGGCGACGCAAGCCCCTTTAAAATGACATGAGCAAAAAATTTATATCCGAAATTGTAAGGGCTTTAGAATCTCAAGGGGCGGCCCCTGCTTCCGTAACGGATATCCTGGGCCAGGTAGGCGATCAGATAGAGAGGGTCAGAAAAAGGCTCAGCCGGATCTCTCACAAGATGGCCGTGATGTCCGGCAAGGGAGGCGTGGGTAAATCTTCGGTGACAACAAATCTGGCCCTTGCCTTTGCAAAGAAGGGATTTAAAGTCGGGATCCTGGATGCAGATATCAGCGGGCCTTCCATACCCAAGATGCTCGGGGTAGGCGGAAGAACTATTAATATCACCCCTGAAGGGGCAATGCCTTCTGTCTCCCACCTTGGAATAAAGGTCGCCTCCATGGACCTGATGCTGGCAGGTGATGACACACCGGTAGCATGGAAGGGGACATGGCAGGACTCTGCAGTCTGGAGAGGGGCTTTGGAGATGGGGGTGATCAGGGAGCTCCTGGCAGATGTCGTATGGGGCGATCTTGACCTGCTCTTAATAGATATGCCTCCGGCATCAAGCGACAAACCTCCTATTATTGCCAATCTTATTCCAGATCTGGATGGAGCCATCATGGTAACCATCCCGACAGAGGTGTCACAGTATATTGTAAGAAAATCTGTCACCTTCGCCGTTAAAGAGCTTAAGATACCCATCGTTGGCCTGATTGAGAATATGAAGTCCTTTATATGTCCTGAATGCGGGCATAAATCGGGGCTGTTTAGTCCTGTGGTGAGCTTGGTCGAACCAGAAGGGTCTATAAAGGAGACCAGTGGTGAGCTTGGTCGAACCATGGGCATACCTGTTATAGGTGAGATCCCCTTCGATTCGAGGATATCCAGATCCGCTGACAGGGGATTGCCATTTATTATCGAATTTCCTGATGCGCCTGCATCATTATCCTTTATTTCAATAGCCGATAAGATTATTGACCAATTTCTTAATAAGGAGACACGGTAATGAAGTTTATATGCATGAAGTGCAATGATTTCATGGAATATGAAGACCAGGAGAATGTAGCCGGACAGAGGCTAGGCCTTGTCTTCTCATGCAAAAAATGCAGCAGTTCTTTTGCAATGGTGACAAACTCCGGGGAGACACAGCTTGTCCATGCCTTAGGAATTCAGATAGGCGGGAGGTCCGGGCCGGCCCAGCCCCTTGAGCTGACAAGAGATTCCCTAAAAGAAGATATTGCTTCAGCCGGCCCCATTTGGACAGAGGAGGCAGAGAAGAGGATTTTAAATGTGCCCTCCTTTGCAAGGCAAATGGCAAGGAAAGGGATAGAGGATTATGCAAGGGAGAAAGGCTGCAGGGAGATAAACGGAAAAATTATGGACGAATACAGGGAAAAGGTCGGTATGTAGATCCCGGTATGACCTTACCCATGATAACCGGCCTCTTTGCCCCTGTCACACGCGGGAGATTATTCGGCCTGCCGTGGATTGTCTCATAGGCCAACAGGGCAAAGGCCATCGCCTCGATAGCCCTGCTTGAGATTTTGTGATCCTCAAATACAGATACCTTGACAGGATGAAAGCCTTCACGTAGGGACCTCATAAGACACCTGTTATCTGTCCCACCGCCGCCCACTATTACTTCATCCAGCCCTTTTTTGATAAAGCCCCTGCTGTTATATATTATCGATTCCGCAGTAAAGGCGGTTACAGTTGCCAGGAGGTCATATCTGTTCAATCCAAGGACTTTAGCCCTCTTTATAACCTTATCCGCCAGCGCCCTGCCGAACTCCTCCCTGCCTGTTGTCTTTGGCGGATCTTTTTTAATAAAGGGATGTCTCATAAGGGATCTCAGGAGCTCTTTTGAGACACTACCCTTTGATGCCATCTCTCCACCATGATCTATCCCCGTATGTGATCTGAAGCTTATCCTATAGACCTGATCGATCATCACATTCCCCGGCCCGGTATCAAAGGCTACTGTATCAGATATCTTCCCCCCTCCTGCCAGATATGTGACGTTAGCCATGCCACCGATATTTATGATAAGCCGCGAAATCTTATCGCTGAATAGATGATAGTGGAGGTATGGGGTTAGCGGGGCGCCCTCTCCGCCTGCTGCCATGTCCCTTGGCCTGAAATCAGCCACTGTCGTCACCCCTGTCCTCTCTGCTATTACTGATGGCTCACCTATCTGCAGGGTTGATCTTATCTCCTTCCCCTTTTTCCTCTTTATCTTCGGCATATGGTATACAGTCTGACCGTGTGATCCGATAAGGTCTATTTTTGGTATGCCGATACCTCCTTTTTTTGCTATCATCAGGGCTGCGTCTGCGAAGAGTTCTCCGATGTAGAAATTCAGATAAGAGATACTGCCTATATCAGACCTTAATGGAAGGTCGATTACCTGCTCCATCAGGCCTTTAGGATAGGGGTAGGTCTCAAATGCCAGCAGTCTGATAGTTCGATCAGACTCACTACAGGTCTTAAGATCAGGCCCTTCATTGATCTCAACCAATGCGGCATCTATCCCGTCAGCCGATGTCCCTGAGATCAGGCCCACAACGATCATGCTCATCCTTAACCTTTCTTAACAGATCAGGCATTGTAATAAGGTCAAGCGCCGTAAGAGATATCGCCTTTGCGGCCGATAACATCCCCTTTATGCCGGCATCTGACCCTGCGGCCTGTGTAAATTCAATAGAATGGGGCGCTGTATCGTAATCACATATGGCCAGGGCAGGATGTATGGTAGGGACAATCTGACTTACATTCCCTATATCAGATGATCCTATCTCCTTATACTCTTCATCTATACCCGTCTTTACACCCAGGGATTTTAAGTGCCCCCTGAAGATATCCGCCATAGTATAGTTTGGCCTAAAGGGCATAAGGACATTCTTGTCGATCTTGAATCTGACCTTTGCCCCTGTAGCCCTTGAGGCCCCCTTTGCGCATTCTTTAACTCTCTCAAGGAGGTGAGTTGTATAGTCTCCGTCAATTGAGCGGATCAGGAACCTCGCTTTTGTATAATCCGGAATTATATTTGGCGCCTTGCCGCCATTTGTTATTATCCCGTGGATCCTGGCATCCGGTCTTATATGCTGGCGGAGTGCGGCTATATTGTTAAAGGTCTGGATTACGGCATCCAGTGCATTAATCCCCATATGCGGGGCGCCTGCGGCATGGGAGGCCTTGCCGAAGAATTCGATCTCAAGGTCAATTAATGCAAGGCTCCTCTTGATCACCTCTGTCTTGTTTGCCGGATGTACCATCATGGCCGCATCCAAACCGTTAAAGATACCTGACTCAATCAGCCTGATCTTCCCACCTCCCCTCTCTTCTGCCGGCGTACCGATCACCTTAAGCCTGCAGGACCCCGGGCCAAGAACAGATGCAAGCGCTATGGCAGCGCCGACTGAAGCCGGCCCTATGAGATTATGGCCGCATCCATGCCCTATACCCGGCAGGGCATCATACTCTGCTATAAATCCTATAACAGGATGGGATGATCCAAGCCCATATGCTCCGGTAAATGCGGTGGCAAGCCCTCCAACGCCCCTTTTAACGTCAAATCTTGAATCCTCAAGGAGTCTTGCAAGCAGATCCAGCGCCTTATGTTCCTCAAAGGCAGGCTCGGGGTGGCTATGGATAAACAGGCTCGCCTCCTTCAACTTTGGGGCAAGCCGATCTATGGCTGATAAAAGTCTCTTTTTCATATCATTTATGGATCAAGATATAATAATCCGGCATCCTTGTCAAATCCCCTATGGTGCCAAAACTCTGACGCTTTGGTACCACCTTTGACGCCAATTTTCTTTAACAGATACCGGGTCTTCACAGAAGACAGCCATTGACACGGGATTGAACAGATCATTCATATTGGCATGCCAATTGCTTTATAAATATTCCGTAAATTTAAGGGGGGGGTAGCGCCTATGGCAACAGAGACAAAGGACAAGAAGGAAGAGGCTGGAGGAGCCAAGGCCGAACCAAAAAAAGGCTCACACCTAAAGTGGATTATTATATATGTAGCCGGGACGGCCCTCTTAGTCGGAGGAGGTTTCTTCGGGTGGACCCTCTTTTCCTCGCGCCAACATGAGGCTCCAAAGGTAGAGGCATCAGTCCCACCGGTGCAAAAGGGCAAGATAGAGACAGTGCAGGCCAATACAGGGTTTATATATGCCCTTGATCCCTTCATAGTAAACCTCTCTGATGCCCCGGAGATAAGATATCTTAAGATCACCATAAAGCTTGATCTTGAAAATGAAGATCTCTCCAAAGAACTTGAAGACCATATAGCACAGATCAGGGATGCCATTCTCATACTCTTAAGCAGCAAGGATTATGAGGGGATAAGAAGCACTGAAGGGAAGTTCAGGCTCAGGGAGGAGATCGTGGAGAGGTCAAATATCATCATAAAGAAGGGAAAGGTAAAGACAGCATATTTCACGGAGTTTGTTGTCCAGTAGATATTCACATGGAGAAGATACTTTCACAGGATGAGGTAAATGCACTATTAAAGGGGGTCTCGACCGGAGAGGTTGAGACAAAGGCGAAGGAGGCTGATAAGTCAGGAATACGCCCCTACGACCTCACAAATCAGGACAGGATCATAAGGGGAAGGATGCCTTCCCTGGAGACTATAAATGAGAGATTTTCCAGGTTTTTCCAGGCCTCGCTGACTGCCTCTCTTAAGAAGACAGTTGTATTCTCGCCCTCAGCCCCGGAGATAATGAAGTTTGGAGAATTCCTAAAGAAACTGCCCCTGCCTTCAAATATAAATCTTATCAGGATGGAGCCGCTTCGGGGATATTCAATATTTGCTATGGATACCAGGCTCGTCTATCTGCTGGTGGATCTCTTCTTTGGAGGGACAGGGACCTTGCATGTAAAGCCGGAGGGCCGCGATTTTACCGCCATAGAGATGAGGATCATCAGGAAGGTAGTGGATATGGCCCTATCAGACCTTGAGAGGTCATATAGACCGGTCCATCACGTAAACATCCAATATTCCCGCTCTGAGATAAATCCACAGTTTGCAACCATAGTGGCCCCTACAGAGATAGTAATATCCATAAACTTCAAGCTTGAGATAGATACGGAGATAAGGGATATCTACCTATGCCTGCCATATTCAACAATAGAACCGATCAAGGATAAACTATATGCCGGCTTTCAGTCTGATCAGCTCGATGCCGGCCAGAACTGGACTTCTACCCTAAAGAATCTTTTATGCGGATGCAGGGTCCCTGTAGAGGCGGAACTCGGGATAGCCAATATCAGGATTGAGGATCTCTTTAATCTGAAAGTCGGGGATATATTGCTGCTCGAAAAGGGCATATCCGAACCGTTGATTGCTAAGATTTACGGTATCCCGAAATTCAAGGGACACCCCGGGATTTATAAAGGGAACCAGGCCTTTCAGATAAGTTCATTAATTAAGGGGGAGACCGATGGAAGTCATTTCTAATGGTTTGGAAGCGAGAGAAAAAACAGCGAAAGAAGACGGGAAAAAGGGCGGAGAGGTAAGGCCCGCGACCTTCAGCCAACTAAAGGATAAGCCGCATGAGGCATCCCAGGGTAACCTGGATCTGATACTGGATCTAAACCTTGAGGTATCCGTACAGCTCGGCAGCACAAGGATGCTGATAAGGGATCTCCTCCAGCTGGGCCCCGGCTCAGTAATAGAGCTATCCAAGCTTGCAGGCGAACCGATGGACATCCTGATTAATGATAAGCTTATCGCGAGGGGAGAGGTGGTTGTGGTTAACGAGAAGTTCGGCATCAGGCTTACAGATGTCATAAGTCCTGTAGATAGGATTAAACAGCTAAAATAATCTAATAAGGTATTATTATGTCTTGTCTTAAAGTTATGCTGACTTCCCTGGTTCTTCTGCCCTTTACTGCAAACCCCCTTGCGGCATCCGGCATAGGCGAGAATAACCCGGACTTCTTCTCCTCGCTTGTAAAGGTATTCTCAACCCTGTTTATAATCCTTGCGATCATGCTTATTTTATTCTACCTGTCCAAAGGCCCGCTCAAAAACCTCAAAAAGAAGATCGGCATAAAAGAGAGGGAAGAGGTAATAAAGGTCATCGACGTCAGCCATATTGCTCCAAAGAAATCCATATGCGTAGTGGATGTTGCAGGACACATATTTGTAGTAGGTATTACGACTGACAATATAATACCCATTGCCAGACTTCAAGATAAAGAACTAACAGAAAGAACCGACAAAGGATCTACTATGGAGGACGATAGAGGGCGCCGCCTATCATTTTTCAATATATGAATATGAGATCTTCCATGAAGAAGGCTGAGGCCCAAAGAAGGCTAAGGTTGAGGCTGAGGTTTAGCAAAGATTCCAACCTCGACCTTAACCTAAACCTTAACCTTGTTCTGCTCTTCTCCCTATCGGTTCTTCTCCTGCTAATGATGTTTGGCGGGACAGGTCATGCAGAAGGCCAGGGTCTTCCATCCGTTACAATCGGTCTTGGAAACAATAAAGATGGCGGCATGGTAATATCACTGCAGGTCCTCATCCTTCTTACAATTCTTTCCCTTGTCCCTGCCATCCTGATCATGATGACCTCCTTTACCAGGATTATTGTGGTACTCTCCTTCTTAAGACATGCCCTAGGTACTCAGCAGATCCCTTCCAACCAGGTACTGATAAGCCTCGCCCTTTTTCTCACATTCTTTGTCATGGGCCCGGCCTGGCAGAAGATAAACAGCGAGGCGCTCCAGCCCTATCTCTCCAAAAAGATCACCCAGGAGGAGGCAATAAACAAAGGGATAGTTCCAATGAGGGAGTTTATGCTCAGGCAGACAAGCGAAAAAGACCTTGGTCTCTTCGTAAGTATCTCTAATACCGGGGAAAAGAGCATTAAGACCCCTGATGATATACCAACATATACTATTATGCCTGCATTCATTATAAGCGAACTCAGGAAGTCCTTCCAGATAGGGTTTATAATATTTATCCCCTTCCTGATAATTGATATGGTGGTTGCCAGTCTGCTGATGTCGATGGGCATGATGATGCTTCCTCCGATTGTGATATCCATGCCGTTCAAACTCATACTCTTTGTCCTTGTGGACGGCTGGTATCTTGTGGTCGGGTCGCTTGTGAGGAGTTTTAATTAGAAAATGTGTTTAGTGGTCCATAAAACAGCGAGCGGAGTCGAGCGTAGGGAGGGGGAGGCTCCATCCGGCTTTGCCGGTGGAGGGGGACGGTCGCTCCCCTGTAAAAGGAGCTTTAATTAATGACTCCTGAAATAGTTATAGACATCGGAAGGAGGGCGATAGAGATTGGCTTGATGCTGGCGGCGCCCATGCTTGTAGCAAGTCTTGTCGTTGGGCTCATAGTCAGTATCTTTCAGGCAGTTACTCAGATAAATGAGGTAACACTAACCTTTATCCCGAAGATCATCGCAGTCTTTCTGGCGCTCATCTTCTTTCTGCCATGGATGCTGCAGCTGATTATCGGGTATACCTCGGGGCTATATATGAACATACCGAACTACATACATTGATGGAGATACTACATCTTTCATCAATAGAACTTCAATCCTTCCTCCTGATCCTGATCAGGGTGGCCGGAATATTCAGCGGGATACCCCTACTCGGAGGAAAGAATGTGCCAAGACAGGTAAAGGCGGGCCTTGCCCTCCTGGTTACATTTATTATCCTTCCCATGGTTAAATCAGATGAACAGATCCTGATACCCGATATATTCTCCATGCTGCCCCTCCTGGCAGGGGAATTCATGATAGGCCTGATTATAGGCCTTATCGGTAAACTGGTATTTGCCGGTATCGAGCTGGCCGGAGAGCAGATAGGTTTCCAGATGGGCTTTGGGGTGGTTACACTCATAGACCCGCAGTCTGAGGTGCATGTACCGATCATCGGCCAGTTTTACGGCCTGCTGGCCCTTTTGATATTCCTTGGGATAGACGGCCACTACTATTTTATTTCTGCAATCATGAAAAGCTTTCAGTTTATTCCGCCCCTCAGGGCGCATATCAGCCCTTCCATCTACGAATACCTTATGGGACTTACAAACGGGATATTTATCATTGCCCTTAAGCTGGGGTTGCCGGTATCCGCCGTCCTATTGATCACAAATATAATCCTTGGATTTATATCAAAGGTAATACCCCAGATAAATATATATATGGTGAGCGTCCCGCTGCTGATCGGTATCGGGCTCCTCTTGATAGGTTTATCCCTCCCGCTATTTGCCATGCTGGCCAGGCGGATATTGAGCGGCATGGAGGGGGATATCATCGGGGCATTGAAGTTATTGAGGGCATAAGGAATGGCTGCAGAAGGTCTTGAGAGAAGAGAGCAGGCTACTCCAAAACGGAGAGAGGAGGCCAGAAAGAAGGGGCAGGTCGCCAGGAGCAGAGACCTCTCTTCGGCCCTGATTATCATGGCAAGCATAGGCGCCCTCTACCTCCTCACCCCAGGCATTAAAAGCGGTCTCACCGGACTGATGAGGGAGCTGTTCGCCGGCAGCGGCAGTATCAACCTGACCCCAAATAATTTTCACAACTTTATGTTGAATATTACATACAGGTCCATCCTTTTCATGTCCCCCCTGTTTGCCCTCCTGTCGGTTGCCGCTATCTCATCAAATGTCTTGCAGACGGGATTTCTGATATCTGCAAAACCTGTCACTCCGGATTTCTCCAAGATAGGCCTCGTAGAGGGGTTTGGAAAAATAATCAGGAAGGAATCTCTTCTTGAGTTTATAAAAATTACATTAAAGATCACGCTCGTCGGCTATGTGGCATATGTAATATTAAAAGGAGAGATACCCGGCATTCTCGAAACAGGAGACCTCGATGTCAATCAGGCTATTTACAGGTTCGGCAGGGTTACATTAAGGGTATCCCTCTGGTCAGGCATTCTGATACTTATTATATCTGTCTTTGACTATGCCATAAAAAGATGGGAGTTTGAAAAGTCGCTGATGATGACACGGGAGGAGATAAGGGAGGAAAGCAGGGAGACAGAGGGCGATCCGCTCATAAGATCCAGGATCAGATCGATACAAAGGACTATGGCAAGAAAGAGGATGATGTCGGAATTACCCAAGGCCGACGTGGTTATCACAAACCCGACACACCTTGCAGTTGCACTCCTTTATGAACCGAAAAAGATGGCCGCACCGAAGGTTATTGCAAAGGGCTCCGGTATACTTGCAGAAAGGATAAAGGAGTCGGCAAAGGAATACAGGATTCCCCTTGTAGAGGATAAACCTCTGGCACAGGCGCTTTACAAGGCAGTTAACATAGGAGAGGAGATACCATCCAATCTCTACAAGGCTGCGGCCGAGATCCTGGCCTATGTCTATAGACTAAAACCTAAGAACCGTGGAATAAAGAGATGAAGGCGGAAAGACCTTTACCGGTTTGGGCACAGAACAGCGACATAGCCCTCGCAATAGGCATAGTCGGGGTTATTGTAATAATGATAATCCCGCTTCATCCCTTTATTCTTGATCTGTTCCTGGCCTTTAATATCTCTCTCTCGATCATAATACTCCTTGTCTCAATATATACCCTGAAGCCTATCGAGTTCTCTGTCTTTCCATCATTACTTCTGGTAAGCACGCTTTTCAGGCTTTCGCTTAATGTTGCCGCAACAAGGTCTATTCTGCTTCATGGCAGCGAAGGGCCTTCGGCAGCCGGGGAGGTGATCAGGTCCTTCGGGAACTTTGTTATAGGCGGGAACTACACAGTAGGATTAGTGGTCTTTGTAATCCTTATTATTATCAATTTTGTCGTGATCACAAAGGGCGCCGGGAGGATTGCGGAGGTCGCCGCAAGGTTCACCCTGGACGCCATGCCCGGAAAACAGATGAGCATCGATGCAGATTTAAACGCAGGGCTGATAGATGACTCTGAGGCGAGGACCAGGAGGAAGGCGATAGCAAGGGAGGCCGATTTCTATGGGGCCATGGACGGGGCAAGCAAATTTGTAAGGGGTGATGCAGTTGCCGCACTGATCATTGTGGTCATCAATATAGCAGGAGGTCTTATTATAGGCATATTTCAAAATGGTATGGATATTGTAGCCGCTGCCCGCAACTATACCCTGCTTACCATAGGAGAAGGACTTGTGGCCCAACTCCCTGCGCTTATCATATCAACGGCAGCAGGTATTGTAGTAAGCAGGGCGGCATCCGAATCCAACCTCGGATCGGACATAACAAGACAGATATTCGTCCATCCAAAGGCTATCGGAATTACATCATTTATCCTTTTTTTACTCGGTGTAGTCCCCGGTCTTCCGCACGTCGCCTTCCTGATTCTGGGCTCCGCCACAGGCATTGTAGCATATCTTACGTCAGGTACCGCTCACGAGGAAAAAGAGGCAAAGGTTGAGGATAAGACTGCCAAACAACCTGTCTCAGAGGGGATCGAATCACTCCTGGCCCTTGATCTTATGGAGCTGAATATCGGTTACGGGTTGATATCTCTTGTCGACTCCGAACAGGGGGGTGAGCTTTCGGACAGGATAAGGTCCATAAGGAAACAGTGCGCCGTGGAGATAGGCGTCATTGTCCCGCCTATCCATATCAGGGATGACCTGAAACTAAGGCCCAACAGTTACTCTATTATAATAAGGGGCTCCGACATAGCAAAAGGAGAGCTTATGCCTGGACATCTCCTCGCAATGGACCCCGGCAATGCAGAAAAGGGATTAAAAGGGATCCCTACAAAGGAGCCATGCTTCGGGCTTCCGGCTACATGGATACCTGATGCTGAAAAAGGGAGGGCGCAGACCGCAGGCTATACGGTAGTTGACCTGTCTACTATTATTGCCACTCACTTAACAGAGGTGATCCGCTCCCATGCGCATGAGATCATAGGCCGGCAGGAGGTGCAGGGGCTGCTCGACAACCTGGCCAAGAACCATCCAAAGGTCGTAGAAGAGCTGATACCCAATATCCTCCCCCTTGGAGGGGTAGTCAGGGTGCTGCAGAACCTGCTCAGGGAACGGGTGCCTGTCAGGGATCTGAGGACAATACTTGAAACCCTGGCCGATTACGCCTCCATGACCAAGGACACGGACCTGCTTACAGAGTATGTCAGGCAGGCGCTATCTCGTTCCATAACCAAACTATATCAGACCCAGGATGGCCTGCTTCCATTAATCGCACTCGATCCGGGACTTGATGAGAAGATCGCTTCCTTCCTCCAGCAGACAAACCAGGGCTCATACCTAACCATAGAGCCCGGCCTTGCCCACCGCATAATCGGGGCACTTAAGGAGATTGTGAATAAGGTTAACTCAAAGGGCTATCAGCCTCTCCTCCTCACATCCCCGGTAATAAGGGGACACATGAAGAGGTTTATTGAGAGGTTTATCCCGAACCTGATAGTCCTCTCGCCCAATGAGATATCGGGGAATGTAAAGATACAGACAATTGATACAGTGAGGTTGGCAGATGCAGATCAAAAAGTTTGAGGCATTAAGTATGCAGGAGGCTGTAAGGCAGATAAAAAATGAACTCGGCCCAGACGCTCTTATCCTCTCTACAAAGAAGGTAAAGAAGGCCGGATCTGTGTTCGGACTCTTCAGCAGACCCTTTATAGAGGTAACAGCAGCAGTAGACTTTGAGGCCAACAATAACTCCCCTCGATCCCCCTCTCTAACTCCCCCTTCCCCCTCTTTGCCAAAGAGGGGGATAAGAGGGGGCGTTGGGGACGAAGCGGAGTTAGAAAAGGGATTTCCGGGTGAAAGAGACGATGATAGGAGCTCGCCTAAGAGGGCGATAACCATGACACACCTTGGGCCTTTGCAGGAGGAGATATCCGAGATAAGAGAGGATGTAAGATCGCTTATAAAGCTCTGTTCCGCCCCTGACCGGGAAAGGGATGATGAATCCCTTAAGGAAGAGATATCCCAGATAAGCACAATGATGGCAAGGCTTACCAGAGAGACAGGAGGGGCCTCCCTCCTGCACCTCCACAAAAACTTCCTGCACATGCACAGGAGACTTGTAACAGGTAATGTAGATGAGCAGATCTCCACAAGATTAATCGAGGCTGCCGGCAAAAAGATCAAGAAAGATGAGGCAGAAGATAAGGAGCTTATAAAGGAAAGGCTAGGAGATATATTAACCAGGAACATAAATGTAACCGGACCGATCTTGAACAAGGAGAAGGATAGAAAACTCGCGCTCTTTATGGGACCTACCGGCGTCGGAAAGACCACGACTATCGCCAAGCTTGCCGCTCATTATGCTATTAAGGAGAAAAAGAGGGTAAGCCTTATTACCCTTGATACATACAGGATCGGGGCCATTGAGCAGCTTAAGATTTATGCCAAGATAATCGGCCTCTCTGTTGATATAGCCTTTTCCGGCAGAGAACTGGCTGATCTGGTAAAGGTTGATGACGCCGATCTTATCCTCATAGATACTGCCGGAAGGAGCCAGAGGGACAGGCTCCAGATGTCTGAATTACGGGAGGTCTTCAAATATAATATCCCCATTGAAACATACCTCCTCCTTTCCGCGACCACCAAGGAGAGGGACCTGAACGACATAATTGAGAACTTCAAGACATTGCCTGTGGACAGGCTTATCTTCACTAAGCTGGATGAGACCACAACATTTGGACCGCTCTTAAATACTATGGTAAAGGCAAAAAAGCCAATTGCGTATCTTACTGCAGGACAGAGGGTCCCCGAGGATATAGAGGTAGCAACATCCAAAAAGATTACAGACCTGATACTTGGCAATTAAGGAGGCATAGTTTTATGGACCAGGCAGCAACACTGAGGAGGATTACTGATCCTGACAGTACAAGAGAAATCAGGGTAATGGCAATCACAAGCGGAAAGGGCGGTGTTGGAAAGACGAATGTGGTAGCCAACCTGGCCATTGCATTATCAAGGATGGGCAAGAAGGTACTGGTCCTGGACGCAGACCTCGGACTCGGAAATATCGACATCCTTCTCGGCCTTGCCCCGAGATATAATCTAAGACATCTGCTCTCAGGGGAAAAGTCGGTCTCGGAGATCATGATCGAAGGCCCGTCAGGCATATTCATCCTGCCTGCAAGCTCAGGTTTCGAGGAATTAACGGCCCTGTCTATGGAGCAGCAGCTAAACCTGCTATCGGCAATAGAAAAGGTCAGCGACCGGATAGATATACTCCTGATAGATACAGGGGCCGGCATATCATCCAATGTCATCTATTTTAATCTTGTTGCCCAGGATATTATTGTGGTCGTATCGCCTGAGCCGACATCGATTACTGATGCATATGCACTGATGAAGATCCTTTCAGTAAGGCACAATGAGAAGAAGTTCAGACTCCTTGTAAATCTGGCAAAGACCCCTCAGGAGGCGAAGGATGTATACAGAAGATTAAGTATCGTTGCAGACAGGTTTCTCAATATCTCGATAGATTATCTCGGAGACATCCCCCTTGATGACTATCTTCCACTTGCGGTCTGTCAGCAGAAGGCGGCATTTGAGCTTTTTCCGGACTCAAGGGCAAGCAAGGCCTTCGTGGGCCTGGCAAGACAGATATCCGCGCTTCCGATGCCGGAATCCCCCAAGGGGAATATCCAGTTCTTACAGTATAAACAGATAGGGCGATAGATCTATGGCAAATCAGAAGGCAATGAGGGCATCAGGGCAAATCGGGGGGCTCCTTGATGATAAAGAGCAGACAATAAAGGAGTTTGCCCCTATCATCAAATATATGGCATACAGACTCTCATACCGGCTCCCCCCGGACCTGGATGTGGATGATCTGATCAACGCCGGGGTAATCGGGCTTTTGGATGCTATTGAAAAATATGACCCCTCAAAGGAGACCATGTTTAAGACCTACGCTGAATTCAGGGTCAGGGGCGCCATGCTGGACGAAATAAGGTCCATGGACTGGGTACCAAGATCTGTAAGGGAGAAGATTGCCGTCATTCAGAGGGCTTATCACCAGATGGGAAAAGATCTTGGCAGGCCGGCCTCTGAAGAAGAGGTGGCAAGATCGCTCGATATGGATCTGAACGAATTCCACGACCTCTTATTCCAGGCAAAGGGTATTATCCTTATCCGTACCGAGGATATCAGGGTCCACACAGACAATGAAGATGCAACCTTTGACTCTATTGCAGACAATAATGCGGTCAATCCACTTTCAACTCTTTTAGCAACGGATACAAGCAGGTTCCTGGGAGAGGCGATAGATCAGCTCCCTGAGAGGGAAAAACAGGTTATTTCGCTATATTATTATGACGAGCTGACCATGAAGGAGATAGGGAAGGTACTGGAAATTACCGAATCGCGGGTATCACAACTACATACCCAGGCCATCCTGAGGCTCAAAGGCACGCTTGTATGTGAGAAGATTACTAATAGATAATAATGGGAGATTTTCTAATTATACATAACGACATAAATCCGAATTAACCCACCCTCACCCCAGCCCTCTCCC
>CAZYNY010000023.1:0-32123 GCA_964648095.1 uncultured Nitrospirota bacterium | reverse complement strand
CTATTTTAGCATATATCACCATTCATCAATATGCGAATTGTCGGACAGCCTGCTAGTGGAAGGGGATGAAGGGAAGGGGGAACCGATGGGTGATATTTCACCCTCACCCCAAGCCTTTTAATCATCCCCACCATTATCCTCTCCCATTAAGGGGGAGGGGTTTAAGAAGGGGGCAGGGGGGAGAAATCGGATATATCGATCTCTGTTTTTTTGGTAGATGATTTTCTTGATTTTATAAATAAAAAGATGAGGCGGCAACAAGCAGAGAAAGAAGGGCTGGGAATCAGCCCAAGCTATTAAATCGAAGCAAGGAAAACAGCTATCAGCCCCAGTATCAGTATTATGCTGTTTAATATGGTCGATCTCCTGTGAACCCTGTTAAATTCAGATTTAAGTATCTCTGCTTCATTCGTGTCTCCAGAGGAACGGATCAGGGCCTTGACCTCTCTGGCCTTCGCACCAACCACCATCCCTGAATAAAGGTTCAGGCCGCTCATTAAAACAAGAATAGTGATCTTTGCCAGATTATAGCCTTGTTCCTGAAAAGATAATATAAGGATGGTTAATAAGGCTATAGCACTGCAGACATATCCCACCATCCAATACTTGGGAAAGATATCCCCAACCAGATCCCCTGCCTTATCCCTTGGGAGGATCTTAAAGATGCTGGGGGCCGCTATAAAGGAGAAGAATATCATCCCGCCTATCCAGACAACCAGAGAGAGGAGATGAAGGAATCTAGTGATTGTTATCATATTTCCCCTTAATCTATTCCAGGGGCTTGCGTCGCCCCCTCCACCGGCAAAGCCGGATGGAGCCTCCCCCTCAACGCTCGCTTTGCTCGCTGAGTAGATACCCACGGGCTTGCCAGTGGGTATCTACTCTTGCTTTTTACCTATGGGAACCAAAGGAGATAATGGAGGTTTTGCAGCCGACCGGATCATAATATCGGCATAAAAGGCTGTCGCCTCCTCGCCGGTATTATCGGTGTCGGTCATCACCGCTATCCCTGAGATGGCCGGCGGTGCCTCTCCAAATAACATACTGTAATCTTCGTAAAGATTTCTCTCCTCACAGACCCATTGGCCGACCTTATCCGCCCCGCTCTCAACTGCCACCATCTGTGACCTGTCGGTATATGCATTTGCTATGGCCTTTCCCTTTGCAAGCCTGTTTGCCCAGATATAATTAATAGCTGCCTTTGGTGGATATTCTCCATAAATAAGCTTGATCGCCTGGAACTTCGTCCGCTCCCATAAGCTCTCCTTATCCGGGTCAAATTTGAAGGTAACATAAATCCTGCCGGCATAATCATCCCCCTCCTTCTTTGTTTCGTCCCCTTTTGTAATGATACGATCGACCTTCCAGCACCAGGAGAGGAGAGGATAAACCTTGGGATCAAGGTCAAATTGCCTGTAAATACCAGAGGCGGACTGATGGCTCTCCGCCCGGATTATTGGCCTCCCATCCTCATTGATCAGGGTATACTGGGTATGGCGGGAGATCTTCTGAAAGGTCAGCGGCTTCCAGTCTTTAGGAAGGGTCTCCTCCCCTTGCTGACCGGTCAATAATAACAGTGTCTCCCCTCCAGTCTTTTGCAGGGGGGTATCGGCCAGGGATAATGTGGAGATGATGGAGATTGCTGCCCCCATAGCTATAGTGGATATCAGCAAAACCCCTTTTGAGCCTTTCCATCTTCGATAGATAAAGGGGGCTGAAGATACAAGCAAAAGGAGGATAAATCCTGCTACAAAGGTGACAGAGACCTTCCCCTTTAAGAGGTCAAGAATGGAGCTTGAGAAGACGACATAGGCCATAGTCCCCGGAAGCATAAAGACCCAGGAGGTAAGCAGGTATGTAAGAAAGGGGATCTTGGTGAGACCAAAGGCATAGTTTAGGAGATTAAAGGGGAAGATAGGGATAAGTCTTGTTATGGCAACATAGATCCAGCCCTTCTGGGTAACCCCTTCATCTATCTTCTTCCATCTCTCACCAAGCATCTCCGAAATTGTATTCCTGGCAAAATACCTTGCTACAAGGAAGGCAATACCCGCACCAAGCGTTGATCCGATTGAGGCATAGGCAGTTCCCCAGACAGGCCCAAAAACAAGACCGCCTGCAACAGTAATCGGAAGCCCCGGTAGGAAAAGGGAAGGTGCGACGGAAAAGATAAGTATATAAATGATAGGTCCGGCAGTACCAAAACTATCAATCCATTGCCTGAGTCTTTCCTGGTCCAGATAGGTATGCAGACCCAAGAGCCGGATAGCCGCTATCAGGGAAATCAGGATGAGGAAAAAGAAGAGAGCACGTATCCTATTTTTTCTTTTTATTTTATCCATCTTTTTTTCTATCTACCGCGTCCAGGCAAACCACCTGGCAAGGATGTTCCTCTTTTTCTCCGTTAAGGTAGTTTTGCGCCATGCATTGGCCGCCCTCTTAATAACCTCTGCCTGCGTCGGATAGGGGTAAATGGTACTTGCAATGGTGCCAAGTCCTATCCCGGCCCTCATGGCCAGTGTTATCCCGGAAATCAGATCTCCGGCATGAGCAGCCACTATGGTTGCGCCTAAGATGCGATCTGTCCCCTTTCTGACATGTATACACGCAAATCCCTGCTCCTCTCCGTCAAGGATGGCCCGGTCTACCTCATCAAGCCGGAAGCTAAATGTCTCTGTATCGATTCCCTTTGACTTTGCCTCTGCCTCGTACATGCCTACATGAGCGATCTCCGGGCTAGTATAAGTGCACCAGGGAATAATCAGCCGATCGGTTTTTGCATTACCCAGACCAAAAGGGTGCGGAAAAAGGGCATTTTGGATGACGATCTGGGCCAGGGCATCGGCTGCGTGTGTGAACTTAAACGGAAAACAGATATCACCGGCCGCATAAATCCTTGGGTTTGCAGTCTGCAGTTTGTTGTCTACCTTTACGCCCAATTTGGGATCATATTCGACACCGGCCTCTTCCAGACCGAGGCCTTCTATATTTGGTATCCTGCCAGTCCCGACCAGTATCTCATCAACGACAAGCTCTTTTTTAAAACCATTTATCTCGTGATGTACAACCTTCTCCCTGCCCCGTACCTCTACGCGCGTCACCTTAGATTCAAAGACAAAACAGACACCGTCTTTCTTCATCTGTTCCTCAACTACCAGGGCCGCATCGGCATCTTCCCGGGGCAGGATATGTCCTGTCTTCTCAAAGAGGCAGACCTTGCTTCCAAAGCGCGTAAAGGCCTGCGCCATCTCGCATCCGATCGGGCCCGCCCCGATTACGGCCATGCGTGGCGGCAGTTCCGTAAGCGTAAAGACCGTCTCATTAGTCAGGTACCCGGCCTCCATTAAACCGGGGATGGGCGGCGAAGCGGCACGCGCACCAGTGCATACGGCGGCCTTTGCAAACCTAAGGGCCTTGCCTGAAACCTCAACACTATCTTTGCCTGTAAATTGACCATGACCGATGAATAGATCAATACCCATCTTCTTATATCGGCCTGCTGAGTCTACATGGCTGATACGGGCGCGCAATCTGCGCATGCGTGCCATGGCTGCCCCAAAATCATACCTGACAGCGTCAGACATCCTGATGCCAAACTCTGCTGAATTGCGGGCCTCCGCCCATGCACGCGAGGCGCGTATCACGGCCTTGGATGGTACACAACCAAAATTCAGGCAGTCCCCTCCCATCAGGTGTGATTCGATCAGGGCCACCCTTGCGCCAAGGGCAGCGCCGATTGCAGCAGTGACAAGCCCGGCTGTGCCGGCCCCGATCACGACAAGATTATATCTCCCATCAGGCTCCGGGTTGATCCAATCAGACGGGTGAACGTTATTGATGAGGGTTTGATTGTATTCGTCATCAGGAAGCATGGTTCCTGGTTCGGGATTTGCAGGCGATCCGGTCAAGAGGCTATCCTCCTTAATCATCAGAAGACTAGATTTGTATACCTATGATCATATTTGAGTAATACTTATAAGTCAACACAAACATACTTAAATCGTGATTATATTATTTTATAAAGCTAACAACCATTATTTTTATCTAAAGAATGTAGCTCCTTAATAAATAAATGGATGTACTCCAGACTACAAAACCGGAACTTTAGGCTCCATATAATTGGCCCTGATCAATGACTTTTTTCAGATAAAATCTTGACAGACTGATGGTCGAATATAAGATTCATAGAATCGTGCATAAGTTTAAAAGTAATTGTTACCCAATAAGACTACATCAAACATTGACATATATGTATCAAAGATGCATAATTATACATATTAATTTACATATAGAAAGGGTTAAGGTTATGAGAACAACATTAAACATAGAAGACAAATTACTTGAGAAGGCATCAAGATTGACTGGTATTAAGGAAAAAACATCACTGGTTAGGCTTGGCCTGGAAGCCTTAATTGCCAGGGAGAGCAGTAAAAGGCTTGCTAAATTAGGCGGAACTGAAAAGGAGCTGGCCGCTATACCCCGCAGAAGGATATTGAGCAGATAGAATGGTTCTTGTAGATACCTCAGTATGGGTGTTACATCTGCGAGAAATGAATATTGGGCTTGAGAGGTTATTGAATGGCGGAGATGTTGTTTGTCATCCGTTTATTGTAGGTGAGCTTGCCTGCGGAAATCTGAAAAATAGGACTGAAATACTTTCTCTTCTTCATTCGCTGCCCATGGCAACACAGGCAGAAAATGAGGATATTATAAAGTTCATAGAGAATTATCGGCTGATGGGAAAGGGATTGGGTTACATTGATATGCATCTGCTCGCCTCTGCTATATTGATCGGGGTTCCGATCTGGACGTTTGATAAAAAACTGGGTGAGGTCTCAACAGAACTTGGAATCGATCTTAATAAGAAATAATCAGACAACAACCAACTCCAGGGGCATGAAAGAACATAGCAACTCCAATATGAAGTTGTATCTCTCACATTGATTTGATATTATTCTTTAAAAGGAGAAGCAATCATGCCGCAAATTAAAACAGAGCACCGGCATATCGAAAAAAACACTGACAGGTACGAGGGGAAGGCTGTTATAAAAAGCACCCGAATCCCTGTCGCCTCCATTGTGAATCATTATCGTTCAGGCATGAATATAGAAGAAATCCTCAAAGGCTATCCTTCTCTCACTCCTGCCCAGCTTTTTGACGCCCTTAGCTACTATTTTGACAATAAGAAAGAGATAGACGAAGAGCTTTCTTAGATGATAAAGCTCTATCTCGATGAGGATGTTCACAAAAAGATTGCCACGGCCTTGAGATTAAAGGGATATGATGTTATTAGCGCCCATGAGGCACAGAAACACAGCCTTTCTGATTATCAGCAATTAGAATATGCTATAGATGAAGGAAGGGCAATTTTTACGTTTAATGTTGGTGATTTTAATAGACTTCATAAAGAGCATATAAAGAGCCGCAAAAATCATTTCGGTATATTATTGTCAAGACAAATACCGATTGGCGATACAATCAAACAACTTGTAAAATTTCTATATGCCCATTCATCAGTGGAAACAAGGAACAATATCTTCTGGATATAGAGCAAGTAAGCACTCAAGGAGGGCGCCCGTTAACAGCCGATGCAAGCCTTTTTTCAGTATTTGGACAAGCTCTCTGTCCTTAGCAGCCCTAATTGCACGATGTCTAAAATTAAGTGCGATGTCCCCGGAATTAAATCATTGCGCAATTTCATGTAGGGGCGAACCTCTGTGTTCGCCCTTTTGGGGATCGGTGAATACATTCCTGCCTATTGGCAGCTGTGGCGTGCAGCCCCGAGAAGGGCTGCCTTTTCATTTAGAATAACCCTTACAGGGATCTGGCTCATTAATGGGGAGTAACGTCCCTTATCAATAAATGACCTCATAAACCTTCCATCAAGGAGCGCATCAAGGATCTTAGGGGCAATGCCCCCTCCTATATAGACCCCGCCGGTCGCCATGGACTTAAGCGCAAGATTCCCCGCCTCGGCTCCGTATAAAGAGACAAACATCTCAATCGCCTTGACACAAAGATCGGCCTTTCGGGAAAGGGCTGCATCTGAGATAACAGCAGCCGGATCCTCTCCCTCAAGTCTCACAGAAAGCCAGGGAGGCTCCTCCCCATGACCTGTATCCCTTAAAAACCTATAGATGTTAAAGAGTCCCTGTCCTGACAGGATCCTCTCGTAGCTTACCCGGTCAAATGATTTCAATAGATATTCAAGGAGCCTGATCTCAATGGAATTGCGCGGGGCAAAATCTGTATGCCCGCCTTCCGAGGCAGAGGCCCGGAACCTAAATCCATCCCAGAAGAGGATCGCCTCGCCAAGGCCCGTACCTGCCGCAATAACGGCCCTGTTGCCTTGCAGAACTGTCTGACCCCGGTTGAGGATGCAATATTCTTTTTCTGTAAGACCTAAGACGCCATAGGCCGTAGCCTCCAGGTCATTGAGCAAGACAACCTTCGGGATGCCGAATGCCTTCCCGATCTTTTCCGAATCAACAATCCAGGGGAGGTTCGTCGTCTTACATTTCCCATCCAATACAGGCCCAGCCACACCAAGACAGGCAGACTCAATTGTGCCCTCAGATTCTAGCAGGAATCCTTGAATTACCTCCTCCAGGCCGGCATATGCCTGGCTTGGGAAGATCTCCTGCCGGACCTGAATCAATTGCCCCCCTTCAACACGGAAAAGGATCAGGTGTGTCTTGGTCCCGCCGATATCTCCCGCCAGTATCATCCTGAGACCTCACATAAAGGAGGTAACAAAGAGGCGGCAGCCTGGTCCAGTAGAAAGATCATCTTCCCCTCATGCGGCCTGATTATCTGGAATGGAAACCGGTTTGGGCAATGATCGGCAATGAAGAGCTCCTTTATCACCGGCGCCTTCTCCTTCCCTGTCGCCAGAAAGATCACCTGGGCAGAGTGGTTAAAGACCTCAGGCGTGAGGGTCAGGCGATAGACCTTGAGTTTCTCGATATAAGCTGCCGCGACCCATTGCTTTTTTTCGGCCAGCGCGGGTGACCCTGGAAAAAGCGATGCCGTATGCCCGTCCGCCCCAATACCAAGGAGGACAAGATCAAATATGGGCCATCCTTCCCCGGATAACCCAAAGAAATCGCGCAGTCTCTTTTCGTATTCCAGGGCCGCTTCCCTGTGATCTGATCTCTCAGCATGCATGCGATGGATATTCTCTTTGGGAATTGAGACCTTAGAAATCAAAGTATCATATACCATCTTGTAGTTTGAATCGGGGTGATCTGGAGGAACAGAGCGCTCATCCCCCCAGAAAAGATAAACTTGGGCCCATGGAATCGCCTGCCCATATTTCCCCGTAGCAAGGCGCTCATAAAGTCTCCTGGGGGTGGTTCCGCCCGATAAGACAATCGTTGCACGACCCTTAGCCTCGACTCGATCCGTGATGGATCGGACAACCCGTTCTGCCGCCCTCTCACAGAGATCCTCAAGGTCATGGGCTACCACTATCTCAGACCCTTTATACCAATTCGCCTTCATTCGGTATTATTCATCGTCCCTTAAAATGTCCTCCAGCACCGCCCGTCCCGTTCGATCAGTTCCCCGGCCTCTTTTGGCCCAGGGTCTCCGGCTGGATAACCCGGACAATCGAGATCCGGCATATTCTGCCAGAATTCCAGAATAGGCGTGATCAGGGACCATGATAACTCCACCCAGTCCTTTCTGGCAAAGAGCATCTGATCCCCGGTCAGGCAGTCGAGCAACAGGCGCTCATATGCCTCGGGGGAGACGCCTTTAAAGTTGTCCCTATAGTTGAAATCCATCGTGACGCTATCCATGCAGAGTTTCGGGCCCGGGTTTTTGGCTTGAAATGTGAGGCTTATTCCTTCCTGCGGCTGAATCCGGAAGGCGAGCGTATTTGGCGCAATCGCCTCCGACATCAGCGGTTTAAAAAGCAGGTGAGGGATCTGCTTGAACTCGATAGCGATCTCGGCAGACCGTTTGGCCATGCGCTTGCCGGATCTAAGATAGAATGGCACCCCCTGCCAGCGCCAGTTATCTATGTAAAGTTTCATGGCTGCAAAGGTCTCTGTTTTTGAATCCGGCATAACCCCGGATTCACCCCGGTAGCCGGCCACTTCCTGACCATCTACAACGCCAGGCCCATACTGCCCACGGATAGCAAACTGATCGATCTCTTCCATCGGAACAGGGCGGACAGCCTTCATGACCTTTACCTTTTCGTCTCGTACTGCATCCGCCTCAAATGTGGCAGGAGGCTCCATGGCCACAAGACAGAGAAGCTGTAACAGATGATTCTGAAACATATCCCGGAGGGCCCCAGCCTGTTCGTAGTATCCTGCCCGACGCCCAATGCCTATGCTTTCCGCCACTGTGATCTGGACATGGTCGATGTATCGCCTATTCCAGATCGGTTCAAAGATCGCATTGGCGAAACGGAAAAAAAGGATATTCTGGATCGTCTCCTTGCCCAGATAATGATCTATTCTAAAAATCTGCTTCTCGGCAAATACCTCCGTGATCTCCCGATTCAGGACCTGGGCCGAGGCAAGGTCTCTGCCAAAGGGTTTTTCAATAATAATGCGGGTCCATCCGGGTCCATCACCAGTCCGGGAAAGGCCGGCAGCGCCTAGATGCCGGATGATCCCTCTATAAAGGTCCGGCGGGGTGGCCAGATAAAAAAGCCTGTTTCCTTGAGTCCCATGCTCCTTATCTAGCTCGAGCAGTCTTTTTTTGAGTTTTAAATAATATCGCAGATCCTGGGAATCCCCGGCAAGATAATAAAACCTCTTTAAAAATCCTTCCTGATCAGGCGCCGGCAAAGACCCCATTGATTCCCTCACTTCCTTGCGAAATCCTTCATCATCCATCGGGCTTCGCGACAGCCCTACCAGATACCAGCGATCAGGAAACAGGCCGCCTTTCCACAGTCGGAACAAGGCCGGGATAAGCTTCCGTTTCGTCAGGTCCCCGGAGGCCCCTAAGATTATAAGGCTGAATGGCTCCGGCAAAGATTCTGCGCAACCATCTTTTTCCCGTGATAAGACAGAGACAATCGTCTCAGACATAATTTCACTCCCCTTTAATGGCATGGCCGCCAAAGGCCTGGCGCATGGCGGCCAATAGTTTATCTGTAAACGGATCCTCCTCCCGTGAGCGAAGACGGCGAAGGAGTGATTCTGTAATGACCGGGGCCGAGACATTAAGGTCGATCGCCTCCGAAACAGTCCACCGTCCTTCTCCCGAATCCGCAACCCAGGCCTTCATCCGGTTTAAGTCCTGATCCTGCGACAGTATCCCTTTGGTGAGATCCAGCAGCCATGAGCGTACAACGCTTCCGGACTGCCAGATCCCGGCAATTGCATGGAGGTCCAATTCGAATTCCTTTTTTGCCTTCATGATGGCGAACCCCTCTGCATAAGCCTGCATCAGGCCATATTCAATCCCGTTGTGCACCATCTTCACGAAATGTCCCGCCCCGTTGGGACCCACATGTCCCCAGCCTTTTTCCGGTGCAGGCGCCAGTGTCTCAAAGAGCCGGCGCAGACGCTGAACAACTGCGGCCTCTCCCCCGATCATGAGGCTGTAGCCCTCTGTAAGCCCCCAGATCCCGCCGCTCGTGCCCACATCCAGGAAATGGATCCCCCTCTCCCTGAGCATAGCAGCACGGCGTATAGAATCCTGGTAATGCGAATTGCCGCCATCAATCACCGTATCACCAGTTTGGAGCAGCGGCATCAAAGACGAGATCGTATCCTCAACAGGTATGCCTGAGGGAACCATAACCCAGATCACCCGGGGAGGGGCCAGCCGCTCTACCATCTCCCCAAGAGAAGCTGCGCCGATGGCCCCGGATTTTCCAGCCTGTTTTATCGCCTCCGGGCTCCGATCGTATACTGTAATGCGATGATTCCTCTGACAGAGCCGCTGCACCATATTGCTGCCCATCCTCCCAAGCCCTATAAATCCGAGTTCCATAACCCTCCCCCTATTTCTTTTAGCTAATCCCGATCAATTGGATCAAATCCTTAAGATCCTGTTCAATATGTCTTCCCAGGCGGATCTGGATGACCCGAAATCCCCTGCTGGTCAATGAATAAAAGTCACCCAGGGCCTGGGCTGACTTTAGAATTCCAAATGTATATGTCTTACGCGGTATCCGGATATCCTCCTGGTCATCGGCCGTGATCTGGAGGAAAAGCCCATTCCCTGCCCCACCCTTGTGAAGCTGTCCGGTTGAATGGAGGAACCGTGGTCCATAACCCAGTGTAGTTGCAATAGAGTAACGATCCCGGATCCAATGCCGCAGTTTTTGCAACAGGGCCTCATGTGCAGGGGATGGCTCCAGATATGCCATCAGGGAGAGGTAATCGCCTGGCCTGGCCTGGATCAAGAAGGCCTCGAAAGTCTTCTTGATGGACCCATCCAGCACGGTCCTGGGATCACCATAAAGACGGATACCCTCTTCCTCCAGGATCTCTCTTTGTAGGGGCATCCGGCCGGTCGCCTGGAATTCCTTCAGGATCTTCCGGGTATTCTCCTTGCTTTCAGACACATTAGGTTCATCAAAGGGATTGATGCCCATGATCGACCCTGCTGCCGACGTGGCTATCTCCCATCTGAAGAATTCTTTTGCCAGATCAAAGGTGTCCCTAAGACGGATTGTTACAACAGGATGGCCGGCCGCTTGTAATTCCATGACCTTCCGGTCTATATCCTTATCAGGAGATGAGTCGGCCTTAAGATAGATAAACAGGCGGTCATCACCATAGACCCATGGTTCACCTATTTTTTCCCCTTCAACCGGGACCAGACCCTTCCCCTCCTTCCCTGTGCTCTCTGCAATTAGCTGTTCCAGCCAGTACCCGAAACTGCCGATATCAGAAGAACAGATAATGGTCACTTTATCCCGCCCCTCCATACCTAATCCTCCCAAAATCGCCCCAAGCCTGATCCCTGGATTCTCCTCAGCCGGAATACAGGAGGCAGAGGCATGTACCATCTCTTCTGCCCGATCTAAAAAGGCGGTAAGATCAATTCCAATTAAGGCCGCAGGAACGAGTCCAAAGTAGGACAGGGCAGAATATCTGCCTCCGATGTCCTGCGAGGCTAAAAATATCCTCCGGAAGTTTTCCATCCTGGCCAGACCCTCAAGGGGGGTCCCGGGGTCTGTAATAGCTATGAAGTGATCTCCGATTAAATCCTGTTTGATGGCCTTTAATTTCTCATAAAAATAGGAATAGAGGGACTCCACTTCAACGGTTGTACCGGACTTGCTTGCGACAATAAAAAGGGTCTTAGTAAGATCAATGCCCTTCTCTACATTGAGAATCGTGGCCGGGTCAGTGGTATCAAGCACTATTAAATCGGGATAGCCTTTGGCCACGCCAAAGCTCATCCGGAAGACCTCCGGGCATAGGCTGCTCCCGCCCATTCCCAAAAGCACAACATGGGTAAAACCGGCCTCCCTGACTAATCGGGCGCACTCCATTATTTCGCCGGCCTGATCAATCATGGCCCCGGTCACTGTTAACCAGCCGAGGCGGTTTTTGATCTTCTTTTGGATCTCCGGATCAGTCTTCCAGAGGCCGGCATCCCTGGCCCACAGCCTCTCAGGAAAACGCCTTTGTTCTAAAGATTGGAGCGCCCTATTGATCTGTCCTTCATAACGGCCCAGGAAGGCCGAGAATCTACTCGTCATAGTCTCTGTCCATTGTTATGGTTTCACTATATAACGGCCACTGAAAAATCCTTGCCTTCCCAACGATCTTCATAATGCCAATAAAAGGTAAACTGAACGGGGGCCTTCTGCCGCTTCGAAACACGAATATCCACGAAATGGATGCCTACCGCCGTGGAGGCAGACTCGGTCTCCTTCGCCTTATTCCATTCATCGGTCGTCCAGTGCAGCCTGAAGGAGAATGGCGCCTGAACCCGTAATACCATACCTGGTCTAACTGAGCGGGAATGACGGTTCGGTTTCCAGATCTCGAGATCTTTACGGCCTTTCCCTTTGAGGTACCGCTCAGCCACAATAGGGATTCGATCAAATACCAACCCGTCATGTGCCGAACGGAGGAGTTTGATATATTCGGCATGGGCCCACATCAGTGGCATCGCCGATCCGGTCGGACGGCCAGGACGCATCCGTGAACCGGACTGATCAGGCGCATCCCAGACCTGCTCCGGCAGCATCCCGCCTTTAGATGCAAACGCCTCTATCGCACTGATATAGCGTCTTATATCCCGGCCTGCCGCAAGTTCGTAGTGGGCCCGCTCACCGGTAAGAAGGGGCCAGGCCCTACCCTGACCCCAGCCCATATACGGGCCTCCATCTGGCCGCTGGCCATAGCCGTCATGATTGTACCGTCGCCAGCAGGGTCCAAAAGGGGTCTCCACCTTGAGCATGGCATCAATGACTTTTAGTGAGTCTTCAATTAAGGGATCTCCTGCCTTGCGGATCCCAAAGCGAACCATTTCCAGAAAGCCCGCATCCACGATTTCTTTGGCTGGAAACTCGAACCGTCCTCCGGGAGGTTGATTATGGAGAATAAGCGTGCCGGTATTGGGGTCCTCAAGGGGATCAGGATCATGACAATCAACCGGATGTATCCGGATAAAATGGCGGGAGATCCCGGGCACCAGCGTCCCCTGGGTCGTTACTGTCCATGCCTCAATATGGGATTCAAGAAAATCTGCGTATTCTTCCAGATATTGGGCCGTTGCCAAATCTTTGCGATCCCTGGCAAATCCTGCCGCACAGATCAGCGCGGCAATATTGGATGCGAGGGTAGAGGGGGAGTATCCGCTATTTTCCTCCCATCGCTCCTGTGGGGTGGCCGGACCCTGTCGGATCATATAGTGTGCTGCCTTGAGCACCATCGGGTAGGGATCGAAATCTTTGAGCGCGTTTAGTTCATGCAGGTGCCAGGCCAGGATGACCGGAAACGCAACCTCATCAAGTTGGATCCCTTGCCAGTATGGGTTTCCGTTGATCCAGAAGTTTTGATAGAAGCCTCCATCAGGCCGCTGTGAGGCGGCAAGATAGATGAGCGCCCTAAAAGGCGTCACCCGGTTGCCTGCCGCAAGGAAACCTGTGGCGCTGTTGCACAGATCCCTTGTCCAGACCAGGTGATAGCCCCCCAATCCCTCTTCATCCCCCTGGATCTCCCCCCACGGTATGCTCATCGAGGCGATGATTGCACCGGGATAGTTTTTGTCTTCGTGGGCCAAAAGAAGACTGTGGCTTGTATGGTAGAGGCGTCCCTTATCCGTTGATACCTTCTCAAGCGGAAGAATATCGCAGCAGATGCGCTTCCACTGATCCTGAAAACGTTTTCTCGACTCTTCGTATGGAATACCGAGGCATTGCAGCAGGGCCGTTGTAGCACCATGGAGGGCAAAACCAAAACCGAGGCCCAGCTTGAATGTCCTGGTTTTCAAAAGATCCAGCTCCCCTATCATGGCTACGTTGCCATCTTTTGCATAGTCAAATTGCCAGTCCATCTGGAAGTTGTCGTGAAGATCTGTCCACCCATCGCTTGCCCCTACATATCCGCAAGAGGTTCGGATAAAAGGCACTGTCGCACCCAGGGCCAGATGGACCCGATTCCTGAAGGCAACCAGCAACTCACTTCCCGCCACATTTATATTTGCAGCGCTGTTGCCCCATCCCCTCCCATCCAGATGCGGCGCAAGCAGGACATAGAGATGGAGCCTCTTTAAAAAGGCCTCATCCCCTTCCAATCGGGTCTGTATCAGGACACAGGGAAGATACGGATCGGAGATAATCTCTTTTACAATCCGGTAGCGTCCCTTGGGATCGCTCTTAATAATGCGATAGCCCAGGGAATGCTTATCGATATATTCTATTTCCGTTGCTAGATCCCTTTTCTCTTCATGAAAGAAGCTCTCTCCATCAGTGATCAGATACTCTAAGTCCCGGATCTGGGGTGAATCTACAGTCGGGAAATATACCTCATTAAGGATTCCATGGGAAAGGGTAAACCAGATGCGGCTGGCCGTGTTGTAGGCCGTACCTACACCCTCCTTCGCGCTGCGGGTCCATCGGGGAGGAATCCCCGGATGTCCGAATGCCTCTTTTCCCTGAAAGATCTCCTCCATATTTCCTCCTCTGAACCGACCTTGTTGCCGTGACTCACTCTATTTCAGAGTAAATTATTATACTACAAATCTTCTTATGTCCCTACAATACTATTTTTTTGTTCCACCTTCTGCCTTAAAAACCGGATTAACTGCTCCAGATCAGGTTCATCTACTGCAAATACCTCCCCATCTATAATCATACTTTCAGGATATGCTAATCTACACAATTAAGATGTATTCCGGAATACAAAATAGGGCAAACTACCCTGTCCCGGTACGGGCACAGCGAACCTTCAAGGGTTAACAATTAATACAAAACTATTATATTACATCTCCCCTTCATTCCCAACGGTTTTATAGTTCATTCATTTTCTTGACTACCTCGCCTTTAATTTCTATAATCCGTCAGAATGCTGAGTAAACATAAAGGACAAAGGTGCTTCGCTTTGAAGCACACATGACACAAATATGGTGAACGATTTCAATCATGACATTGTTCAGTTGATTTCTGTCATGGTCAAGGCTTTTCACAAGAAAAAGAAAGGCAAATCTATAACTGAGCGCATCCAGCGTGGACGAGCAAGGGCCTCGGCCAATGAGTTTGAAGAAGAATTGTCTCGCCTGATTGAAAAATATACCCCTGCCGATGTGAGACTACTGGTTGATTTCCCCATGTCTTTTGGAAAATCTTCGTCGAAGCGTGCCAAAACAATCTACCCAGATATTGCTTTTATTCGGGGAGGTTCATTGATCGGAATAGTGGAAGCCAAAATCGATTTGGGGTATTTATCGCGAGATTGGGTACGCGAAAGAAAACAAATCACAAGGCATCTAATTTCTAACGGCATAGTCCAAGCAGAAGAGTGTGAAATCTCCGTTTCTAAACGACTGATGACTGCTTGTATTGTTTTGACGGCAAAAAATCATACGGAGCGCTTGCTTGATTTCAAAAAGAAAGTTGACAACGCTTTCGTTCTGATTTCCAAAGAGCATTCACACCCCAACGACAACAACATTGTAGGGCGCTCTGCGGTCAAAGGCTATTTGGAAAAGATTGCACTTGATAAGTCACACAAACAAGAGTGGAAACGGCTTGAGCAATTTGTTCGGCATCTTGCACAAAACCAGTAACACGCAATGCAAAAGCGCACCCAACACTGCATGCAGCCGACGTTATACCGTCAAAAACAATTGACAAAATCATAGGTATGACATAAAGTAATACTGGAGGTACTTATGAGCAAGGCAAAGATTGCGATCACATTGGATGAGCAATATCTCAATCAGTTAGACAGATTCGTCAGTGAACATATTTTTCAGAATCGCAGCCAGGCTATTCAGGAGGCTGTGGAAGAAAAGCTTGCACGGATAAAACGCACCCGTTTGGCGAAAGAATGCGTGAAACTTGACCAGAGCTTTGAAAAGGCGATGGCAGATGAAGGACTGACTGCGGATTTAAGCCAATGCCCCGAATACTAAGGGGCGACATTAGGTGGGCTGATTTAAACCCGGTTCGAGGCGATGAGCAAGCAGGCTTACGGCCCGTTTTGATTTTAAGCCACGATATTTTTAATGAACGTTCAGGGACGGTCATTGCCGTAGTTCTAACCAGTCAGCCCCAGAAAGCAGGATTCCCTCTTACCCTTGAATTAAAAACTGCAAACTTGCCCAAACGCTCATGGGTAAAAATAAGTCAGATTCGGACGCTTTCCGTTGATAGAATCGGGAAAATCATCGGAAAGGCTTCTCCTGAAGAAATAGAACAGGTTGTTGAAGGACTGAATGAGATAATAAGGGGGTAATTTTTACTCGTGCGGACGGGTAATAGCCTGCCGAACAGTTCAAGCGCTAAGCCTTCAGAAAAAGTAAAAAATACTGCCAATATATTTCTTCCTTCCTAAAATATCCTCCATAAGCATGTCATTTATTTAAGGAGGAGAGATGGTCTGATTCGGAAATTGGCGCAGGCATTCGCTGATTTAGGGAAACGATTTAACGCTATAACACCTTTGGGTTTCGCCTGGCTTTGTCCTCCTCCGTCCGGTAATTTTCCAGGTTAACAAATCAAATCCATAAGGCAAACTGCCCTGTCCCGGTGCAGGCGCTGCGAACCTTCAAATGTAAGATAGACTACATATCACCTATCGGCGACCCTCTATTATACTGGGAGACCTTAATTATAAGGGATTGATTATAACAATGGAGGTAGTCAGTATGTTACAGGGGTTTTCTGATAAGGGCCCGTTATTTGCGCCAACATATCATGAGGTGGAGAGGAATGGCCGGGTCATCCTGATCGATCCGGAGGCCCCCCATTGGGTAGCCACTGATACGCGTGGCGCCAGGATAATGGGCTATCTTGATGGGAGGAAGAATCTTGACGAGGTTATCGCTGCATATTGCAGGGATTATGGGGTAGATTGGGCAAAGGGATGGCTTCACTGCCGGACCTTCTTGCAGGATGCCTTCCGCTCCGGGTTCCTATCTAGGATACCATTTAGCCGGGCCCCATACCCGGGCCGGTCCGAGGTGCTTCAGCTTGAACACCTCTCGGAACTATGGCTTCATCTGACCAATGCCTGCAATCTCTCCTGTTCCCATTGTCTGGTAGATTCCTCACCTGCCGGGATGCCCGGTGAAGGGGCCGAATTCTGGCGTCAAGCCATTGACCAGGGGTTTTCCCTGGGGGTCACCCGTTTTTATATAACAGGGGGCGAGCCTTTTTTGAGGCCAGATATCTTTGATATTATCGATTTTATCCTGCCTCGGGCTGAACTTACTATCCTGACCAATGCCATCCTCTTGCAGGGGAAAAGACTCAACAAACTTTCCCGCTATGACCCCAGCCGCCTTTCACTTCAGATCAGCCTGGATGGACCACGACCGGAGATCAATGATCCCATCCGGGGAAGTGGTTCGTTTGATGCCGCGCTTCGCGGGATAAAAGAGGCTATCAATATCGGGTTTTCTCCGACCTTGACTGTAGTTGTTACCCGTTCAAACATCAATCATATTATAGAGACAGCAGAGCTTGCTGCATCGCTTGGGATCAAGAAGATACACCTTCTCATTAGTCATAGCAGGGGAAGGGCTAGAGGATCTCAGGATCTTACATGCCCATCAAACAGTGAGCTTTTTTCGGTATTTCATAAGACACAGTCGGTATGTAATCAGACAGGAATCACCCTGGATAACTTTGAGGCGCTCAGGATGAGGCTCTTAGACCGCAACGGTGTGAAGGCCGATCTCTCCAGCGCAGCCTACGGATCGCTCCTGGTCTATGCCGATGGTGAGGTCTATCCTTCGGCAGCCCTGGCCGGCATCCCTGAGCTCCGGATGGGAAACCTTTTGATGCAGCCGTTAAAGGAGATCTGGCGAAACTCGCAGGTTGCCGATATGATCCGGAAGGGGACCGTCCAAAAGAAGGCCAAATGCAAGGACTGCTATCTTAAATATCTGTGCGGCGGCGGGGATATTGAGCATACATATCTTCATAGCGGCCAATTTTTGGGCGAAGACCCCTTTTCGGAATTCTATGAGAGATGGATTATCGAGACCCTCTTTGCCATAGCCGGGGAGCGGGCAAAAAGAAGGACCCAATCCGGCTATGATCGTCCCATCCTCTTTGCTGCCATGGGAGAAGATGCCCTTATGGAGGAAGATCATAGCGGGATAAATCCGATCGGCGGTTTCGAGGTGTCGTTATCTCCCTCGGCCTGTGTCCTTTCCGTCAACCCCGATAAATCGCGGCGGATCGTACAGGATTTCTATGGCGAGGCAGCTAAATCCCCACAGCCTCAGCTCTGCTGTCCGGGAGGTTATCCAAAGGATGAGACGGCCCATATCCCGAAGGAGGTCCTGGAGATCGCCTATGGTTGTGGCAGCCCGATGGGCCTGGCCTCTATTCAGCCGGGTGAGGTAGTAGTCGACCTTGGGGCGGGTGGAGGGATCGACTGCTTTATCGCCGCCAAGAAGGTAGGGCCTACAGGTAAGGTGGTCGGTATAGACATGACCGAGGCGATGCTTGCTAGGGCGGATTGGGCCAAGGGATTGGTAGCTGCGAATCTTGGATATGATGTGGTTACATTTAAATCAGGATACCTGGAGAGGATCCCCCTTCCCCCTCAATCTGCAGACCTTGTTACCTCTAATTGCGTGATCAACCTCTCGCCTGATAAAAGGCATGTCTTTTTTGAGATCTGGCGCATCCTCAAAGACCTTGGAAGGATCGTGATCTCAGATACAGTTTCAGAGAAACCGATCCCTGAGGGGATGAAGGGCAATCCACGCCTCTGGGGTGAATGTGTCTCTGGTGCATTGACGGAGGAGGAGTACCTTGCCTTTTTAGAGCAGGCCGGTTTCTATGGGCTCTCGGTGCTCAAAAAGAACTTCTGGAGAGAGGTGGAGGGATACCGATTTTATTCAATGGTCATCCGGGGATACAAGTTTGAGAAGAAGGCCGGATGCAGCTATATAGGTCAAAGGGCAACCTATCTGGGGCCTATGCAGGCGGTGATCGATGAGGAGGGTCACCTCTTTCCAAGAAACCAGCAAGTGGAAGTCTGTACTGACACGGCGGCTAAGTTGAAAAAACCTCCTTATACCGGATCGTTTCTGGTTATAAAAGGAGTGGAGATAGATCAGGTCATTGAGGCAGATGCTGTCTCTGATGAAGGGGCCTGCCATTCTGCAGAAAGCTGCTGTTAGGAAGAGGGGTTAAGCAGTTTTATCCCGAAATGGATCGGCACACCAAAGTTTGCCCCTCCGAACCGCCGCAGGATCATATGGTTGATTGCGACAACCTCGCCCTGAAGATTGAGCACAGGTCCGCCGCTCCCGCCAAAGGTGGTCTGGGCATCGTAGATAATCTGATCTGCCAGTGTATCTCCGATATGTCCTTGAGTCGTCAGAGGGCGGATTAATCCCCGATTCGCCAGCTCCTGGGCAAGACTGTCAGGGTTATTGCCGGCCTGTTGCAGAATTGCAGACACGGTAGCCTGGTCCGCCCTTGCCAGTGGTCCATCAAGTCCTGCAGGATAACCCATCAAAATGACAGGCTCTCCTACTGTGGGTTTGCCCATGCCGCGGCCCAAAGAGAGCACAGGGAGCCTTAGATGGCCTGGATCGAATTTCAGCAGTGCCACATCAACCTCATCGGATACCTTTATGACCCTGAGATCAAAGGGGGTGGGAACATCAGGGAAGAAGGCCCGAAACATGAATAGCCTCGGCTCAAGTCCTTTCCCGATCAACTGTTTGGCCCCCTGGTCCATCTCCCACGGTATAGCAAGATGCCTGTTGGTCAACATAAATCCCTGGCTGTCTACCAGGAAACCCGTTCCTGTGAAGCCGGCCGTTACCAGCGGGGTGTCTCCTTCAAATGTGAAAAGGGGGTTTCCATCTGCATCCCGGAGCGGTTCTCCTTCGGCATCTACACCCTGATAACGGAGAAGACGCCTAGTCCCCTTCTCGGTAAACCCGTATGTCCCCTGGAGAAGGGCTACGCCGCCCCTGAAACTACTTATAATCTTTTCCGAGGCGGCCATTTCCGCCTCCACTGTTCTCAAACGTTGTCTCAGCATGACAATATCTTCCTCTGTTGCATGCCCCTTTTCTTTGTCTTTCAGGAGGATGGACAGTGTCTCTACCTCCTGTTTTAGCTTTTGTACGGATTCTGCTGTCTGCTCCCGATCCTTCTGGATCTTCTGCTCCAAGACCTCCCGTGAGACTTTGCCCGTCTCGAGCCGGCTTAAAAGTCCGCTGATCTGCCGCTCATATGTCCATCGGCTAGAGTAGTTGGTGTAGAGCAGACCTACCAGTAAAACGGCCGGGAGTAATACTATTGCCCCTGTTAGGAGCCTGACAGGTATTGTGGCATGAAAGGCAAGATCGCTAAGAAGGTGCCGGAAGAAGAGTGCTGTGCCGGTGACCCACCCCTGCTGGTCTGCTTTTGCGATATCCCGGCAGTCGCAAAGAATATCCCGGAGAGGTTTGCATTTTGCATATGCCTCCGGCTTAATCCGTATACGGATCTTGGGCCCATCTTTTCCAAGCATTATCAGGTCATTGTCCTGCAGGATGATCTCGGTGGTACACTGTTGGTTGACAAAGGTTCCACCATAGCTCCCCTTATCCCGGAGGATCAGATCACAGTGTTCTACTGAAAACTCGGCATGCAGTGGCAAGACAGCAGGATCACGTAGCGGATCAAAGGTGATGTCGTTGGCAGGATCTGTTCCGACTGTGAGCCGGCTCACCTCGAATTCCTCTGTCTTCCCCCGCCGGCTTCCGGAAAGGTGGACGAGGGCAAACCTTACAAGCCCTCGTTCGTTACTAGACTTATCGCCCAATTCCTGGAGTGCCTTTACCATGGGATCTCCTTTAATTTTAGTTTATCCCACTTTTCCAATGAAAGATGTATGCAGGATTACACCTTGCCGATGAAATAATTATCAGCCAATCCTATAATTAATACACAAGATAAGAATCTGCACCAGTTCGAAGCGGGATCAGCTCCGGCCTCCTAAACCGAGGATTACAAGGTGGAATTGGTTGGGGGCTTTTCTCATTATCTCCATTGGTTCACATCCATTTTAGGGTTTCTATTCTGGGGTTTCGATGCAATAATCTTTCTTTAAAAAGGTTAAATCCCCTTCATTAAAACCTAACACTAATTGCCGAATGTAGCCCAAAATCTGGGCTATTTTGGAAATTAATAATATTTTCGACCAATGAGAACTCTAACACCCAACCGGATGAGACTTCACTTTTTATTCCCCATGTGATCTCGTCGGTATATTTCGAGAATTCAAAGAAGTCTTGAGCCACTGCCGAATTGATCAGATTTTGCAAGATCAGAGAGGTTTTTCTCCATAACCGGTATTCTATTCCGGAAAATATTGTCCATTGATTCTCCTTTAAGGCAACTCCACCGATCTCCTCAGTTCCAAACATGGTATATCCGCCATTTAGATAGAGATAAAAATTGCTTATCCGCTTGGCAAGGAGAAGGGAGAGGTTGAGGTCGACCCCGCCAGATCCAAAAAGTTTTTCTTCTTGGCTTGTCGGCAATGAGGCCGAAAGACCAAGTGCCACGGCTGGCCAGAGGATTCCTCCACAGGTAAGTGTAGCCTGAGACGAAACGACCATGTCCTGAAGACCCACTCCTGCATCATTAAGCACAAATGTTGAACCATCTTTAGGGTGAAACTCCACATGAAAGCGATTTTTGGGAAACTCATCCCGTCTTGCGCGGTCCAGGCCAAAGGTCTTATGGAACCAATCAATCGTTCCATCCATTATTCCACCCCCTCTCCAGAGCACTGGTACCTCTATCCCGATCTGAAGGCGTTCCGTTAGGCCATATTTAAGCCTTAAAGCCGTACGGAGTGTTTCATTGTCAATAAAGTACTGGCCTTCCGAAACAGCCCAGCGATTCATCCAAGTCATCAGGATCTGGCCCTCCCAATTGCTGGCGGAGAGTGTAGATGGGGCAGATGGTGTCAGGCTTAGATGCAGCATCTGAAAGGGCGATTGCCCTCGCAAATTGATCGGGCCATATCCCACATTGGCCGAACAGGGATGCGACACCTCAGCATGGGCCGAGAGGGGATGGAGTGAGAGCATAAGAAAAAGGATCGCAAATAAGATGGCCCTTTGCATATCTTCCTCTCTCACAAGGCTGATTCCACGACTCCAAACTCTGCCGGTATCTATATGCCGTTGTACAACCTGAATCCCCGAAGTGTTAAGGTGCGATAGAAATCTCCGCCTCTTTGGCCTTCATCTTCTTTACCAACTCTTCATAAGAAGAATTTCTAATAACCTTGTTGAACTGGTTTCGGTAGTTGTTGACCAGGCTGACACCGTCAATGACTACGTCATAAACCTTCCAGTCGGTCCCGATTTGAAGGAGGTGGTAATTAATAGGGATCTCAACATTTCTGGTCAATATCTTTGTTTTAACCTCGGAAAAATTCCCATCCAGGATCTCATCCGTGTAGACCACCTTCTCGTCAGTATAGGCCTCAATCTTGCCGATATAGGAGCTTTCCAGGAGTTTCCCAAAAAGATCGGCAAACTCCATCTGTTCCGCAGGGGTCCGCTCCCTCCAGTGTACGGCCAGGCTCCGCTTGGCCATCTCTGTGAAATCGAACCGGGCAACAATAGCCTTTTCCAGGAGGGCCCGCCGCTCTTCTTTCCTTCCAGGCTCCTTGAGGGTCGGATCCTTTAAGATTCGAATTACCTCATCGATTGTCCCCTTCATCGCTTCCATCGGTTCCGCCGCCAGGGCCAAAGAAGTCAGGCTCAAGAAATAGAAAAAGAAGGAGAGGAAAACAACCATGAGGCCGGTCCAGTTCGATCTCTCTCCATTCCACTTAAAACTCATTCTAACCTTCTCCGGTAGCAAAGACCAGGTTTGCCCTCGCCATACGATAGTTGTATATAGATCTGAAATAGTTTGCCTTCAGCTTGGCGTAGGCCTCTAAGGCGTCAAAAATCTCCTTGGCAGGCCCGATCCCGAGGTCGTAATTGGCAATGGCGGAAATCATCCATCTTCTGGCAGAAGGATAGGCATCTTTCAGGGCTGTGATGTTTTTCTCTGCCTCCTGAAGCTCCAGGTATGCCTTTTTGACCTGAAGAGGTATGTATGCCTTTGCAAACTCCCTTGTCTGGTGAAGCTTATTCAATTCAGCCTCAGCAGAATGAACCTTTCCCTCAGTGATCCCAAAGTCCAGATGCCATTTCGCGCCCAGGGCGACTCCCACGACCAATTCATTGAAGGGATCGAGAATAAAAGGATTTTTGATGTCGGTCCTCTCAGGGGCGTTGGCATAGGCAAAGAAGCCTCCCAAAAATAGGACAGGATAATAATCGGCCTTGGCTACATCGGCTAATGCCTCCCGTGCCTTAAGGCCCTCTTCAAGCTGCCTGAATTCCGGCCTTCGGGAGAAGGCCTCCTCCACATAAGATTTAAGAGGATCGACCTTTTCACCTTCATATGTCAGATGCTGATCGGCAATATCAAGGTCCAGCCCCTCTGAGATCCCCAGATAAACCCGAAGGGCACTGAGGGCCAATCTCTCTCCTTTTAGGGCCTCCTGCCGCAGACGTTCGACCTCACCGGAGAAGGCCTCCAGTTTTAAGAGATCCGATTCATCGGCAGATGGCGCCCCTTTATCGAGAAGCTCTTTCACCTTTTCTTTCGCCTGTCCTAAGGCATCCTGGGCCTCTGATACTACCCTAATCGATTCCCTGGCCAGGAGCAATCCATAATATGCCTCCTTGACCTTCAGGGCAATATCACTCTTCTTTTGATCGACCTTCGCCTCATAAACCTTCACACCATGGTTAGCCGCCTCCTGACCCCTGGTGATCTTGCCAAAGGTATAGATCGGCTGGACGAGGGTGATCTCTGCGCGCTCAAAGATGCCGATCCCGTGGATCCGGTCCGCAGGGTCTGGAGAGGAGATCTGGTCCCCCCTGGCATTTGGGATCGGTCCGACAAGGATGGTCGAGTCCAACTGGGGGAGCCGGTATCCCTCCACCTCTTCCAGTCTGCTTCTGGCGATATCAACGTCAGATCGGGATTCTCTTACCTCGGGGCTCTTTTCCAGGGCCATCTTGACCGCCTCTTCCAGGGTTACGATGCGCTGTAAAGGTGCTGCCTCCTCTGCAAAGGCATTTGAGACGCCTAAGACGAGAATGATCGGAACAAAGATTGCCCGAAGGTATTCTAAGATGGGATACATCACCTTTTACTCCACCTTTCCATGGATAAGCTGACTGATTAAGTCTTCCAAAGCCACAGCAGATTCCGTAGAGTGGATAACCCCGCCTGATTTGAGAAGTATCTCCGACCCCCCAAGGCTGATTGAGACAAACTTGTCCCCGATGATCCCCGTACTTTTGATGGAGGCAAACACATCCTCCTGCAACGTGATCTGATCTTGGATCTTGAGGGTCACCCTCGCCCGGCCTTTATGGAGGGAAATCTTATCCACCCTTCCTACCTCTACCCCAGCGATCTCAACGGCAGCGCCTGATTTTAATCCCGAAACAGAATCAAAATCAGCATAGACTGTATAGCCTTCCCTCCCGAAGAACGCCACATCGCCAAGCTGAACCGAGATATACCCTAGCGAGACGATCCCGAGCAGGACAAAGGCCCCTACAACTACTTCTAGTCTGGCAGTTTTCATGCTTCTCCTTCTATAGCATACTGCATCGGTCCTTCTATATCACCATTGATAAACTGCCGAACCAGGGGATTTTCGGAGGCCTGTATTTCTCCGGGTGTACCCTGCGCAATAATAACTCCGTTGTGGAGCATAGCTATCTGATGGGCAATCTCAAATACCTCGGCAATGTTGTGGCTTACAAGAACTCCTGTGCATTTGACCATCTCCTGGCAGGTCTGGATCAGCCTGTGGATTACATGTTCCATGACCGGGTCTAATCCAGTGGTCGGCTCATCGTAGAGCATGATCTCCGGATCAAGGATCATTGCCCTGGCCAGGCCTACCCGCTTCTTCATCCCTCCGGAGAGATCCCCAGGGTATTTTTCTTCCATCCCCTGAAGGCCTACTTCCTGCAATTTCTCCTCCACCTTAGCCCGGATCGCATCTGTTGACAGTTTTGTCTTCTCCTTTAAAGGAAAAGCGATGTTCTCAAAGACTGTCATTGAGTCAAAGAGGGCTCCCCCCTGAAAGAGAAACCCGAGTCTACTCTTTACCCTGGAAAGTTCCCTCCTTGTCATCCTGGTGATCTCCATCCCATCGATCCAGACCTCCCCGCTGTCCGGACGCATAAGACCAATTAGATGTTTGAGCAGGATACTTTTTCCTCCACCGCTGCGGCCGATGATCGCAGTAGTCTTCCCCTTTGGAATCACCAGGTCTACCCCCCGCAGGACCTCCTGGTTTCCGAATGATTTACGAAGTTTTACAACCCTGATCATCAATAAGACCTCACAATAAGATGGATGTGAGAAAATAATCCCATATTAAGATCAATACCGAAGAAAGGACTACTGACTCGGTGGTGGCCAGACTTACTCCTTCCGCTCCCCTGGTTGCAAAGTAGCCTTTATAACAGGAGATCCATGTAAGGATCAGACCAAAGCTCATCGATTTGATGACCCCGCCATAGACATCCTTGAAGACTATACTCTCCCTCATCCCGGAGAAATAGCTTCCCGAGCTGACCCCCAGGAGTTTAACCCCCACCAGGTATCCGCCGTAGATCCCGATCAGATCAAATATAGAGGCCAAGAGGGGAACTGCTATCAGCCCTGCGATCAACTTAGGCGCAATCAGGTGCCTGATCGGATCGATGGCCATGGCATCGAGGGCATCGATCTGCTCGGTGATCCGCATAATCCCGATCTCGGCAGTCATGGCCGATCCGGCACGACCGGTGACCATAAGTGCGGAGAGGACCGGCCCAAGCTCCCGGATCAGGCTTAAGGCCACTGCTGAACCAAGCATAGCCTCAGCTTGAAACTGTCTTAAGGTGTAGTATCCCTGAAGACCCAGCACCATACCTGTAAAGGACGCCGTAAGGATGATTACAAAAAGCGACCCTACTCCTATGAAATGGACCTGGCGGATGATTCTGCCCGGATGAATAGGGGGTATAATCCCGCTGAGAATCGCTTGTCCAAAGAAGATCGTCATCTTCCCTGTCTCCTGTAATGATGACAAAAAGCCGGCACCGAGATCCTTCAGGCCAGTCTGCACAAGGCCGACCCTTCTTCCCAGGTTCAATCCTGTCCCACTCATCTTATCGCCTTCCTAGTCTATACCGAAAAGTAACCTCTTTTAATTTCTTTATAATGGAACAACCCCTCATATGTTTCTGTATGCCATCTTACAAATTCCGAAAAAATGCCTATGCTCAAGGCGTTGCCACGTTTTTCAGTCCTTCGATGAGCAGATACGTGTCATCCTTCAGATATCGCGTTTCAGTCACCTTAATGCTGGGCACTTCCTTGAGATGTTGCAGCGTCCTGCGGTCGAAGCGCGCTCCGTAGACTTTTTCGACAAAGGGCGCAAAGAGTCTCTGCCGCCGCAGAATACGCGGCTGCGACGAATACACCATCTCCAGCAGGCGAAACCGGCCTCCGGGTTTCAGCTTTCTCGCCATTTGTTCGAGAGCTATAGGTTGGAAGCGATCCGGCATCACACAATACATGAAGGTGGAAATATACCAGTCGAAGCTGTTGTCTGACAAGAGATCGAGTTGCGTGGCGTCTGCCTCCAGCAATGTTATCCGGCACCGCGTGGCCTTCGCGCGACGGTGAGCAAAACGTAGCATTTGCGGACTGAGTTCGATTCCGGTTACGTGGGCGGATTCAGGATAATGGGAAAGATTGCGTCCGGTTCCGACTCCGGCCTCTAGCACCTCGCCGCACATGTCGGAAAGGATCGCCGGCCGCCATTTGCGGTACTGTCGCTCCCACGGATAATCCAAGAGATCATAGAACCACGCCGTCAGCCGATATTTCTCGCGCAATTCGCTCGTCAACATTTCTCACCCGATCTCTCGACGCCAAGGAAGCACTCGCTTAAGATCTTCTTGCTACGCGGTACAGGGCAAATCTTATTCGAATCCTTATCAAAGGTTATGGCGGCCAGCTTTAATCCTCTCCGGTTCTTTGCTAGTTGCCAATGAAACCTTACCAAATTTACCTTCCAAATATGCAATAATGGCATCTTCATTGTCAGCAATGATGATATTACCATCAACCAGGGTAGGAATTCCGTTTTGACCGGAGACGCTGAAAAGTTCGCTTCTCATTGCCCTCTCATGTGGGACATTTATGGTAATATAGGTGAGTCCCAATTCCGTCATCTTCATCCGCACCCTCCAGCAATAAGCGCACCACTCAGCCTGGTAAAGTTTCATCAATGATTCCGTCATATTAAAACCTCCTTTTTCTTTGATTCTCAATACCTGTTAGATATAATAAAATCAAGGACCAAAGATCAATAACTTTAGCCGGTTCTTCGTACTTCCCTGAGCAACTCTACCCCAAACGGATCGGCATCCCAAAATTCGCCCCTCCAAGCTGCCGGAGAATCATATGGTTGATTGCGATGACCTTATAGGCCCTCGTTCGTTACCGGTCTTATCGCCTAATTCCTGGAGTGCCTTTGCCATGGGATCTCCTTTAATTTTAGTTTATCCCACTTTTCCAGCGAAAAGATGTATGCAGGATTACACCTTGCCGATGAAATAATTATCAGCCAATCCTATAATTAATATACGAGATAAGAATCTGCACCAGTTCGCAGTCGGATCAACTCCGGCATCGTCACGGGCTTAAAAAATTTAGCAGAGATCCTTCCCAGATCTCCAGGTCCTTTTGCTATCCCTGCCGTGATCAGCATCTCCTCATTGATATAAAACTTGGCACCCTTTTCTTTGAGCATGATAATATATTCTCCGTACACCATCGGTACCTTCTCTAACGGCACGTTGAACTGTCGGGCCAGGGCCTGGCGCATATTCTCAGGTAGCTTATAATTCTCGATGTCATCCTTCCCAAAGAATCCTATCTTGTAAGTATTCACAGCATCAGCATCAATGAGGACATTCACCTTCAGCCCCTCCTCTAAGGTGGCCCAGATGGCATTATAGGCCACACATATCTGCGCATCGTCACGTTTGAGACTGGTTTTGAGATGGATCAGCAGGGTCTTTGGTTCGTCAGCGGACCATACAGTGCTTATAAGCATCAGGCTGACAGCGATTAGAAAGAGACTTATTAAAATCTTAGCACACATAGGATACTCCTTTCTTTATTCGGCACAGCAAGATAGGCGGCTCACATCCTTTTCAAACATCTGCGCTGCCATCCTGATCGCCTCAGACATGGTAGGATAGACATGGATCATCTCAATCAGATCTCTCGTTGTCAATCGGCATTTGATAGCAAGGGCGGCCTCATGGATTATGTCAGCGCCCCGGTCTGCTGCAACGTGGACGCCAAGTATCCTCCTTGTCTCCTCCTCGATTACCATCTTTACTAAACCCTTTGTCTTATAGATAGCAGCGGCCTTTGGGACGTGGTTTAGGTCAAGACATTCGGCAGTAACCTTCATGCCTTTTGCTCTGGCCTCTTCTGCTGTAAGGCCGACAGATGCCACCTCAGGATCGGTAAAGACAGCCCTCGGGATGACAGAATAGTCCATCTTAAGATGCCGATCAGCTATGATATTTTCTGCCGCGATGACACCCTCCCTTGCGCCTACTGGGGTGGCCTGGGGTGGGCCTGTCACATCACCTGCTGCCCATATCGAATCTGCTGTCGTCTTCATCTCACTGTCTACTTTTATAAAACCACGCTGGTCTTTTTCAACCCCAACATCCTCAAACCCGATCCCCTCTGTGTTTGGAATCCTCCCGCAGGCTATAAGGAGTTCTTCAGAGGCAAATTGCCTCCTCTTTTTATTAACGCTGGCTGTAACAATGATCTTTTTTCCCTTCTGCTCCATACCTTCCACAGGAGAATTGGTGTATATAGCGATTTTTTCGCCTGCAAGGATATCCTGTATAGATCTTGCAACTTCCTCGTCAAATCCCTTTAGGACATGCGGACCCCGCTCCAGGATGGTTATTTTGGAGCCCAAACGGCGGAACATCTGGCCAAGCTCAAGAGATATGAAACCTCCGCCAATGATAATCATTGACCTTGGAAGTCTTTCTAATTTAAATGCCTCAGTGCTGGTAATATATCTAACCTTATCTATCCCCACAAAGAGCGGTATGCATGCCCTTGAGCCTGTGGCGATAATAAACCTGGGGGCCTCTACAATCTTATCTCCGACCTCTAACTCGGTCTTAGATAGAAACCTTGCCCTGCCCCTGATAATTGAGATATTAGGATCATTTTTTGCTATATCTATATATTTTTTATTCCTTAAGAGATTGACCAGGCGATCCTTCTGTTTTATCAGAGAGGCAAGATCTAAACGTCCATTTTTAGATACTATCCCCTTAAAGGTGGTATGTGATTGGCTATAATACTCTTTTGCCGCCTGGATCAGATTCTTGCTCGGGATACATCCGACATTAACACATGTGCCCCCGATAGTCCCGGACTCAGTCATAGCTACATTGGCGCCAAGCTCTGACGCCTTGATGGCTGCGGCAAAGGCAGCAGATCCTGAACCGAGGATAACAAGATCAAAACCTTCTTTTACCATAAAACCTCCTCTATCATAGGGCGCCCCCTCCACCGGCAAAGCCGGATGGAGCCTCCCCCTCATGCTCGCCTTGCTCGCTGGGTATCTACTTATAGATCGATTTTATTAAGAAGATTTTCTCGTCAGTGACCGCAGCAGGAACCGCCATCCGGCAAGCAGGCTGTTTCAGACAAAATCTCCTTCCACGCCCCATACGCCTTTATAGCCCACTCCTCGCCAGGACATCCCTGCATGGTCATGGCTACATTAAGAAATTCTATAAGCTCTTCCTGGGTTACTCCAGCCTCTTTAGCCATCTCAACATAAGCCTTGATGCATGGTTCGCATCGGATGGCAACAGATATTGCTAATGCAGTGAGGAGTTTATATTTCCCTGCCACCTTCCCATCGGCATATGCGGCCTCCCTTGCCCTCATGATGCCGCCAGTTACCTTTGGGCTGAGCCTTCGCATCTCGGCAAATAGGGATTCCTGGGTCTCTTCTTTGTTAAGTTCAATCTCTGTCATTCTGGATTCCTCCCTAAGTGAAGCGCTACAGGTTAAGCCGGTTGATTTCTCGCTAAGTTCAATATCCTTCATTTTTGTTTCCTCCTTTACTTTGTTTCTAATAAGTGGGCCTTATATGTATACATGGCATTACTTGCAGAGGAGACTGCCCTTATAAGCTGATCAGGGGTCACCTTACCCTTCTCATACTTGATATCTGCCCGTCCCTCCGTTCTGAAAAAGCCTTTTAAGGTAACCCTGGCATCTATCACGCCACTCACCTTCATGATTGCCCTCTGCACCTCCTTTATGCAGTCGGAACATGTCATCCCATCTATATGGAATATCGCCTCTTCTGTATCCTTTCCTGTAGCCCCTTTTGGCTCATCAGAGATTACCAGACGGGGATCTAATGCCAGATATGTCAAGAAGATCATTATGGCTAGGGTTATAAGAAGTTTTACCTTTTTCATATCAAGAACCTCCTTAACTCCCCCTTCCCCCCCCTTAATCTAAGGGGGGAGCAGAGGGGGGTTATAATCCGATATAGCTCTTATAGGGATATAAAATAAGTATTGTTACCAGGATTGTAATGAACCAGAGCATTATCCTATCCCTCCTCTTGTTAGCCGTAATGCACTTACCGCCCTCACAATCATCTACCCTGTATGCCTTGTAGAATCCGATACCGAGGAATAAGAATGTAATCATGATAAATATAGGTCTAAAAGGCGTAAGCCAGGCCAGGGATCTTGCAGTATCAGCCAGAAGTCCTGAAGCTCCTGCCCCTACACCTATGGCCGCAAAGAAAACGGGTCCTATGCAGCACGCGGATGCGAATAATGCTGAAATAAGTGAACCGGCTGTGGAAAACCTATTTTTCATTCTTCTCTTCCTTACATGAGGCGCAGGCCATCTGCCCCGCCTGTCTTTCTTTGTATCCCCCGTATGCCATCAAGATAAGGAAGAACCCCAATGCAGGGAGAAGGACATAATCGAGGTATCCTGTAATGGCCCCGAGTCCTACTACGCCTAATAGGATTACCAAAATAGGCGTAAAACAGCAGATAGCCGCCACAACAGAACCTACTATCCCTGTTTTTAAGATCATGTTGGTCTTCTTTTCCATCAATATTCCTCCTTCTACTTAATAACCTTTAATGGCATTCGTACAACCTTCCCCTTTACTATCTCGCAGGATAAGACCGACTCAAGGAGGGATCTTACATGTTCATCAGTAATTGCAAGCAATTTTGAGATCCTCTTGTCCCTGATCGAGTAGATAACTGATTTCCCATTCTTCTTTGATTTTACAAGACCGCAGTTTTTAAGGCAGGAAAGGTGGTGGGATATTAAATTCTGCTCCTTTCCAAGCTTTATTTGGATATCGGTAACAGACATCTCCCCAAACTCTATGAGCATCTCAATGATCTCAAGCCTCGTCCTGTCACCTAAGGCCTTAAAGAGATGTTCCCTTGCAGTTATAAGATCGCCGTCAATCATATTGTCTCATATATCAACATCTGTTGATATGTTATAACAAGTTAAACCAATCTGTCAAGTTTATAATGGGTCAGTCTGATTTTTCTTAGATGAGAAACAATCACGCTGTTTAGCATGAAAAGATTGCATGAGACACTTACTGGATAAAGCAATAGGGTATCTTTTCAAACCCACTACAAGCAGATTAGCTGTATATCCCTATAATGTAATAATCTGATAACCTTCGCTAACCAAAGAAACAAGGCTGGGGTGTCCCATATACTCCCCTGCCAGGGGTAAACCTGTCTTTCTGGTCTCCCCTGCATCTCCCCCAAATGCACCTATACAGTACTCACACACCCCCGAGATGGCCCCTGATTTCTTTACTGAATTGAATAATGGGGTCAATGGATGATCGGCCTTGGAAAGCTCATTTACCCATTTGGTTCCACCACCGTCAAAGATGAGTTTTACATCATGCCCTGACTCTTTTAGTTCTTTAGTGTAAAGAAGTGCATGCGCTGCTCGTCCCATCGAATCATGGGTTCCTGGTTCAGCATGGAGTATGACCGCTATCTTGCTCATATTGTCCTCCCTTAAAAGTGTTTATCATTAAATTCTTGACCCTTCAGTTTCATAAAACTAGCAAACACACAATGAAAGATATGTAAGCTATATTACAATTCCACCCAGTTTTATTTTAGTAGAAATTTTTGTATTCGTGCATTATGAAAATCGGCCACATAGATGAATCCATCGGGATCCACGGCAAGGCCAGTAGGCCCGTCGAACTCTCCTTGTTTTTTTCCTTTTTTGCCCAATTGATTGAGAAAATTCCCCTTATGGTTAAACT
>CAZYNY010000022.1:0-32729 GCA_964648095.1 uncultured Nitrospirota bacterium | reverse complement strand
AGACCAGGAACAGGCTTGGTGACGGCGCCCCCATGGCCATGGTGGAACTGGTTGTCATGAAGCGGGAAGAGAATAAAGAAGAGAAAAAAGTGAAGAAGGAGAAGACAGCAGAGGCATAGTAGAAGCGCTACATTTTAAGAATTTTTTAGTTCTTCCTTTAAGCCTCCGGAGTAAAACAGCAATACCCTATCTTATCGCACTCTGTCTTCATCTTGTACCATGAATTCTTATCCGGAATAACCTGCAGGGCCATGGGATAGAGGATGTTGTTCTCCTTGAAGATATGATCCCTAAGCGTGAGGACGATGAATCTGGCAGTGGCATCCAATCTCTTCCTGAACGTGTTGAAATCTAACTTATCAACTGTCTCTGAGATCTCCATGAGCTCGTGTTTCCTCCTCCTTAAGTCCTCATGTTCCATCCTCATGACTTGCGGTGGACCGGAGACACCCCTTTTTTCTACTTCAGGGAAGAGGACTTCTTCCTCTCTTTGATGATGAGGTTCTGCCCCGATCAGATGTTCTGCAATATGCATCACTTTTTTGACCTCATCCTTGTTGCTGCTGTAATCTGCCATCTTCTGAGCAGCCTGATTGAGCTTTTCAAGTTCATCAAGAAAGTGCAATATCATCTCATGTTCAGATACAAGCGTGTGAATAACATGGCCTGGGGCAAGCCCTGCCTTTATCTTGCCCGATTCATCATCATGCATTCCCATGTGGGCTGAGCAAAGATGTTTTAAGTCCTCAGGCGCAAGTCCCGCCTCGACCAGTCTCTGTTCGGCAAAATGGAGGTCCTCCGGTTCTATTGTGGCCAGAAGCTCCTGTGCCTCTTCTTTCACGTTATAAGGATCTTCCCCGGCCTTAAGCCGCTCCAATATTCCAGCTAATCTTTTGTTGGCGTCCACTGAAATACCTCCTTGAAAATATATTTAGGTTGTCTAAAGTCATTATCTGCCTTCTTATTGATCTCTTCTATGACTTTAGTCACCATCCTGATGAACTTGTTGTTTAAGGGGTCGGCAACGGCTTCTTATTTTTGATTACCTGTCACATCCTTCGTTCCCGGTATAGATCCTAAGACCTCCTTTTTTACTAGGAATATTGACCTGGCCTTATCATTCTTTGCATATATCATATCCCCCTTCACCCTGCCGAAGAGGAGGGTGCCGACCGGTTTATTTTCATTATCAAAGAGACTAATTTAGGGGGTAGTCGGCCTCCCCATGAGATTATTGCCGTTTACACCTTCGATCCTTACCGTAACAAGGGATCCACTAAGATTGTCATTGCCTTCAATGAGTATTCTAAGATAATTATCAGAATATCCTTTGAGGAGCCCTGGAGGCTGATCCCTTTTATCTTCGACAAGGAGGGTAAGGCGCCTGCCGACAAACTTTGATCTAAATTGCTGCCCTTTTTCCCTCCCCAGATCCCTCATTACCAGGTTCCTCTGCTCCATTACAGCCTTTGTAACCCTGCCAGGCGCCGATACAGCTTCAGTCCCAACACGGGGAGAGAAGGAGAATACATGGAAAAAGTCTACGGGGATTGAATTTAAGAGCCTGAAACTATTCTCAAAGGCATCTTCATCCTCACCCGGAAATCCTACTATCACATCTGTCCCTATCCCGATATCAGGTATACTCTCTTTTATCTGTATGATCAGATCCCTATAGTATGAGGAGGAGTAGCCCCTTTTCATCCTCTTTAATGTCATATCATCACCGCTTTGAATTGGTATGTGAAGGTGCCTGCATATCCTGTCAGAGCTTAAGATCAGAGATAACAACTTCTCATCTACTTCGTTTGGATCGATCGAGCTTATCCTTATCCTGGGAATCGATGTCTTCTCAACTATCCGCGTTAGTAGATCTGACAGGTCTATTTTGGGAAGAAGATCCTTCCCGTAGGACCCCAGGTGTATCCCTGCAATGACTATCTCCTTAAAACCTGCCTGCTCAAAGAGCCTTGCCTGCTCAATAACCTTATCCGGCAGAAGGCTCCTGCTTTTTCCCCTCACTTTTGGGATAATACAATAGGAACATTCGGCATCGCATCCATCCTGCACCTTAAGGAATGCCCTTGTCCTTCCTGAAAACCTCTTTATCATAGGCTGATCAAGCGGACCTTTATATATCTTCTCTCCTATAGAGGTAGATTGTCCTTCTAGCTCTCTCAGTCCCTCAAGATATTTTTTAATGTTATTTTTACCGGTATTTCCTATGACCGCCTCCACACCATCCATCCGGCTCAATTCCTCAATACCGGTCTCTGCGTAGCAGCCTGTCACAATTATCTTGCAACCCCTGTTTTTATTAAATGCCCTCCTTACAAGCTGCCTTGATTGATAATCAGACCTGCCTGTAACCGTACAGGTGTTTATCACATAGACCTCTGCCTCCTCATCAAAGGGGACAATCTCGCAGGAAATGCTCTTTGCCTCCTCCTCCATTATTGCTGTATCGTACTGATTTACCTTGCATCCGAGCGTGGCGAAGGCGATCTTCATACAAAGAACCTCTTCCTGATACTGAGCAGGCCTTGCACGATTATGGCCCCGGATGCATCCGCAATAACGTCATAGGGATCAGCAGATCTCGAAGGCACAAATAGCTGATGGAACTCATCAGAGACGCCGTAGAGCAGGGTCAAAATTATAGTCAGGAGCGCTATCTTCCAGGGACGTTCCTTCTTAAAAGAGGAAGAAAGTGCATTGTATAAGAGGAGTGAGAATATTCCATATTCAATCATATGATACAGTTTGTCGCTCCCTGGCAGATCTACTGTAATTGGACCTGAAGAGAGATAGAAGATTAAGGCTGCATAGAAGACAACTAATATCCAGCAGCTTAAAGGCTTAAGCATTGATGCTATTCTCCAGGAGTTTCCCCCTTAGGGAAGCAAAAGATGAGGATACTATCTTAACCTCCTTAAGATGACCTATGAGAGATCTGCTCCCCTTGGCATATACTACCCTGTTCGTCCTTGTCCTCCCCACGATGCCGCCCTCTTCCTTGCTATTCTGTCCGTCAAATAGCACCTGGGCGCTCCTTCCAATATATGATCTGTTCTTTCTTGAGGTGATCTCCTTTTGCATTAACAGGATCTCTTCAAGCCTCTCTATCTTTAGATCTTCGGGGAGGTGGCCATCCAAACTAAGTGCAGCGGTATTTGGCCTCCTGGAATATCTAAAGAGGAAGATACTGTCAAATCCGATACCCATCACGGCATCTCTGGTCTTATGAAAATCGTCTCTATCTTCCCCGGGAAAGCCGACTATTATATCTGTGCTTACAGAGATGGAAGGTATCCTGTCTCTTATCAGATCAACCTTCTTTCTGTACTCCTCATATGTATATCCCCTGTTCATCGTTTCAAGGATCTTGTCTGACCCTGACTGAAGGGGGAGATGGATATGCTCACAGACCTTCGAAAGTTTGGCCATTGCATCGACAAGGTCCGGCGACAGATCCCTGGGATGGGAAGTAATAAACCTGATCCTCTCTATCCCTTTGATAGGCTCTATCTTTGAGAGGAGGGTTGGGAAATCCACAGATTCAGAAAGCCCCTTGCCATAGGAGCTGACATTCTGACCAAGGAGTGTAACCTCCTTAAATCCATCAGAGGCCAATCCCTCTATCTCATTAATAATATTATTGCTTGGCCTGCTTACCTCCCTCCCCCTTGTATATGGGACTACACAGTATGAGCAGTAGTTGTCGCACCCCTCCATTATCGAAACCCATGCCGTAATACCATTGTCCCTCTTTATATTTGCATCTACCATCTTGTCATCGGTCGTTCCAATTTCAACTACCCCTCTTCCATCAACTGATACCCTTTCCATTATCTCCGGAATCTTATGGATAGCCCTGGGCCCGAATACAAAGTCTATTAAACGGCCTCCACCTAAAAGCCTCTTTCCTTCCTGTTGGGCAACACATCCTCCAACGCCTATAACTAACCCCGGCTTCTTCTTCTTAAGGGATCCAAATCTTCCTATCTCAGAGCGGAGTTTGTCGTAAGCCTTCTCTCTTATGCTGCAACTGTTCAGGATGATGACCTGGGCATCATCAGGCGTCTCCGAGAGGTCATACCCGGCCTCAGCCATGAGTCCTGCGATCCTCTCGGAATCATGTTCATTCATCTGACAGCCGAAGGTGCGGATGTAGACCTTTTTTGCTAAACTTTTGCAGTCCGTTAGTCGTTCTGACATTTATCTTTTCCCCTTAGATCGCTCCTTTTATGTAAGATCTTAAGCTTTTATCTTTGAGTTTTTCAAGATTTTTTATAATTCAATGACCTTTGCCGCCTTAACCTGGTTATCCCTATGCATAGTATTTGTGACAGCGGCTTCAGCCGGGGCCGATCCGTTTTATGTCTCGCAGCAAATCAAAGTGCGGATCGGCTGAAAGGATTTTTTCAATCCCATTATTGAGCATGGTTGCAGCATGAATGGCATCCCTGGTATTTATAGATGGAAATTCTTTCAACAAGGCCAGGGCCTTCTCAGTCTCAGCCACCGTAATAGGATAGATTTCCCTGCAAAATATTTTCATGGCGCTATACGCCTCTTCAGCAATGATGGGCATCCGGATACTGAAATATCTATACAGTATCTCCTGCAATACCTCTGTATTTGTAACCACTGTTATCTCGGTTTTTTTGATCTTCTCCAAGTATTTCCGGCACGGGTTCCTTAATGGATGCTCTTTTCCAAGGGCATACATTATTATATTGGCATCCAGAAAGAATAGATCTCTCACTTGAGATCACAAGGTCCTTTAATCCCGGAATATTCCTTTTCCCACTCCTCGTACTCCTTAGGGACGGGCGTAGGAGGTAAGGAGAGGAGACGATCGATAGATTCAAAGATCCCTGCCCTTTTACTCTCTTCTATATAAACCTTTTCTACGGCTTCCCTGATAAGGGTACTGAGTTTTTTATGGGTTTTGGCCGAAACCTCTTCAAGTATCCTATATTCTTCTTCGGTAAGAAGGACCTGGGCCTTCTTGCTGTAATTCATTTTTATTTCCTCATATATTTAGCATTATAATATCATATAATATTATTTTGTCAATACTCTTATCATTATATTATTATTAAAGTATTATAGGCTGATAAGACTTAACGAGAACCGTCAGGCTGTCCAAAAATGTCATTCTGAGGCATCAGCCGAAGAATCTTAAACTTGCAACATATTAAAATTATTAGATTTTTCGCTTCGCTCAGAATGACAAAAAAGTGTATTTTCGTGATTATGGGACAGCCTGCCGTCCCCTTTAAGTCCCTCTCTACTATCGGACAGGGAATATATTGGGGCCTATTGCTGCACACTCGATCTGTGTAATGATTGTATATACGATACTTAAGGTTTTTTATAGCTGACTCTCACCATGACAGGATTCATTTCTCACCACAAGCCTCAAGATTCGCCATATCCTTTTACCTTTTTATCTTAGATACCCTTGCAATGCCCTTTTTACTGCCTCAAAGTCTTCTAGATTATTTTTTAATATGCCGTAGACTTCTGCATTATCGACCTTCCAATAGAGGTGGACTATTAGATTCCTGAATTTTGCCATCTTTTCTAGTCTTCTTACGAACTCCTCACCAAGAGAAAGTTCCTTTCCGATTATCCTTAGAACGTCCCCGTAATCCTCCGGCTTTCCGAGCCTCTTCTGGGCTATTATGTGATTGCATATATCGATAAGCGACTCCACTGCAACAATTAGATTATACTTTGCGGAATCGTAAGATTTGGGATCGGAGATGAATTCTTCCTGTGAAAGCCTTGAGGATTCCCTCAGCTTTCCGATGGCTTGATCCATCTCAAGGAAAAGCCTGGTAACTGTTTCAGGATTTATTGGTGTCATTATCTCCCTAAGGCAATTTTCTCATAATAAAAATCGGCATGCGGCTTGAAATCAAAATAGCGGCTCCTAGTCATAGTCTCGAAGGAGACCCTCCTTCCTTCATCCCTTGAAAAGATGAGATCGCCGAAGGTGATGATCGAAAATCTGAAGGAGAGAGGAGCAAGGTTAAAGGCCCTGCAGTCAACCGGATACCCGATCTCCCTTTCAAGGCTTATACCGAGCTCAAGCTGGGCATCAAAGACATTACTGACCTTTGACTCGTCTATATACACTGCCAGATCTATGTCATTAAAACCCTCCTCTTTACTGAAGGAACCATAGATATACGCAAATGAGACTGTGCCTGCCTTAGTCAAAAAGGCTGCGGTATTTCTTGCAATCTCGATCCGCTCTTCCCTGTCTAAACTGTATCTCTTGAGCACTCTCATGACGGAATCATCTTAACAAAGAGAGCAGATCTTATCAAGTTGGTTGGATCTGAAACGTAGAGGGATCGATGTCCTCTCCTGGCAGAAGTAGGGTGGGCTTCGCCCACCAATTAGAAAGATAGTATGTTGATACCTCAACGGCTATTCTAACGAGCGGTGGGCATAGCCCACTCCCCGAACTAATAGGTAAGGGCACAATGTTAGGGAGAAAACTTTTTTGCCTTGTGGCACGGGAATATGGATATAAAGGAAAGGAGAGACGGGGTATATTCAGAAAGATCCAGCAGCCGACCCCTACTACTCTAATGCCCCTCTATGGAATGTGATTGACATATATTCCTAATTGGGAATAAGATTAAGATAAATTCACGATGGTTGAAAAGGCCCATATGGGATTAAAGAGGTTGTGTGAAATTTCTTCATGATTATGAAGGCCGTGTAATTAGGCTAACTAATGAGAGGGAAAAGCATATATCAGAACATCCAGAGATGAGGCCGATGATTCAGGCAATAGAGGAAACACTAACCAATCCTGAAAGGGTCATTCAGTCCATGAGCGATCCTGAGGCCCACCTCTACTACAGGTTTTATATCGGTACACAGGTCGGAGATAAATATCTCTGCGTGATCGTTAAGGTAAGAGAAGCGGATGCCTTTATTTTAACAGCATATTTGACGGATACCATAAAGAAGGGAGATATAGTATGGCCACGAAAGTCGTAAAGCTTTGGTATGATCCTGAAGGGGATTACCTTGAAGTGATCTTTGAACAGAGGGAAGGTTATTTCCGTGAGACAGAAAATGATCAGGTCATGGAAAAGGTAGATCAGGAAGGGAACATCCTGGGATTCTCTGTACTCAATGTCAGCAAGCTGCCGGAAAGGCCTCTTGAGGTAGCGCTTAAATAACAATTTGGTGGTCTGTCATCCGATCAGAATAGCGGATTTTGGTAAGGGCTATATTCAGAAAGATCCAGTAGTTATGACAAAATATTTGAAGGAGAAGGAGGGCTTAGAGGCAGACGTAGAAAAGGTGATAGAGAAGATAAAAAGGCAAATATCAATAAGTAAGTCTGAACCCCTACTTTCTGCCATCTTGTCAAATGATTTTTGAAGGTTTGACTCTGTTTCCTTTTCCTGCTTTTCCCTGTTGTCCTTCGATCAGCCAAAGATTTCATCCGGAGAGACTGAATGCCGGCGGGTTCCATTGAGCTTGAACAGTTCGAGCTTCACGCCACGCCGCCACTCTGCCAGTATCACAGCCTTCGCTCTGTGATGTTTGGCGACCCGTGACAGCCGAGCAACATCTTCGGACGTGGGTCGAGGGGCAGAACCTCCTTTGGTCTGAATGAGGATGATTTCGAAAAGATCTCCTCGCTTAAGCGCAGGACCATCATGCCGGTGCTCCTTTCGGATAGCGATCAGGTCAACGATACCGCGAGCCTCAGCTTTCGTTTTTCCCCCAAAGTCCACCAAGTTCCATATGGCTCCAGTGAGGCGACTGTACGTGACGAGCCACTTCGTCATCGTCCGTGCCCACTTTGCAGTGTGCTGGGCCTTCCTTCCTGGACTCATCATTTCAGCAGTGCGCGTCATGATTCTTTGGCAACGTACAAGTAATTATACAGTTTTTTGACTTTATCAGAATTTTTCTGCCATTTCAAACAAATCATAAAATGGCATTGATGTAACTATGTAATTTCATGATAATTAACTGGTTTGATAATAGTCCACTTTTCGTGTTTATCCTATTTTGAAGTAAGCTAAAAAAGCGGGCATTTCTATTTTGGCTTGATATGTGGTTGACAACCCAAATCGTTTCCTGTAATATTCCCCGCCATGAAAGTGATCTTAAGAGAAGATGTAGAGAGGGTAGGAAAGATTGGCGATCTTGTAGAGGTTGCTGACGGGTACGCCAGGAATTTCCTGATCCCGAAAAAACTTGCCGCTGAGGCTACGGTAAAGAATGTCAGGGCATTGGAACACGAGAGAAGACTGATAGCGGACAAGGTGAAAAAGGATAAGAAGGAGTCCCTGGAACAGGCAAGAAAGATCGGCGAAGCCGCTGTTACCATATTGGTAAAGGTTGGCGAAGAGGATAAGCTCTTTGGCTCGGTTACTGCAAAGGACATTGCTGAAGCCCTTTTACAGAAGGGTATTCAGATAGATAAAAAGAAGATACAGCTTGAATCTCCTTTAAAAGAACTCGGTCAATTCGACATCCCTGTAAAGCTCCATCATGATACAGTTGCCAGCCTGAAGGTCTCAATCGTTAAAGAAGTCTGATACGGTGTTAGAGTGTTACTATATCATACTCCTCTGTGTGCAGATTTGAATCCGACTTGATAATAATCTTCTTGTGAAACAGATTCTCAAGATCCTCGACACCCTGCCTCTCCTCATCATAGAGCAGGTTCGCCACATTGGGGTGGGTCCCTATTATGATCTTCTTATCCTTCGGGGATAAACCCATCCTCCTTATCTCCCTGAAGATCTCGTAACATACGGTGGTTGGCGACTTGGTGTAGCCCCTGCCATCGCAGTATGAACAGGGCTCACAGAGCATCCTCATAAGATTTTCCCTTACCCTCTCTCTCGACATCTCAACAAGGCCCAGTTCAGATATCTTTAATATATTTGTCCTGGCCTTGTCGGACTTCAGCGCCTCCTGGAACAAGGAGAAGACCTTCTCCCTGTTCTTTTCCCTGCCCATATCTATAAAATCGATTATTATGATCCCTCCGATATTTCGAAGGCGGAGCTGATAGGCAATTTCTTTGACTGCCTCGAGGTTTGTCTTGAGGATCGTATCCTCAAGATCCCTCTTTCCGACATACCTGCCCGTATTTACATCTATAACTGTCAGGGCCTCTGTCTGATCAACAACGATGTATCCGCCTGATTTCAACCAGACCTTTCTGCCGAGGGCCCTTGATATCTCCATCTCAATCTCAAAGGCATCAAAGATAGGCTCGTCCCTGTCATAATATTCAATCTTCGATATCATCTCAGGGAGATATCCCTCTACGAACTCCTTAATCCTCTCATATTCCTCTTTGGAGTCGACGACAAGCCTGTCGACCTCTTTTGTGAAGAGGTCCCTTATTGTCCTGAAGACAAGATCCAGATCAATATGGAGGAGGGCCGGAGCTGATAACGATTCATTCTTTTTTAGAATATTTTCCCAGAGGATCTGCAAAAATTCCATGTCGGGCATCAGGTCTGCCTCGCTTTTTCCCTCGCTCACTGTCCTGACTATATACCCTGTCCCGGGCCTCCTCATCCTGGCAATAATCTCTTTTAATCTAGCCCTCTCTTCCTCTTGCGTGATCCTCCTTGATATGCCTATATGATCTATGGTCGGCATATAAACAAGATATCTTCCGGGAAGGGAGATATATGTTGTAACCCTCGGCCCTTTTGTACCCATCGGTTCCTTCGAGACCTGAACCATTATCTCCTGACCCTCCTGAAGCAGGTCCTCTATGGAGACTGCACCGGACCTCTTTGACCTGTGGCTCTCCTTTTCATGCCCGATCTTTTCATCCCCCTCATATTCCATCAACTTTGCATAATCATCAACATGGGATGCCACATCATCAACATAAAGAAAGGCTCCTTTCTGAAGACCGATATCCACAAAGGAGGCATGCATCCCCGGGAGCACCTTTACAACACGCCCTTTGTAGATGTTTCCGACAATCTCGCGGTCTCTTTTCCTGTCTATATGGAACTCTGTGACTATCTTGTTTTCAAAGAGCGCTACCCTTGTCTCCTCTTTGGTTGCATTTATTATTATCTCTATCGACATACCTCCTCCATTTCGCTCTTGTTGGTCGCACACAAATCAATGGGATCATACCATTTTTCTGCCCTTTTTATGTATTGCCCGATACGCTTAATCGTAAATGATGGAGGTAACCCGGCGCAGCCCCTGAAGACCTCCTGTAGTACCTCCTGCGGCCTGCAGTGCACATCATTTATGCTCTCTAAAAACATGAAGATACCGTTTTTGCCCATAGGTTTTATCTCCAAAAGCATAGGCCTTATATCAACATCCTGCTCTCCGCTTTTCGAGACCCTCCTTATTTGTATCTCGCCCCTTTTCATAAATTCTTCAATGATCATGTCAATGGAGGAGACAGGGCCTCCGAGGTCAACAACATAAGCCAGCCCTGTAATTGAACTTGAAAGACTTGGCGAACCCGGATGAAGCTGTCCTGCAGATACGATCCTTATCCCCTCAGGGAGTTCCTCGTTTAGAATGCCTGCCAGACGGGACGGCCTCATACCGGACAGCAGAACCATATCAAAATACTCTGCGCTGCTCTCCATGCCGCATGGGAGTGCGTGGCCCGGCGATACCCTCGGGTGGGGGTGAAATCCCTCAGAAAAGGCAATCGGGATACCTCCCCTGTTTATTGCCCTGAAAATGGAAGACATAAATTCAAGCTGTGATATATGCTTAATCTCACCCTCCTTTTTATACTTCATCCTGACCCTGAACCAATCCGGCTGAACAGACCTCTCTTTGTCAGGATGTTGTTCCGCTGCAGCATCCATGCCGATAATTTCTGCAATAAAGGGTCTTATCTCACCGCTTCCCCCTTCAATGCATACCCCGCAGTTACAGCAGTCCCCGTATCTGCAGTCAGGCGTAGTAACAAGAGAACGCGCCTTTTCGAGCTCGGAAACAAGGAAGTCCTTTGTGACGCCGGTATCAATATGGTCCCATGGCAGGGTCTCCTCCACAGCAATATTCCTATGCGCATAGAAGAGCGGATCTATACCGGATTCAATAAAGGCCTTCTTCCATCTCTCATAAGAAAACACCTCAGTCCATCCGTCAAACCTGCATCCAAGGTTCCATGCCCGCTCTATCAACCTTCCGACCCTCCTGTCCCCCCTTGATAAAAGGGCCTCAAGAAGGCTTACCTCAGGGTGCTGCATCTGGAGATCGATACCTCCCTTCCTGAGCCTGCTCCGAAGATATCTCTGCCGTTCTGCAATCTCCTCTCCAGGTATCTGCCCGATCCATTGAAAAGGTGTATGCGGCTTAGGAACAAAAGTAGAGAGGCTTATCCTTATCTTCCTCTTCCCTCCTTTTAAACCACGACCTATCATCATGGCGCGCCCTGTAAGCCCTATGATACCGTCAAGGTCTTTAATCTCCTCTGTAGGAAGACCAAGCATAAAATAAAACTTTATAGACCGCCACCCCTCTCTGTATACGTCGGCTACTGTCTTTAGCAGTTCATCCTCGGAGATCGGCTTATTTATTACCCTCCTCAGCCTCTCTGTCCCGGCCTCAGGCGCAATGGTAAACCCTGTCTTTCTTGTCCTCTTGATCTCCTTTAATACACCATGGGAGAGCGTGCCGACCCTGAGAGACGGGAGCGAGAAGGAGACCCTCTTCTCCTTGTAACTATTCATTAATCTGTTAAGAAGGGGTAAAAGGGATGAATAATCACCCGTGCTCAGAGATGCAAGGGATACGTCCTCATAACCGGTTGCAGAAATCGCCCTCCTGACAATATCCTCTATGACCTCCGGACTCCTCTCCCTGACAGGCCTGCAGGTAATACCTGCCTGGCAAAACCTGCACCCGTGGGTGCAGCCTCTTGTTATCTCTACTGTAAGGCGGTCATGCACAGCCCTGGCATAAGGGACGATATGCCTAACCGGAAATGACGCCTTATCCAGGGATGCAATTATCCTCCTCTTTACCTTTTCAGCGGCATTCCCGACAGGTGTAACAGACCTGATGTTCCCGTCGCCTTTATATTCAACATGAAAAAGCGAAGGGACATAAACCCCTTCGATCCCTGACAGGAGACGGAGGAGTTCATCCTTCTTCCCCTTTTCCTCTTTCCACTTCTGGTAGCAGTCAATAATCTCGGTTATTACCTCTTCTCCATCACCTATTACTATAGCATCAAAAAAATCTGCTATTGGTTCAGGATTAAATACAGCAGATCCGCCCCCGATAATAAGGGGATAGGTGACTCCCCTTTCCTCTGCCCTTACCGGGATTCCGGAAAGGTCTAAGATATTCAGGATATTTGTAAAAGTAAGCTCATATGGAATTGTAAAGCCAAGGATATCGAACATTGAAAGCGGTGTTGCCGACTCCTGGCTTGAGAGGGGGATATTATGCCTCCTCAGCAGTTCCTCCATGTCGAGCCATGGCGCATACGCCCTTTCCGCCAGCAGGTCGTCCCTGCTGTTTATAATCTCATACAGGATCTTCAGGCCAAGATGCGAGATCCCTATCTCGTATGCATCCGGAAAAATAAGGGCAACCTTTGTCCTGACCCTCTCATGATCCTTTCTTATGGAATTTACCTCGCCTCCGATATAACGGCTTGGTCTTGCCACTAGATTTAAAAGGTCTTCCCTCTTCATTGTCATGATCCCTTAATAATCAAAAAGCACTGATGTGCGCATCTTGATATTCAGTAATAGCCCAAGGAATACCATTGTGGTAATCATAGCGGTACCCCCGTAACTCATAAGCGGAAGCGGCACCCCCACCACAGGAAGGATCCCCAGGGTCATTCCGATGTTAACAATAGTATAAAAGGCAAACATGGACAAAATACCTGAAGCCAGCATCATGCCGAAACCATCCCTCGCCTTATAAGCAATGTCTATCCCTATCATTATTATAATCAGATAGAGGGAGAGGAGCAGGACAACACCTGCAAATCCCCACTCTTCGGAAAATACTGCAAAAATAAAATCGGTATGCCCTGAGGGAAGGAAGTTTAGCCGGCTCTGTTTCCCCCCAAAGAGCCCCTTGCCGAAAAGGCCGCCTGAGCCTATGGCAATCTTTGACTGAAGCACCTGATATCCCATCCCGAGGGGGTCTGCATTGGGATCGATATAGGTTATAATCCGCTCTCTCTGGTACTCCCTGAGAGACCTCCAGAAGACCTCCCACAGGAACGGGAATGTCATAAGCGACAGGAGAAAAACAAGTCCGAACCTCCTTGCCCTAAGCCCGCTGATTATTATCATGGTGGTTACAGGGAATATCAGGCCCAACGCAGTCCCAAGATCAGGCTGCTTTAATATTAGGATGGTGGGTATGATGGCCATCAGGGATGGGACCAAGAGATCTTTCAGGTTGTAACCTGCACCCTTCTTTCTGTCTGACAGATACCTGGCAACGACAATGACCACGACGAACCTTGCGACCTCTGAAGGCTGGAAGGAGAAGAGGCCCAGGGAGAGCCACCTCCGTGAGCCATTTACCGTCTTTCCGATAGCCAGGACCAGCAATAACAGGACTATTAGACCAAAATAGTAAACATAGGCAAATCTCCCAAGCTCATGATAGTCTACAAAGAGGATGAGCAGGAAAAAGGAAAAACCTATAAGAGCCCAGAAGATCTGCTTGACATAAAGCGGCATAGATCCGCCTGAGTTCTCGGCATAGGTAATGCTGTATATGGAGAGGACCCCCATCATAGTGATGGCGGACATCACGAAGATCAATCTCCAGTCAAAGCCCTCTATTATCCTTTCCTTCATCGACCTTTAAATACCTCTCTATTATCCTCTTTGCAATTGGCGCAGCGACGCTTCCTCCATGACCGCCATGCTCTACAAGCACGGCCACTGCTATCTTCGGGTCCTCTGCGGGGGCATATGCTATGAACCAGGCATGATCCTGCAACTCCTTCGGGGTATCACCCTTGATCTTAGTATGTTTATCCCCTACCACCTGGGCAGTTCCGGTCTTTCCTGCTATCTTGAAAAAGGCAGACCTGGATCTAGCAGCTGTTCCATGCGGCTCATTTACAACCCCCTTTAAGGCTTCCTTTATAATCTCAAGCGCCTGAGGGCTGACATTCAGCCGGTCCATCGCCTCCGGCGTAAACTCCTTTACCTCCAGGGAACCCCTCTCTCTGACCCCCTTTATGATATGCGGACGGAATCTCCTATCAGGATTAATTACACTGCTCAACATATTTGCCATCTGAAGCGGTGTAACAGTTGTATATCCCTGCCCGATAGAGATAGAAAGCGTCTCTCCCGGATACCATGGTTCTCCCAATACCCCCATCTTCCATTGTGTTGTCGGGATAAGACCCTTCCTTTCGCCGAAGAGGTCGATCCCCGTCTTCTCCCCGAGTCCATATATCATTGCAAACCCTGATATTCCGTCAATACCAACCTTTCTCCCAATTTCATAAAAAAAGACATCACATGACTCTACTATAGCCTTGTGGATGTCTACAGAACCATGCCCGCCCCTCTTCCAGTCCTTAAAGGTCCTATTGCCAAAATAGAGACCTCCCCTGCAGTATATACTGGAGGCAGGCGTTATATCCTTTAATTCAAGGGCAGAGGAGGCCACGACTATCTTGAAGGTTGAACCAGGCGGATACTCTCCCTGGATGGCCCGGTTCATAAGGATGTGGCCCGGATCCCTGGAGACCTTCTCCCATTCCGACTGCGTAACCCCATGAGACAAGGTGTTTGGATTAAAGGCAGGATGACTTACCATGGCAAGTATCTCCCCGTTATCAGGATCCATCGCGACAAGGGCGCCGGCCTCAACACCAAGGGCCTCTTCAGCCTCCTTTTGCAGATCAAGATCGATCGTAAGATAGATATCATCGCCCGGAGTGGGCTGATCAATGCGCAGCATATTTGTCTCCCGTCCGATCGCATCCACCTCGACTATCTTCTTTCCTGTCTTACCGCGCAGAGCAGAATCATACCTTTTTTCCACACCATAATGGCCTACTATCGAAGATGGGATAAGGTCTTCTAGTCCGCTCTCCTTCAACTGTGTTGATGAAACCTCTCCTACATAGCCTACTAGGTGCGCTGCGAGGACTCCATGGGGATAGTTTCTCTGAGATTCAGCCCCTATCCTTATCCCGGGCAACTCTATCTTGTAGATCTCAAGCATGGCAACCTCCCGCATCGAAAGGTTTCCCTTTATCTTCACCGGGAGGTATGAAGGCTGATTCCGCTTTGTATTTAGTTGTATCTCTATCTCACCCGGTTCCATCTCCAGTATGGGGCCAAGAGCGTTGACCGTATCATTCCTGTTTCTGATATCCTCCGGTACAAGATAGAGACTAAAACCCGGTGCATTGTTTACTACTATCTTCCCGTTCCTGTCGTATATCAGCCCCCTCTGAGGGTTCAGGTAGACAGTCCTCATCCTGTTATTTTCCGACAAATCCTTATAGTAGTCCCCCTTTATTATCTGAAGGAACCATACCCTAAGGAGCAGAAGGACAAAGATTCCTATCACGACCGGATAGAGGAAAAAGATCCTCTTCTGAATCTGCCCAAGATCCTCTTTATGATAAAAAGACCAGACCATCCGGCTATACCCTTAAAGAACTTCCCCTTTCAATCTTTTCTAAGAAAATTACAGAGATAAAAAACCCTATCAGGGCATCGTAGACGGCCTGAGGCAAGACGATCCCTGTAATTGCATCGGAGACAATGATCCTCCCTGTTGTAATCTGCAGAATTGAAAGCGTCAGAAACCCGGACAGAAGGGATAAGGTCATAATGATACCGGGATTAAAGAGCGGATTTAAGATAACCCTGCCGAGATAACCGGCCAAAAAGCCTGTCAGGGATTTAGTAAGAAGGTTAATGCCAAGCTGATTTGGCGCGAATGAATCCATGACAAAACCGATAAGGATCCCCATTATCAGACCATCCATTTCGCCGTACAAAAAACCGATAAGGTATACTGTGATAAGTCCGATATCAGGTTTCACCCCGAAAATAGCTGCCTTCTCTCCAAATGTCGAAAGAAAGGGGGCTATAGATATAACAATTAACATATAGACCAGATACTTCATCTCTGCCCGTCTTCAAGTGAGGTAATAACCAAAACCTCTTCGATACGGTTGAAATCTACCGCAGGGACCATCTCCACATCCTGAAAGAGCTCTGAAGGCCTCTCTGCCACCCTTTTTACCGTGCCTACCATTAGATCCCTTGGAAAACCCCCTGCAAGACCTGATGTAAGGACCAGGTCGCCGGCCCTGGTACTGGAGAGGAGTGGTATATATTTAATCCGCCCCGTGCCGGAACCACGGCCCTCTAATATCCCTTCATTCCTCGTCCTCTCGATTAAGACCGCTGTTGCGCTCTCTATGTCTGTGATAAGGAGGACCTGCGCGAAGCCAGGCCCCGTTTTTATGACCCTCCCTACCACACCTGATGGGACTATAACACCCATATCCTTTTTCACGCCGTCTGATTCGCCCCTGTCTATTATAACCGTCTTGTACCAGTTTGAAGGGTCCCTTCCTGTAATCCGCGCTGTCAGGGTCTTATATGGGAGACTCCTCTTAAAGCCAAGCATCTCCCGCAACTGTTTATTTAACTGGCCGGCCTCCTGAAGGCGCCTGTTCTCCTCCTTAAGCCTGTCGACCTCTTGCTGCAACCTTTTATTCTCAAGTTCAGTCTTTGATATATTCTTTATCCGTTCTATGGTACCGCCTACTCCTCCGGATATATATGCAATGCCATCAAGGATCTGTACAGTAATCAGGAGGACAGGTCTTTGTATAAAGAAGGAAAACCTCCGCCTTAGTTCAGGCAAGAGGAGGAATATGATGAGGATTGAGATAAGCAGGAGTGCAATACTCCTCTTGTGGTTTACTGTAATCCTCAGCATCCTCAATGCCATCAGGTTAGTATTGCAACCTTCCTAAGGAGGTCAAGTTCATCCAGTATCGTGCCTGTCCCCAGGACCACTGTGGTCAGCGGATTATCCACGGTAATTACGGGGAGGTTTGTCTCCTCCCTGAGCCTTATATCCATCCCGCATATTAGTGAACCTCCCCCTGTCAGCACAATACCCCTGTCTATTATGTCCCCGGCCAGCTCAGGGGGTGTATTCTCAAGGGCAACCTTGATGGCATTTACTATGGCGCTGATAGGCTCGGCAAGGGCCTCCCTCACCTCTGAGTCGTCTATGACAAGCGTCTTGGGAATCCCTGTGATCAGATCTCTCCCTTTTATTGCCATGGTCTTCTTTTCATCAAGCGGGTAGGCTGATCCAATACCGAGTTTTATCAGCTCTGCCATATGATCGCCTATAAGAAGGTTATATTTCCTCTTTATATAATTTATAATCGCATCATCCATTTTATCCCCGGCTACCTTGACAGACTCACTGTATACAATGCCGGCCAGGGATATAACCGCCACATCGGTAGTGCCGCCGCCTATATCCACCACCATGTTTCCAAAAGGCTCTGCGATAGGAAGTCCGGCGCCTATTGCCGCCGCAATCGGCTCCTCAACAAGGTAGACCTCCCTTCCGCCTGCAAGTGAGGCCGAATCCCTTACTGCCCTCTGTTCCACCTGCGTGATCTTGGATGGAACACAGATGATGATCCTTGGCCTGACAAAGGCGCTTCTATTGTGGGCCTTGGAAATGAAATGCCTGAGCATCTTTTCTGCTATCTCAAAATCAGCAATTACACCGTCTTTCATGGGACGGATCGCTACGATATTTCCCGGCGTCCTTCCCACCATTTTTTTTGCCTCAAGACCTACTGCCAGGACCTCCTCGCTCTTCTTTTCTATGGCAACAACAGAGGGCTCATCTAAGATGATCCCTTTACCCTTTACATAGACCAGTGTGTTGGCTGTGCCCAGATCTATGGCAAGGTCATCGGAAAAACGGCCTATTATGCTGCTGATTATTCCCACATATCCTCCTTTTTAAAAAACCTTCTAGCTGTCTAATACCTGGGTCTTTGCCAGTTCATCCCCAATCCTCATGCCCCTTTCATTGCCGATTACCAGAAGCCCCTCTAGGACCAATATCAGAAGAGTAAAGACCCAGCCTATATAGGGAACAAAGAAGAGAAGATAACCTATGGCCAAGAGAAAATTTCTTTTAATAGAGTCCCTGAAGGAACAGGCATGGCTTGACACAGGAACAACAGTCTTGAGCCCTATAAGCCTTTTCCCAATACTTCCCCCTTTCGGAAATCCATCGGCTATTAAAAGATATGTTACGGCGGCAAAAAAACCCACTGGCGGCAGCAATTTAGATAGGGCCGCAACAACCAGGATATCTATAAATCTAGCAATGATCCTATTTACAATATCGGCCTTTGGATATATTGTTGAGGCATCATCCGTCTCACTGCCTTCTCCCAAAGATATATCTCCTTTAACCTTATGGGATATTTAGCATTTTATTATAGCAGATCCTCTATCCTTTTCAAATATCCTTTTCGAGCAAATGCTGCTATTAGACCAGACTGGTTGATTTTATAAGGAGGGGATGATAAAGATAATAAAAAAGGAGGATTAATATTTGATAGGGATTGTGAGGGGACCGGGTAGAAGTTATAAGGATTGCCTCAGGACCAAAAAGGTTGAAATCGACGCAGATCGGGCAAGAGAACAGCACAAGATATATGCCCAAACCCTCTCGGAGCTTGGGATAGACCTGGTAAGATTAAGCCCTCTTGAGGAGTTTCCGGACAGCTGTTTTGTAGAGGATACAGCGGTAATAATCGGGGATATGGCAATAATATGCAGGATGAAGCCTGCCTCAAGAAGCGGCGAGGAGGATGAGATAGGAAAGGTATTAAAGGAATATAAAGAGGTCTTCCATATCAGTAGGCCTTCCTTCTTAGAGGGGGGAGATCTCCTCGTTACTCATGATAAGGTCTATGTAGGGAGATCAGGGAGGAGTGATGATAATGGTATCAGCCAACTAAGGGATATCCTTCGAGAAAGCAGAGACCTGATCCCTGTTGATATAGGAGACGCACTTCATCTAAAAAGTGTCTGCACACTTATTGACGAGGAGACCCTGCTTATAAGAGAGGGGTCCGGCTGCAAAGGGATATTTAAAGGGTTCCGGTTCATCGAGGCGCCTCATGAAGAGGAATATTCCGCAAACATCCTCTCAATTCATAGAAATATAATAATGCCTAAGGGGTATCCACGAACAAAGGAGAGGATTATGGGTATAGGGCATGAGGTTATTGAGGTTGATATCTCAGAATTTGAAAAGGGGGATGGAGGGGTTACATGTCTTTCAATACTATTTTAGGGGTTAAGGCGCTGTATTGGAATCTAAATCTTTCTTAGTTCGTTAATAAATTTCGACAATATCATCATGACCAAGCACCATCAGATAATCAATAATAGGATCAAAGAGGACATTATTGAGGGGTGGAAAATAAATATGCTATCTGCTAATATAACTGAAATAAAATCATGAATTTTAGCAATAGGGAATATTAGGTTATCCCAATCAGACAAACACAGAGGATCCAGGAGGTAAAGGCTATGAAAGAGACAAAGGGAACAAAGGAATTAATAAAGATGTTAAACCATGCCCTGGAGCTTGAGAACGCCGCCCACTTACAATATTCAAGCCATGCCGAGCTTATAAGCGGTTTAAATGCCGAACCCCTGATCGCAAGGTTGAGGGAGATTGCCGAAGACGAACTCAAACACCAGAAGAAACTAAGGACCCTGATCGCCGATTACCTTGGAGGTGTCCCGTCAATGGGGATAGCAGAGACCCTCTCAGGGGAGGGGAAAAGAGTTGAACAAATCTTGGAAATAGCCATTAAAGGCGAACAAGAGGGAATCGATTACTACACCCAGATCATGGAAAAAATAAAGACTGAAAAAGCCAATTTCACCTATTCCTTCTGGACATTAGAGCATGAGCTCAGGCATTTTATAATGGATGAAGAGGAGCATATTGCGGAATTAAAGGTCCTTTTGTCCCAGAGATAACAATCAGGTAAAGTATTGGCCTTGATGGAGCAAAATGAGAAAAGGGTGGAGGAGGATAAAATGAAGTGGATAATAGGAGTTATCCTGCTTGCGGGAATCTTGTTTGCAAACATCTCAGAGGCGGTGGATACAAAGATCATTATCAGGGCCAAATCGAGGGATGCCAAATTCATAGGAAGCTCAATGGGTGGGGCAAAGGTTGTGATCAAAGATGGGGATACCGGCGATGTTATTAAAGAGGGTTTCACCGTTGGCGGGACAGGTGATACAAAGAAGCTGATATTGGAGCCCATAAAGAGGGGGAGTCCGCTGTCTGACCCCTCTAGCGCCAAACTTGAGACAAGTGTGGATATTGAAGAACCAAGGCTGATCACCATTGAAGTATATGCGCCCTATTCCCAGAGACAATCTATGGTTAAGAGCTCAACCCAGGTCTGGTTAATCCCCGGAAAAGATATTATAGGGGATGGGATAATAGTCGAGATTCCTGGTTTTGCTGTCGATCTCATGACGCCTCAGATCCCTGAAGGGATAAGACTTGCTGAGGGTAAGGCCATTATTCCTATTAAGGCAAATATAGTGATGATGTGTGGCTGTCCCACAGAGCCTGGCGGGTTATGGGATGCAAACAAATATGAAATAAAGGCCATAATAAAACATGATGGTAGGATCTCCAGTACTATGCCTCTTAAATATGCTGATAAGAAAAGCACCTTTGAGGGAGAACTGGAGGTTTCTCATGCGGGATTATATGAGATAATTGTCTATTCATACGATCCTGCTACGGGGAATACAGGGCTTGATAGATCCGTAGTGGCGGTTTCTGAATAGGATGGATATTGCCGTATAAACTTCTATTTTCCGAATAGGCCCAGATATTCGGAAAATACAAAGAGCCGGTTTCTTTTAAAACCTGTAATTTCATCATTTAGAAAGTTTATATATACATTTTTATATGTAAAGTTAGGCTCTAAACTTTACATATGTCAAGACTTATGAAAAGTTCGGTTTACGCGCGGAGGTTCGGCTCCCTTTGCACGCTCTACAAAATAGGTGATAGTAACTTGGGGATTGACCTCATTACATTTAATATTTTCTTGTATTTATATAAATATATCTAAAACTTATTTGACATTTATAATAAATCTTGTTATATTGAAAAATAGTTTTAATATTTATAGCATCTCTATGGAACAAGAAAGCAGACACGAACGATTTAAAAGGATTGCTGCGAAGAGAACAAATGAGATCCTTGAGAAAATAAGGATACTTGGGAATTGTTCCAATAAGAGTTCTTATGAGTATACAGAGGAGGAAGTGAACAAGATTTTCTCTGAGATCGATAAAATGTCGAAACTTACAAAGGCAAAATTTCTGGCTGGGAGGAGGGAGAGGTTTAAACTATGAAAATAAATGGGGAAAAAACACACTCCATTTCTCTAATTAAAAAAGATCCTTACTATAAAACTAGACTTGGCGCAACTTATTTAGGCGATGCCTTTCACCTGCTAGAAGAATTACCCAAAGAAAGTGTTAATTTAATTATTACCTCACCACCCTTCGCATTAATTAAGAAAAAAGAATATGGAAATGTTGATGCTTCCGATTATGTCGCTTGGTTCCTTAGGTTTGCCGATGGATTTCGCAGAGTCCTAAAAAGAAACGGCAGTTTTGTCCTAGATTTAGGCGGGACATGGAATAAAGGTTTTCCGACACGCTCTCTATATCATTTTGAGTTACTTTTAAATCTTTGCAGAAAGAATTTTTCCCTTGCTCAAGAGTTCTATTGGTTTAATCCGGCGAAGCTACCTACCCCAGCGGAATGGGTAACGATTAGAAGAGTTAGAGTTAAAGATGCTGTTAATACAATCTGGTGGTTATCAAAAAACGCTAATCCTAAGGCGAATAACCGTAAGATATTAAAACCATATAGTGATTCAATGATCAGTCTCCTAAAAAATGGCTATAAACCGAACCGGAGACCATCAGGACATAATATTTCTAATAAATTTCAAAGAAATAATGGGGGGGCGATACCCCCCAATTTATTAATAATTCCAAATACGGACTCAAATAGCCAGTATTTAAATGAATGTAAAAAAGCTGGAATCAAGCCTCATCCTGCAAGGTTTCCATCTTTCCTTCCTGAATTCTTTATAAAATTCTTAACTAATGATGGTGATTTAGTGTTAGACCCCTTTGCCGGAAGCAATGTTACTGGTGAAGTGGCTGAAAGACTCAATAGAAGATGGATAAGCTTTGAAATAAAAGAAAATTATATTGAGGGTTCTAAATTTAGGTTTTCTATATAATTAGAAGTATACTGAAGGAGGCATTATGTCTATCAAGTTTACGCCAGACAAGGAGGTAAAAATACATGAGGAAAATGCAATAAGATTGATATGCAGCGCATTCAGATCTCATGAGGCAGGCATACCTGAATGGGTTAAAAATAGCGCAGATGCATACGCAAGGGTGAATGCTCCTTCGGAGCAAAGAATAATTTTAGTTATCTTTCAACAGAAGAGTCGTCAAAAACCGGCTTCTATTGCTTGCCTTGATTTTGTAGGAATGACAACTTCTGATATAGAAAAACGTTTTCGAAATTGGGCTGATCCTGATGCAGCAGCCACCGACATTATTAACAATGCGTCCGGTTTTTTTGATATACAAGGTGGACATGGCAATGGTGGCAAATGCTATATGACTCAGATGTTTGATGAATATGCTTTGATATATACGGTGAGAAATGGAAAAGGCAATCAGTATGGATTCAAAGCTGGCTCAACTATTCCCGGATACTTTCCTGATCCAGACGAGGGAAGGAACTTTGATGTTTCAAATAAAGAAGCAGAGCTAAAAAAAGCACTTGAGGAGATAGGAGTGAAACTAGAGAACTTGCCAGAATCTGCATTAAATACGTTGTCGCAGAGAGACGGTGTTACTTTAGTTAAAGGTGTGAGGCCGAAAGATGTTCTTGGAGGAAAAATTCCAGTTCGTAGTCTTATCGATTCTATTCGCGATCACCCGCAAATGATTGCTACGGTGCAAATATGTCAGGTTTTTATCATAGTAGATGGATCTCTATACGGCAATGGAGAACCAATACGATTAGCCGAGATAGATCCTCTACCTGATGCAAAAGACCCAAAGATAATAGATATACCGGAAACAATAATAGATCCGATATCAGAAGAAATTGTATCAACGATAGACGAAATATATCCTGCAAAGGGAACCTTAATTTTAAAGACATCAGCAAAAAGTATGCGATGGGGCTTGAAATACCGGCATTGCATTTGGTATAGGGCCAAAAGCAAAACAATTGGTTCTATCGAAATCCCAGAATTGGTTAGGTCTTATTATGGAGAGCGTATTTATGGAGAATGCCATCTTGATAAATTAGAAAAATACAAATTGAATGAACGTAAAAATCTTGCTGATAGTCCTTTAACAAGGGCTATCAAAGAATGGCTTCGGAAACAGATCGAAGCCTATGCTAATGAGTTTGTGAAATTAGACAGGTTAAAAGCTTCCCAGGAACAGAAAGAAGAATTAAGCAGGATAAATTCTGTCCTTAACGAATGGAAAAACCAATTTTTAAAGGAACTTGGAATTGGGGTCTCTGGCGATGGGACTGGGACTGGAGAGAGACCAGACAAAAGAGAAAAACTCCCAGCTATTTCACCATCAAAAATAAAACTTATTGTTCCTTTTAAGCAAGCAGGGGTCAATGTTTCTTTTAAGCCAAAGCTTGAATTCTTTGATATCGATGGTAAAAGAGTTCGTCCTGTACCATACAGATGGTATAGTAGTGATTGGAATGTAGCAACAGTTGACGATGAATTGTTAACAATCACCACACATGCCCATGGAGAGACGGAAATTTGGGCTGAAACTATAGCTAAGGGACTTAAATCAAATAAAGTTACTCTTCAAGTAGTAGATATTAAATCAGTAAGGCTTGACCCAGCAGATATTCAAATCCCTGCCGGACAGCGCAGAATAGTCAAGGCAATAGCCGTCCTTAGGGATGGTTCTGAGAGTGATCAGGTATATTTAATTTGGGAAGAAAACAACCGAAGTGTTGCCATTGTGAGTAGCATAGGGATGGTTTATGCAATTTCACCGGGTAAAACAGAAATAATTGCTGGTGATGATAATTGTACTGCAAGCATCGGAGCGGTTGTAGAAGTCCTTCCGGCAATAGGGAGAGGAGGAGGTGTTGGGAGTAGCTATCCACAAATATTATTATCTGAAATCGACGATGACCCTTTGCATCCAGGACAGCCACGCATTTTTGCTCCAGAAGAGGGACCAGTTTGCCAGAAACCAGAAGATGTCGAGGCAAATGTATGGTGGATAAATACATCGTGTCCATTGGCTCGCCTATATTTAGATGATTCTCATGAATATGGTTTTAAGAGTCGAGAGTGGAGAGCATATCACCTTGAGAGATATATTGAGGCACTGGTAAAGATAAAACTTAATCATTCATTCGTATTGGGAGAAGAACTTTCTTTTGATATTATGGAACAGAGGTGGCGTGAAGAAGCATCCGAGATTCAATTGAAAGTAGTTCAGGACCTCGAAAAGTTCTTAGATGAAGGTGAGCTTCCGCATGGGGAATAATTTGGCGAAACTAACTGTTCCCGAAAAAATTCTTATTGCAGCTACAGAGATAAACGGGGCTGAAAAATCATTTACAGCCGAGGATTTAGTTTTGGCAGCATGGAGGCGTTTTCCTGATACCTTTGGGCTGCAGGGTTATGCCGAAAAATACCCTGACTCAAATCGTGTTCTAACTAATATTATGGGCAATAAAGGTTTGCGCGGAAAGGGGTGGATAAGAAAAGTTGGAGAGAAGAGATACAAAATAACAGAGGCAGGAAGAGAGGCAGCAAGGTTATTATCTTCTGAAAAACGTCAGGTATCTCGCTCTTCTTCGCTATCTCGCGAAAGTAGAGATTTATTAGTTAGATTAATTAATGCTAAGGCGCTGGATAAATGCAGAAGCTGCCAGAAAGACACTCTAACTTTTAGTGATGCTTGTTCCTTTTGGAATATTTCGGTTCGGAGTACTGCTTCACTATTAAAAATACGACTAGCTGATATTGAGACTATACTATCAGCGGCTGAAAATATAATTCAAAAAAATGAAATTGAGGCTCTTTCTTTTACGCATGGAGAAAGTGATTTGACACTTAAAGATATTAATGACCTCAGGGTGCTGCATCTATTTATGATTGATAAATTTAAGAATGAGTTGGATGTAATAAGAAAAAGATATGACGAGAGAAAGTTCTAAACAAGTTCTAGATGCTGTATCTTTCTGCGAAACTATAAGAGATAAATCATATACCGGACGCATATCCGAAATATTGTTTCCAATGTTTAAAGATTAGATTTTTCTCTTTTAAAACCTAATATAAAAGTACATGAACGAAAAGTGAAAAATGTAGAAAAGACTAGATAAGGTTTGAGGCAGTATAACTTCTAAACCTTGGACAAGTTATAGCCTCTCTTAGATCGAGGGAGCCTGAATATAACGCCTTTCCGATAAAGATCTTCACTATTTAACGTAAAGTATGCATTTAGTTGGACAGAGACAATCGAAATGCTTGATCAAATTAAAATGAATAATAAGCATTTATATAAATATTTCATTATTGACAGATTCCATAATATTTGATATTATGGGTAGAATGCGAACTAAGGAGCAGATCAGAGATATTCTCAGTAGACTTGATGGTCAACCAGCCGATGCCCTTGAAGATGAGGACCTCGAGTTTAAACCCTGGGAAAATGATCCAAGAACCCTTCACCGGTTGCTTCGGGAGAATGTCGTTTGCCTGGCAAATGCCAGAGGGGGAACAATCGTCTTAGGTATACGCGATCACGCAAAATCACGTCGAGAAGCCGTTCAGGGCGTTGGGCGATATGACCTATCCGGATTGAGGCGGGCGATTTATGATGGCACAGAACCACATATATTGGTCGAAATCGAAGAGCTTGTCGAACCCGAGGGCACCATTCTCTTAGTCCATGTGCCTAAGGGGATGCCACCTCACACAACCAGCGATGGCGTAGCAAAGATCCGCATAGGGAAGGAATGTAAACCTCTTACAGGAAGGACCTTTGCACAGCTTATGGCTAGTGGGGGCCAAAGGGATCTTACAGCGGAGATCGTTGCGGGGGCCAACGATGCAGACCTGGACTCACTGGAAATATCTGAGCTTCGGAAAGTCATCCGACAGTATGTTCAAAAAGCTGATTTAGCATATCTTGAGGACAGGTATCTTTTATCATCACTTGGCTTGGTCTCGGAAAAAGGCGTTACATTGGCTGGACTTCTCTTGGTAGGAAAACCTGAAGCTCTCATTCACCATGTTCCACAACATGAAGTCATCTTTCTTCGTTGCCGAAGCACAACGCAATATGATCAAAGAAGAGATCTAAGAGGACCTCTGCTATCGGTCCTTCGGGAGATGGAGCATCTTGTCTCGGTTAATAACCGGATAAAGACAGTGCAGGAAGAAGGTTTTGGCCAGTTGGAATTTCCTGACCTCTCCTGGGAAGTGGCACGTGAGGCTGTGCTCAATGCAATTACACACCGAGATTACTTTCTGCGGCAAGGTGTACAGGTGTCGCTTTATCGAGACAGGCTGGAGATCATAAGCCCAGGAGGCTTTATCGGAGGTATTACGCCGGAGAACATCCTGAGACATCCTCCCATTCACCGAAACGAATTGCTGGCCCGTGTTTTCCAGAGCATTGGACTTGTAAACCGGGTGGGCCTGGGAGTGGATCGTATCTATGAGGGCCTTCTTAGGCTTGGAAAGGATGTACCACGGTATACAGCAGATGAATCGCATGTACGTCTTTTAATCCCACTTAAGACTGACGAGTATTTTGCCCTTTTTATTGCCCAGGAGGAACGGAAAAAGGGGCCCTTTGAGCCAGATGACCTGCTGATCTTACGTGAGCTTACAAGGACTTTAAGTTTGGATCGCTGGTCAGCGGCCAGGATCTTACAGCTTTCAGAAGAGGAGGCAGCTGCAAAGTTAGTCCGCTTGCGCGAGGAAGGATATCTTGTGGTTCGAGGAAGAGGGCGTGGTGCTGGCTATGACCTAAGGCGAGACCTAGCCGACCGGTTGAGAGGACGGGCCTTAGTTGATGCGTCAATGCCTATCGAGGAAGAGGCTGTGCGATTACGCATCCTTACGCTTTTGCATGAGCGCGGCAAACTGACAAATGCCGAAGTCCGAAGATTTTCAGGATTTAGCCGAACCCAGGTCTATCACCTAGTAAAAGAATTAGAAAAAGAAAGAAAGATACGCTTTGCAGGAAAGGGAAGGGGAGCCCATATCCTTCCGGCTTGAGCCAACAATTATGAAGCAGAATCGCTCAACCGAAAATGCTCAAAATGCTTCAAGAAGCATTTCGGCTTATTCTTTGACAGGAAATGCACCAAAGAAAGCATTTCATTTAAATATGTTTCGATCTCCGCTTCTCTAGTTATGGGCCGTGTTTAATGGTGTCGAAAAATGGACAGATAAGCCGGGCCTTGCGGCCATTTGGAATGCTTTGCTGCTGAATTATGTTGATACAAGGTTGAATAGAAACGAGACAGTTATCATATATGAACCCAAAGGATATAATTGATTATTTGCACTATTTTTGGCCATTTCGTAAAACCAAGTGGGGGTTGAGTGCGGCGGTCATACCTGCCGTAATTGCATGGGTTGCATACGTTATTCCGCATTTTCAAACAAATAAGCAATTATTTTATATCCTTTCCTTTATATTTTTTGCCTGCATTATGATCTATTTTGGATTTTGGTTCATTGATTCAGGAAGATTAATATTTCCTAGATCGGGATATAAAATTATTTTTTGTCTAAAGGCGCAGGGTACGAATGGGAATAAGCATATACAAGATTCTTTGTCTTTGCTTTCAAGAGAACTCGATAAATTGGGCTTATTAAATAAATTTCGGATTATAAATGTGGGCCAAGACGTAATAAAAAGCCAAAGTCGGGCGCATAAATATAGAGAAGAACAGGATGTTGATCTTATAATATGGGGCGAAGTTTTCTCAGGTTCAAAACAAGAAAAAGAAATCTGCAATTTTAAATTATCCTTTACATTTAAAGTTCCGGGAAGTATAGCAGCAGAAAACTTACAGCCTAATTTCTTAGCAGATGTAAATATTGCAGTGATAAATAGAGATTGGAATATCTATGAGATCAATAGCCTTCCAGATACAGAGAAAATGTCTGAGAATTTATTTGAAATAATAATGTTTGTTGTAGGTCTCATATATAGTCAATATCTAGACTTTTCGGAGGATTCGGTAATGATACTCGAAAGCCTTTTTAGGCTTTTAGAAGTCAAAACATCTGGAGAGCAAGCTGTCATACACCCTACTGAAAATACTTTAGAAATATCACCAACAATGTTGCGCAAAGGTAGATTACTAGCCATTCTGGTGAATTTGTACAAAAACTTGGGTCTGTACTTCGTTGATTCACGTAATTATCATAAGGGCCGTTTTTATTTAGAAAAAGTCAAGACCCTTGAAAAAAATATTGCTGTTTTCAGTGGTTTGGCTTTATGTGCTTTTTACCTTAAAGATATGACCGCAGCAAAAACTTATACTGAAGAGATAAATCGAGTTGAAAGAAATAACGAAATATTTTTATTTAATCAAGCTTTTTTTGGAATTTGGGAAAAAAATTATGATAGCGCTCTTTTTTACTATGGAGAAGTTATAAAGCGAGAAAGAGTTGTAACAGGTGAAACGGTAACTAAAGTGATTACTTTTCTGGATGAGAGAAAATCAGAATATCCCGATGAACTTGCGTATGATTTTGCTATCGGCTTACTCAATTACTATTATTGCCAAAACAAAGCTGGAAGTCATGAACTGCGAAGGTTTGTAAAGCTGGCAAAAAGGAAGCTCGAATATCATAAGATGGTTTGTTTTGTTAAAGATAGTATCTTTCCGAAAAAAAGAAAAGAGAAGAAAAGATAGATGAATCTACCATCGAACGAGACACCCTGGAGTGTCCGGTAGGTGGGATACTCCATTATCAGCGGGCCAGACATCGTCCCCCCAGTGAATTATTCAACCGAGCACACTAGCTACGGCAACGTGGTGCTGGCAGCGCGGCTGAATATGGTACTGGCCCGAACAAATCCAGACATTCTAGAGGGGCCTGGGAAGAAGCAATTCATAAGTTCTGCACGGTATAGAGAAATCTGGTTTGACTAATCGGCTCTGCAAATAGGGAATATACTACAGCCTCTAACAGGCCTTGGCTAGGGCTATCGCCTCCCTTAAATCGAGAGAACCAGAATAGAGGGCCTTTCCGATAATCACACCCCTTAACTCCGGCCTTATCCCTTTCAGCCTTTTTATATCGTCTACATTACTGACCCCGCCCGATGCGATAACCGGTATCTTAGAATTTTTTGCCATTCCTGCAATCTCGTTGATATTCGGGCCGGTAAGCATCCCATCCCGATTGATATCTGTATAGATAATAGCCCAGAGATCAAGCCCTTCCATCTCCCTTGCAAGGTCAACAGCCTTTCTGTCCGTTATAGTCTTCCAGCCGTCAATTGCTGCCATCCCATTCACCGCATCGATGCCGACTGCTATCCGCCTGGGGTATCTCCTGCATGCCTCCTTAAGGAGGCCGGGATTACCAATGACAGATGTGCCCAAGACTACCCGCTCGGCCCCGATCCCCATATATGAATCTATCAGACCAAGATCTCTAATGCCGCCGCCAACCTGTATCGATGCGCCGGAATTATTGATTATATCTTCAATTATCTTCTTATTTACAGGTCTGCCTGAGACTGCGCCGTCAAGGTCGACCAGATGGATCAACCCGGCGCCCATCTCTCTCCACCTCTTTGCCATATCCAGGGGGTTGTCTGAATAGACAGTCTCCTGATCCATTTTGCCCTGTTTTAGCCTGACGCACTTCCCATCCTTTATATCTATTGCAGGTATGATAAGCATATTATCACTCAATTGCAGGATAGCCCCTTACTACCTCTTCTGCCCCATATCGTGCCAGTTCATCTGCGGTTATCCACCTCCCTCTTCTTTCTATAGATAATGGGAGACTTCCTATATTTTCTGTTAAGGAGGACTGGGTTTCATAAAAGCCGGATTTCCAGAGGAGCTTGTCGTCCTGGACGCTGTATAGATCAACCTCGAATCCTACTGAGGCAGGCCTTGTGATACCAAAGGAACCACCTATCCTCTCCTGATACGATGTTACGCGGCCAATTAATATGACATCAGCCCTCAGTTCCCTTCCCACCTTTAGTGCCATGGTCTGTATAGAGAGTTGTCCTTCTTTATCAGCCATCTCTTTAGCCGCCAAGACAACATCTTCCATAGGGATAATCTTTATGTCAGATCTTGTCTTCATCGCCTCATAGAAGATCCGGGTCAGTTTCTCCCCTGAGCCCTTCTCTGCCCTCCGGCTCTTTAATGCGCCCTCCTCTGTCTCTTTGTCATCTTCAATGAAGGGGATAATGGCAATCTTCTCAAGATGATAATTTTTTATATCGGGATGAACAAAGACCCTGGTGCCAGGGCCGCAACCTGTTAAAATAGGAATAGTTGCAAGTATGAATGCCAACCAGATCATTTCAGACTCCCAAAGTTAACTAAGATCTTAAGTCCTGCCTGCTGGCTCTTCTCCGGATGGAACTGACAGGCAAATATATTATTTTTCCATATGCTAGATACAAATTCAACACCATAATCAGTGGTAGTAGCTATAATGTCCTTATCTTGGGGAACCACATAGTAAGAATGAACAAAGTATAGATATGATCCTTCAGGGATCCCATCAAGAATAGGGGTCTTCTTCTTCATCCTTATCTCATTCCAGCCCATGTGGGGGATCTTCAGTTTTGTTCCATTTGAGGATAGTCCTTCAGGGAATCTTATCACCCTCCCCTTTATAATATCAAGCCCCTTATGTGTGCCGAATTCCTCGCTCTCTGTAAAGAGGAGCTGAAGTCCAAGACAGATGCCCAAAAAAGGTTTTCCGGCCTCTACGCTCTTTATTATCGGATCTATGAGGCCCAGATCAGCAAGATTCTTCATGCAGTCGGGAAATGCCCCTACCCCGGGCAGGACTATCTTATCTGCATCATTAATTATCTTCTTGTCCCTTGTTACAACAGCACTGCGGCCAATCCGCTCAAAGGCCTTCTGGACACTTCTTAAGTTGCCCATCCCGTAATCGATTATGGCAATCACAGCTTCCCCTTTGTTGAGAGGACCCCCGCAATCCTGTCATCTATTCTTATGGCCTGGGCAAGGGCCCTGCCTAGCCCTTTAAATAGGGATTCAGCAATATGATGGACGTTCTTACCATAGATCAGGTTCATATGGAGGGTAAGCCCGGCGTGATTAACAAAGGCCCTGAAGAACTCCTCCATCAGATCGAGGTCAAACTCTTTTATCTTCCTCCTCCCCGGGAATCTGACATTGTAGACGAGATACGGCCTCCCTGATATATCAAGGTCAATGGCAGAGAGGGTCTCGTCCATAGGCAAACGGGACGATCCGTATCGGGATATCCCGCTCTTGTCGCCAAGGGCCTTGGAAAGGGCACCCCCAAGGACTATACCGATATCCTCAACTAGATGGTGATAGTCAACATCTATATCCCCGCCGGCCTTGACATGAAGATCCATAAATCCGTGTCTTGCCATAAGGGTCAGCATATGATCCATAAAGGGGATCGGGGTCTTTATCTCGATGGTTCCTTTTCCATCAAGGAGGAGCTCGACCGTGATATTGGTCTCGCTGGTATTCCTCACGATCTTTGTCCGCCTCTCCATCACCCTATCTCCTTTAGCCTGAGTTCCACTGCCCGGGCATGCCCATGTAAGCCTTCGAGGTTTGCAAACCTGCTAATGGTCTTTCCCATCCTTTTCAGGGCCTGTGGTTGGTAGGAGATGACATTTGACTTCTTAATAAAATCTGTAACAGAAAGGGGAGAGAAAAATCTTGCAGTCCCTCCTGTTGGAAGGACATGGTTTGGACCCGCGACATAATCCCCTGTAGACTCCGGGGTATAGTGTCCAAGGAATATGGCCCCTGCATTTTTTATGCTCTTTAGAAGAGATAACGGTTTTCCTACAGAGAGCTCAAGGTGCTCCGGGGCAATCATGTTGGATATGTCTGCCGCCTCAGCTAAATCCCTTGTGATAATTATCGACCCATGATCCCTCAGGGATATCCTGGCAATATCCCTCCTTTCAAGGCCATCAAGCTGTTTTGAAAGCTCCCTCTCTACGCGCCTTGCCATATCTGCTGAATCAGTGACAAGCACGACCATTGCCCTTGCATCATGTTCTGCCTGGGACAAAAGATCCGCCGCGACAAATGCGGGATTGGCTGACTCGTCCGCAATAACAAGGACCTCACTCGGCCCTGCCACCATATCTATGTCAACAGTGCCGAATACAAGCCTCTTGGCAGTGGCAACATAGATATTTCCGGGCCCGACAATCTTATCGACCTTGGGGACAGTCTCAGTCCCGAAGGCCATTGCCGCTATTGCCTGGGCCCCACCTATCCGGTATATCTCATCTATCCCTATCATATCT